>DDDX01000083.1:21372-54761 GCA_002339085.1 Cellvibrionales bacterium UBA1969
CTAATTTCGGGAAAAGTTTTTTGCAGTAAGGGAACGAACACTTCGTTCAATGCCAACCCAAGAATTGCTGGCTCATCGGGCGGTCGCCCAGTATAGGTGCTATGGTAGATAGGCTTATTGCGATGCGTGATTGCGGTTACTGTTAATACTGGGAAGCGATCAACTTCATTGTAGTAACCGGTATGATCACCAAAAGGACCTTCATCAGCCATTTCGTCGGGTTGAATAACCCCTTCTAAAATAATTTCAGCATGAGCAGGCACTTGTAAATCTGAATGTAGGCATTCAGCGACTTCTGTTTTAGCGCCTCGAAGTAAGCCCGCAAACGCATATTCAGACAGGTTGTCAGGCACGGGAGTCACAGCTCCTAAGGTCGTGGCTGGGTCGGCACCCAAGGCAATGGCGACAGGAAATCCTTGGCCTGGGTGTTGTTGTTGCCATTCTTTAAAATCTAAAGCACCGCCGCGATGCGATAACCAGCGCATGATTAATTTATTTTTACCGATCACCTGCATGCGGTAAATGCCAAGATTTTGTCGAGTTTTATTGGGCCCCTTGGTAATGACTAAGGGCCAAGTGATGAGCGGGCCTGCATCGCCTGGCCAACAGGTCTGAATCGGTAGACGCGATAAATCTACCTGCTCACCTATCGACTGCTGGGTTTGACAAGGTGGCTTCTTGATAGTTTTGGGATTCATATTGAGCACCTGCTTGAAAATAGGTGCTTTTTCCCACATGTCTTTTAAGCCCTTTGGCGGCTCGGGTTCTTTTAAAAAGGCCAATAATTTGCCAATTTCACGCAGAGCAGAGACATCGGTCTCACCCATTGCAAGGGCAACGCGTTGCTCGGTACCAAACAGGTTGCCTAGCACTGGCATATCATGGCCGATGGGATTTTCAAATAAGATAGCAGGGCCACCCTGTTTTAAAGAGCGGTCACAAATTTCTGTCATTTCGAGATAGGGATCAATGGGCTGTGAGATTCTAACTAATTGACCATGGTCCTCTAGGTAGCCGATGAAGTCACGCAAATTATTAAATTGCAAACTCATAGTCTATGATCGCTAAGCGATTTTTCCAGTTTTTTGACGTTTCATAGACGTAAAGAATTCACCATTAGTTTTGGTGTCTTTGAGTTTATCAATAAGAAACTCAACTGCTTGAGTATCCTCCATAGAGTGCAGCAGTTTGCGTAAAATCCACATGTGCTGAAGCTCTTCTTCTTTGGTTAGTAGTTCTTCGCGGCGAGTGCCTGAGCGTCGTACATTAATTGCCGGGTAGACCCGCTTTTCAGCCACCTTACGGTCAAGATGAAGCTCCATATTACCCGTACCTTTAAACTCTTCGTAAATAACCTCATCCATTTTTGAACCTGTGTCGATCAATGCCGTCGCGATGATCGTAAGGCTACCACCTTCTTCAATATTCCTTGCCGCGCCAAAAAAACGCTTAGGTCGTTCCAGTGCATGGGCATCGACACCACCCGTTAGGACTTTACCTGAGCTGGGAATAATAGTGTTGTAAGCGCGAGCAAGCCGTGTGATTGAGTCTAGTAAAATAATAACGTTACGTTTATGCTCGGTTAGACGTTTGGCTTTTTCGATAACCATTTCAGCAACTTGAACGTGTCGTGCAGGCGGCTCATCAAAAGTGCTGGCGATAACCTCTGCGGCGCGTACCGAGCGCTCCATTTCAGTTACTTCTTCTGGTCGTTCATCAATTAGTAACACAATCACATAGCACTCAGGATTGTTGCGAATAATCGCTTGGGCCATATTTTGCAGGATTAATGTTTTACCCGCTTTAGGTGGTGAAACAATCAGTCCGCGTTGGCCTTTACCAATGGGGGCGCTTAAATCAATAATGCGGCCTGATAAATCTTCGGTACTGCCATTGCCTGATTCCAGCGTTAAACGCTCATCTGGGAAAAGCGGGGTTAAGTTTTCAAATAATATTTTTTGTTTTGAATTGTCGGGCTTATCAAAATTAATTTCACTCACTTTTAATAAAGCAAAATAGCGCTCACCGTCTTTAGGTGGTCGAATTTTCCCTGCAATGGTATCGCCGGTACGCAAATTGAAGCGCCTTATTTGGCTCGGTGATACATAAATATCATCGGGTCCAGCAAGGTAAGAGCAGTCAGCAGAGCGGAGAAAACCAAAACCATCTTGCAAAATTTCTAGTACTCCATCACCGTAAATATCCTCCCCACCTTTAGCGTGCCGCTTGAGAATAGAAAAAATAATGTCTTGTTTGCGAGAGCGAGCAACGTTATCGAGACCCATGGTCTCAGCAATTTTAACGAGTTCGGAAATGGGTTTAGCTTTTAGGTCGGTTAAATTCATAGTTAGGATTGACTGTCATAAATTAAGAAATGGTTTAGCCATAAAGACTAAAGGGTGAGGGTTAGATAGTGATTCAAATATTTTGGTTATGTCTCAGTTTTGCTATACGAAGCTACACGAATATTAAAAAGTTAGGCAGTTAGAAACGAGCTTACAAAGATTTATCTCTGGATGTCGCACACTATCAGTCATATAAAAACATGATTTGGTTAAGAGTTATGACGAGGTTGATTGACTGCAGAGGTATAAATTTAATTATAAGCCTACTTTAGCACCATAAATTAGCATCGTCTAGCCAAAATCAAAGCTTTTTTAATTAACCTCGTTTTGACTGTGTTGAAACTAACGTGCTATTTCAAATCTGTGAATCACTTTACTTAAAAGCAGTATTAAGATATTTCTAGTAGCAGGCAGATACGGTTTTTACCATTGCTATGGCTCGCTACTTTGCCACTAAATAGCCGCTATTAAGCGTAAGTAAAAACCTGTAAATCCTTTTAAAACAATAACTTAATTTTTTATAAGCTGGAATCGACAAATTCTTCAAGCTGGGTTTTCGATAGAGCGCCGACTTTGGTGGCCTGAGCACTGCCGTCTTTAAAAACCATTAATGTGGGAATGCCACGAATACCGTGTTTTTGGGCAATTTCTTTATTACTGTCGACATCAACTTTTACAATTTTTATTTTTCCAGCATAGGACTCAGCGACTTCTTCTAGAACGGGGGCAATCATCTTGCAAGGTCCACACCATTCAGCCCAGTAGTCTACGAGCACAGGAATGTCTGAATTAATGACTTCCGCTTCAAATGAAGCATCAGTGGCGTGAACGATATTATTACTCATAGCTTTCTCCTGGTCTCATCTAGGACACCTAAAAATAACGAGGTCGCTCATTAATGAGCGAACAAAAATTGATCGAAAATAAACTTGATAAAAACAGTTTAACAGCCTTTCTGTAAAGACGATATAAATAACTTTTGGGGCTACTTACTGATATTTCAAGTCGATAAAAAATTATCCGAATTAAGCTGATCGTTTAAACGCTGCGAGTGCAATGATAGCAGTGGATAGTTCATAAATAATGGCCCCAAACGTATACCAAGTGACATCATCGACGTTCTGGTTTTGAGTAGAGACAGAAACGCCCATTAACAGTAAGAAGAGTAATCGACTGAGGCCTAAACCACCTATAGCAAAGCCAATAGAAAGAAGTGCAGACCGCGCGTAATAATTATTGAATGCTGAAAATAATAACCAAAATCCAAAACCCAATTGTAGCCCACCATACATTGCGGCTGTTTCGATATAGGCATCAGCACCGGTCATCGTATAGCCAATGTAGTTAACAGGCACATTTGGGTCATATAAACAAACTCCACCATAGGCAACAAATACTAAACCCGTGACCCATAGAATAAATTTACCCAACATATATTCCCCCCTTGGCTAAGCCGTTAATTGTCTAGGAATGAGTATAAGCCAAGCTGAGGCTAAACTCTATCTGGGCGTAACGATTAAATATGGCTATTCGGTCATGAAATAATTAGGTCGATGAGAAAGCGGCTACTATGAATAACTTAGGTGCCAAGAAAAAAATTGGATGATTTCTCGCTACTAATAATGCGGTGGAGGCTGATCATCAATGACTTTTTGATTATCATTATTGAGTGATTGCAGATGTGTTCGCATACGATGCTGCTCATTTTTAAGCGAGTCAATTTGCTGTTGCTGAGAATAAACTACGTCCGATAACTCAGTGATACTTTGTTCTAAAAAGGCAATTTTAACCTCTATTTCCATGACTTTATTCGACATAAATTTATTTCTGCAAATGAATGATTGGTCTTCGCCTTATGTTGGGCACGTGTCTTTTATCTGTTTGGGATTATACGGGCTAAATATGCCAGCCACTAATAATTTTTTATCGAATGGTAGCATAAGCTTGGCTTCTAGACTGTTATAGTTATTGAGGAGCAAGAAGCTGTTTACCAATTGAAAGAGGTTTATAATAAGGAAAATACTCATGGTGCATATTAAATGAATAGTTTGTGGTCTTTTTCAGTGACAATTTACAGGGCTGAAGAAGTCAAGCAACTTTGCTTACAGTTACAAGAAGAGGCAGAAATTGATATCTGCCTGTTTTTATCTTTAGTATGGCTGGGCGCGAATGGTACTTCGCTCGATAGGCCGACAATTATTTCGCTGTATCATTCGATCGCACGCTGGCAATCTTTAGTCACTGCCCGCTTAAGAGGCTACCGTTTGGCTTGTTATGATGCTAAAGATTCATCATCAAAATCAATACTTAGCAAGCTGAAAAGGCGATTTTATCCAATTTTAAAAACGCTTGAACTAAATGCTGAAAAAGCAACATTTTGGCGGATAAATCACTTTCTTCAGCCCACACCACAAGCCAATGGTCAACTAGCGCTTGAGCGGCAGGCATTTGCAATTGAACATAATTTAGCAAACTATTTTTCCTTAGATATTATTAATAGAGCACAAAGGCATAAATCTGAGCAGATAGGCCGCATTTTGTTAAATTATTTGCCCAGTTAGTCATTTTGGTCGTCCAATGGTCAGTATCTCTGTATACTTGACGATCCAAATTATAATGTCATTCCTTGCTCGCTAATCGCTTATCAGGCGGCTGTAGCTAAGGCTTGATACAGGTATCTCTATTTATATCTTGACTGAACTTTTGTCCGATATTGGCTGAGTGTAAATAGACTATAATGCGGGTTACTAACAATAAACTGAAATATTTGGGATGAAACTAATGAATATAGTTAAAACAGGAATCGCTACCGCGATCGTGATAGGCGCTATCAGTGGCTGCGAGCAATCAATATCAGACTTGTCTCGTGCTTCTGATAAGCCAGAATCAGAGCTTGCGATGCAGAGTTATGCCTTGGGTCATAATATAGGTAGTAGCTTGAAAGCGGCAGGCATTGAAATTGATTCTGCTTACTTTAATGCCGGCTTTTACGACGTAGCAGATGGTAGTCAGCTTATGAGTCAAGAGGAAATTCAAACAGCATTAATGAATTTACAAAAAGCGACTCAAGAAGCTCAACAAGCTAAAATGATTGCTAAGTTAGAGGATAACTTGAAAGCCTCTGAAGCAAGCTTAGCCGCTAATACAGAACAAGAAGGAGTTGTGGTCACAGAAAGCGGTTTACAATATAAGGTGATTACGGCAGGCGACGGTGCAATACCTACGGCTACAGATAGCGTGACGGTTCACTATGAAGGCCGACTGTTTGACGGTACGGTATTCGATAGTTCGATTGCTCGAGGTGAACCTGTGACATTTCCAGTCGGCGGTGTTATTCCTGGTTGGACAGAGGCACTACAGCTGATGCCAGTCGGCTCAAAGTGGCAATTGTTCATTCCATCAAATTTAGCTTATGGTGAAAGTGGTGCGGGCGGTCAGATTGAGCCAAATATGGCATTAGTATTTGATGTCGAATTATTGGCGATCGCAGAAGATGAGGAAGCCACGGACGCTGAATAGTTGTTTCGGTTTAAATAGGCTGAGCTGTGGTGTTAGTGTTCATAACATGGCTCAGTTAAACCGATGCAGCACACCATTTGTTGTTATGGCACTGTAGTGATTATCACTGCCAAAAGCCACAGCTAACACCGCAGACTTATTAGGCCTAATAAAATATCGCTTTGGCATCTTCCATTCGCGGCTAAGCCTAAAATTTTTTATATCCCATAACTGTACGATACCTGCTGCCGTCCCCGTAAGTAACCATTCGTTATCACTAGAAAACTTTGCCGTTGTAAATACCCCTCCACGCTTTATAAGACCGCTTGATAGCGGTATGTCACCAAGCACATTCGCGTTATTAGTATTCCAAATCATAGCTTTGTCATATTTTGCCATGCTGAGTGCAAGGCTACCATCGGGAGAAAGTTTAACGAGGTTAACAGTCTCGTTGTGCATGAGTTGCATGCTTTGTTTAGGATTGAGTAAATTCCAGATTTTTGCGCTGTGGTCGGTTGAGCCAGTGATTGCAATGTTTTTATTGGCATTTAGATCAACACTGTTAACTTCGCTTTGGTGATTCAATACTACCAGGGTTGATCCTGCGCTGATGTCAATCAAGAGTGAAGTATGATTTTCAAGCGCAACAATGACGATGTTGTTGCGATCGACTATCGCAAGTTGATTGATTTTACTAGGTAATTGAAATGAATTGATGTGGTTGCCGTCAACAGTATTCCAAATAGATAGATTTATATTATTGCTGACCGTTGCTGCTAATTTTCCGTTATCGCTAAGCGCAACCAGGTGAATACTTTGGTCTTGATTAGGGCTATGTCGCCACTTGAAAAGCTGTTGGTTATTTTGATTCTGCCACAGGCTTGCACCATCATAGATAGAGCTAATTATGGCGAGTGAATCGTTATTATCAAACGCTGCAGAATAAATACCGTTGCTGTCTAATACTCGAGTTTCTACTGCGCCTTCGTGCCAGCAACTGACTAGTGTAAAGCTGAGACAGACCAGCAAAAAGTTAGGCGCGAATTTGCTTACTACCATATTCTCGGCGCTCGCTGATATAAGGAAAATGACGACTATAACAGAAGTTTTGTCGACTATGGAATTAAGCTAAATGAAGAAATCTGCAAAAAAAAGGGGGGTTATTTTTTTATGGTGCTAGCGCCGCTGCCCTGAGGGGTAGCAAGCGGTGCTAGGCCATAAATGAAACGGAATTGTAGATAGGCCACTAAGCGGTCTGTCAATTAGAAAAGTTTAAACGTTAGCGAGTAAATCACTGTGAGCATAGTGAAGGCTTTCAATTAACTGGTCTTCGAGATCAAAGCGTGACACCAGGGTTTCACCGAGCTTGGACAAATCGCGGGCTAAAGTGGGGCAGCTGTTATTGCTATTTAAAGCATGATCAAAGCCATCATTAAAGGCCAGCGCAACTTCCGTCGTTTGGCTTACTTTCGGATAAATTTTTTGAGCAACCTCAAGACCTTTGCCATCATTAAACTCTTCCGCTTCTTGAATAAGGTGGTCATAAACCTCAAAGTGTCCCGCAGAGATATAGTCGACCATAAGCTCGCAGAAATGTCTAAGCGCTTCGGTGGTATCTGTCTGGTTCATTGCTGATGAGTCATGAACGCCGGTTATCGTGCAAAATTCAACAATTAATTCTTGTCGCTGTTGAAGCCATTTATCGAGGATTTTACTGACGCCGCCCCAACGTTCTTTAATGGTTTTGCAATTTTCTAACATGTGATGGTCCCTTTAATTGATACTGACTCGTCGAGGCAGTTTTTAACTTAATTTCATAGCAAGAAATCAGGACCGGTAAGCTTCTGCTTGTGGCTTAGCTACCGATAACTGCCAGAGGTTTGGCCTGCATTAACTCTGTTTGAGGCGCCCTCACGGGCCAACATGCAACCTTCTTGCTGTCCAACATTGTTAAGTAAAGCTTAGAAAAGGACTTAGATTTTCACAAGGAATGACTAGGCAAATTATTAACATAAATTTTAGGTAAACTGCATAAATATATGTTTTATAACAATTTTTAATAAATATCTTTAGCTAGAATTTACAGTTATGGCTGTTATTTAAGCCGATTGAATAGGAAATTTTCCACATTAAAGGACTTACTTGGTCATATTATGTTCTGCATCACTATTGCCGTAACTGAATCAACCAAGCAATGGCGAGGCCAATAAAACTAATCGCTGCCCAACCAGGGATACTGGTGCCTAAGAATTGCCATGCAACCTCAGCGCAATTACCATCTCCACGGAGTAATATGCTCAGGGCCTCACTCATTGAAAAGGTATCGAAGATAAACTCAAGGCTAGGACCGCATGCAGGAGCTTGATCGGCGGGCAAGCTTTGTAAATACAGCTGTCTGCCAGCAAAGCCGCTACCTGCCAAGGCAAAGCTTGCGCCTAAAATAGCATAGATACGCGTCATGAGTTGAGCCGGATGATGAATGATGGCGATTAAAGCCGTTAGGCCACATAGGAAAAAGAAAAAACGTTGTGTAATGCACAAAGGGCAGGGCGCCAAGCCTTCAACATACTGTAAAAAATAGCCGAAAGCTAGGAGACCAATAATTGCGATTAAGATCAGCCAGCGGGCACGCTGGGCGGTAATGAGCATTTGATTCATTGTAATAAAATCTCCTAATGAGTCGCCAAAGCATGGTCGGACTTTGCCACTCTTCTATATTAATTTGTATTGGTCTTGATCATATTAAAGTAGTGAAGCATACGCTTAATTATAGTTGATGAATATTCATAATAGTTGAAAACCGTTACATTTCATTTTATGAAAAGATATTTATCAGGAAAATTGCTTCGCGTTATTTGGCATAGAAACACGGTGTTGATTAAGAATAGTAATTATCTTGTTGCAGTAGTTATTGAGGGGCCTGTGGTCGGAGCTTTGTCAGTTCAGGCAAAGCATATAATCAAAAATTAAATCTAGAAATATACGTTTATAGCGCCATAAAGATGGAGGTAACATTCTTCCCAGTTGAGACAGTTTAGGAACTTGATCAACGTGGCTGTCAATAAAGCGATGGACGTGGATGCCCTGGCTTATCCCAGTCAATAAACTTAGCGCCGATATTGCCTAGGAGCTTAATGGATCCTTGATAAAATCACCCAATAAAGCACCGATAATTATTCCTTCGCCATGGCCAGCCAAATGAAAATGGGCTAGGTAACTTACTGATTGAAGTAATTCGCTAAGAACGTGCTAAAGTCAACATCATCTTGTTGCTCTAACTCTTGTTGCTGCGTAATTGACTGTCTGGCAATCGATATAAGATTTTCTTGTTTATGCTTATCAATTGGCAACTGACGAAAGTACTCCGCGTGTTGATTGGCTTGGGCTAAATTAAATTGTATGTGGGAGGCTTGAAGTTGCTCCATAGTTGATAAAACAAGTGCTGATGGTGTCAGTGCAGTATTTAAAACTTTTTCACGTTGAGCTGTGATAGTTTTAGTGTAGTCATTACTGTCATGCGCATTATCTAATTCCATAGCGACTGCCTGAATTTGATCAAGTAAGTGATTTGCGCACGCTTGCATATCGAGTTTTTGCTTACCGCATAAAATGGTTAAGTTTGGCTCTCTACCATGGTTGACAATGCGGGCTTGGTTAAAGGTAATTGACTTATATTCATCTGCGTCGCTAGGCGGACTGTCAGCACAGAGACAAAAAAGTAAAAAAGCATCTAGAAAACGAATGGTTTTATCATCGATACCGGTTGGGCTAAAGGGATTGATATCGAGACACCGGATTTCAATATACTCAACACCGCGTTGAGTTAAGGCCTTAATGGGTGTTTCTCCACTGCGGGCGACTTGTTTCGGTCGAATAGCTGAATAAAATTCATTCTCTATTTGTAGCAGTGAAGATGAGAGCTGTTGATATTCGCCGTTTGCTGGCGAAGAAAATTTTTCGTAATCCTGGTAGGGGGTGCGAAGCGCTTTGCTGATAGTTTCAGCATAGCTCTGCAGAGAATTGTAACAAACATAAAGTGCATTTTGAGCAGCGCTTTGATAACCAAGATCACCCATCCGCAGTGATGTCGCGTAAGGCTTAAAAACATCGTATTCGTTCAGTGGTTGTAAGTCATGATTTCTATCTTGAACGAAAGAAGCGTCAGCACAAGGTGCAGCGCCAAATAAATAAATTAATAACCAGTAATGACGTCTAAAATTTCTTATCAAATCAAAGTAGCGTTGATCGATATAATGCTGCAAATATTTATGTTGCGTTTGACCATGATACTTGTCTTGCTCAAATGCAGAACGCCAAAATGATTCGGGCAAGGAAAAGTTATAATGAATACCCGCCACCGTCTGCATTGCACGACCATAACGGTGTCCGAGGCCGCGCCGATAGGCAGTTTTCATTTTGGCTATATTAGAGCTGCCATATTGTGCGATAGGAATATCCTTATCTTCTGGAAGCACGCTAGGCATGCTGGCGCCCCAGATAATTTCATTTTTTATTTGCTGATAAGCTAAAGCATGAGCCGTATTTAAGTAGGCTAAAGTTTCAGGAATTGACTCAAATACAGGTGTGATAAATTCCAGCAAGGATTCACTAAAATCAGTCGTCAGCCAGCTATTGCTTAAAGCTGAGCCAAGACCGATCGGGTGAGGACTTATTGCCAGCTTGCCGTTGGGTGTGGTCCGTAATCCTTCTTTTTCAATGCCGCGTTGAATTCTTTGCAATAGCGGCCTAACCTTTTCATCGCCCAAGAATTTAAGCCTATGCGAAAATTGTCCTTGAGGTAATCTTGGTCGGCCAGATTCCAGCATGTTATATCCTTGGGTGACGATTAAATAGTGTAACAGTTATGCCAGTCTTTTTGATAACCGTCTATTGATTATTAATCATCATTTAGAGTGAAAAAAGCCTTTGCCAAAACCAGATAGCACCTGTGATACCGATAATGTAAAAGCTAGTTTTTTTGATGACTGAAGGGATGCTTAGCTGCATAGTCTTAGCTAGATAAAGAACTAAAAATAATAGACCGACCACCAACAGTTGGCCTATTTCAATACCAATATTAAAAGCCGCTAAAGCGGGAAGAATGGCTTGTTCAGGCAGTCCAATCTCAGCTAAGGCGCCAGCAAATCCCATTCCGTGTAATAAGCCAAAGCCGCCTGACATTAGCCATGGGCGTGAATGAATAATGCCTTTATTATCAGGTTTTAATGCGTCGGTAGCTGCCCAGCAAATGGATAAGGCTATCATTGATTCGACAAAAAATGATGGCAGGCTAACTGAGCCTAAAGCCGTCATTGATAATGTAATACTGTGACCGATAGTAAAAAAGGTAATAGTCCAAAACAGTTGTTTTTTCCAGCCCACAAGTAATGCTAGTGTAATAACAAATAATAGATGGTCAATACCTGCAATCAGATGCTCAATACCTAAACCTAGGTAACGTTTAGATACTTGGTAAAGGCTCTGCTGTGACGGTATAACAAACAGCTTATTTTTGTGATTAAGCATTTGATGAATGATTCGGTCATCATTGAATTTTATTCGCAGTAATACTCCGCCGCCTCGTTTACTCATGCCATCGACACCAATGCTCTGGCCAATTAAGTGGTTATTGCAGTCTAATTGAAAGCTTTGTGATCGACCGGTACCCTCAGTTAACGCTTGCTTCACTTCATGTAATTGACAATTGCTAGGGAATATTGGTGTGAGTTTACCAGTTGCAGCTATTTTTTTAGGCAGCTTCCAAACTCCTTGAAATTGATTGCTGGCGGTTTCGTTAAGCGCTAACAAGCCTGGCGCAAGTGGATGAGCCTGCAGAGAAAATGTCTGCAGTAAGATTAAGATAAAGAAAAGGCACTGAATGTTGAATCGCCTTACAGTCAATGTTAGTTGTCTAGTCATCGCTACTTTTTAGGCCTATTAAGGTTAATGACGATTGATTACCTTGCTCATCTTCAATGATTAAACGGTAGTTCATTTTAAGCTTGTTGAGGGTTTCATTATAGTGGTTCTGCTTAGCTTCCCTGTTTAAAGTGTTGATGATTTGTTGCTTAACTTCTGCTAGTGGTTTAAGCCTCGCATTACGCTTTTCATGTAACCAGACAAAATGTTGTCCGAAGGCTGAGCTCATTGACTCAGACCACTGCCGCAGGCTTAGGTTTTCTAGTTGCTCGGCAAATGATTGACCGAATCGTTTTGTAATGCTGTGTTGGCTTTGTAAATTTAAATGGTGGCCGCCGTAGAATACATCGCCCAGTGCAATTGCAGCAGAAATGTTAGCCTCATGGTCGGCATGACTGCTGAGTTCTGAACGGAGTTTTTCCAGCAGGTTGATACTAATTGAGTTGTCTGAGTGCTCTCTATCACTGGATAAGTATACATGTGAAAAGGCATACTTAGGTGCGTCAACAAATGAGCTGTGATGCTGTTGGTACCAATCATTAATGGCTTGATCACTAGGGATTTTTGCCGGCATACTATTGCGTAGCGCTGCTTGATAAATACTGATCATTTGCCGTCGAACAATAATGTCAGTTTCATCGAGGTTCATGGCTAGAGCCGCTTGATACTTTTCATCTAGACTTTGTTCTGTGTCGGCTAATTGAAGAAACTCAGCGATATTGGCTAGCCGAAGAATAACGCTGTCGACTTTGTCGAAGCCAGATTTTTTAGCTTCTAAAAAAAGTATTTCTTGTTCAGCAAGTAATCGAGCGCTGCGATTAAATTCGACGGCTCTACCATTAATCGACTCTGACAATTCTTTCTGCAGTGCGTTTATTTCGCTGTGATGCAAGAAAATAGTTGTTTTCTGGGGTATCAATTGACTAAATAGAGCAACTAGCAAGCCAATAGTCAGGCAATGTAGGAAGGGATTTTTTATTAGGCGATTCATTAATAAGATCCAGCAAGAATCAATAAAGAATTCAATTTTAGCGGGCTAAACAACAGAGCAGTCTATTTATTTGGTAATTAATGTCAGCTATTGTTGCTGTTCGCGTTGAATGGCACGAAAACCAATATCTTTTCTAGATTGAACGCCTGGCCATTGGATTTTACTAACAGTTGCATGGGCTTTGATTTGAGCTTCTGTGGTTGTGTCAGCCAGTGCGGTCACACATAAAACGCGACCGCCGGCTGTGACGATATTGCCGTCTTGTTGTTGAGTGCCCGCATGAAAAACTTTACAGTCTTTGCTATCGATACCTTCTAAGCCTTCTATCTTATCGCCCTTATTGTAGTCGGCAGGATAGCCGCCCGCAGCTAACACAACGCCTAGTGCAACTTGATTAGTCCAAGAAACGGTTTGATCGGTCAATGTTTTATCGACCGCTGCAAAGCAGAGATGATAAAGATCAGACTCCATGCGCATCATGATCGGCTGTGTTTCAGGATCGCCGAAGCGACAGTTGTATTCAATGACTTTTGGCTCACCTTGCTGGTTAATCATTAAGCCTGCATAAAGAAATCCAGAATATTCGTTGCCCTCAGCGGCCATACCTTGAACGGTAGGATAAATAACCTGGTCCATAATTTTATCATGGATCTCCTGACTAACCACCGGAGCGGGTGAGTAAGCACCCATGCCACCAGTGTTAGGGCCAGTGTCGCCCTCGCCAACACGTTTATGATCTTGACTTGTTGCCATAGGTAAAACCGTTTGGCCATCAGTTACAACGATAAAGCTGGCTTCCTCGCCGTCAAGAAATTCCTCAACAACGACTTTATGACCCGCTTTACCAAAGGCATTTCCTGCTAGCATGTCCTTAATAGCCGTTTCTGCTTGCTCAAGTGTAGTGGCGATAATAACCCCTTTACCAGCGGCAAGGCCATCAGCTTTGATAACAATTGGCGCCCCTTTTTTTCGAACATAGGCGATCGCTTGATCGGTGTCGATAAAGGTTTGGTAATCGGCAGTAGGAATATTATGACGGGCTAAAAAGTCTTTGGTAAATGACTTCGAGCCTTCAAGTTGCGCTGCTTGAGCGGTAGGGCCGAAACAACGCAAGTCTAATTTAGAGAAGTGATTAACAATACCATCAACTAGAGGGGCTTCTGGGCCGACAATGGTTAGAGCAATATTATTTTCTTGAGCAAACGTCGCTAAGCCATGGTGATCATCGGGGCTAATGGCGACATTTTGTAGATTAGCTTCATTAGCTGTACCGGCATTACCGGGGGCAACGAAAACGGTTGTCACGTCAGGGCTAAGAGATAACTTCCACGCCAGTGCATGCTCCCGACCACCGCTACCAATAACTAAAACTTGCATAGTAAAATCCACTCAGTCAATAAAAATAATCGTTGGCTAATGACGGAAATGCCGCATGCCGGTAAATACCATCGCCATATTGTGCTCGTCAGCGGCGGAGATGACCTCGTCGTCACGTATTGAGCCACCGGGTTGTATGACGCAACTAATACCGACTTTAGCGGCATTATCAATACCATCACGAAAGGGGAAAAAAGCATCTGAGGCCATGCAGGCACCATTTACCTCAAGGCCAGCATGCTCTGCTTTTATTGCAGCGATACGGGCTGAATTTACACGACTCATTTGTCCAGCACCAACACCAATGGTTTGAAGTGCCTTGCCGTAAATAATAGCATTTGACTTCACCATTTTCGCAACTTTCCAGCTAAACAGCAGATCGGCTATCTCCTCAGAGGTAGGTTGTCTTTTGGTGACAACGATCAAGTCTTCTGCGCCGACTAAGGCAATGTCTCGATCTTGAATCAGTAGCCCACCATTTACCCGTTTTGCGTCTAAAGCGGATAACGATTGGGACCAGGGCTGGCAAACTAATAGACGTAAATTCTTTTTAGCGGCAATGACTGCTTGGGCTGCGTCACTGGCGCCGGGTGCAATGATCACTTCAACGAATTGTCGTTCACAAATATCAGCTGCAGTATTTTTATCCAGCGCACGGTTGAAAGCAATAATACCGCCAAAGGCTGATTCAGGATCGGTGGCAAAGGCGCGAAGATAAGCTTGTTGAGTAGTGTCAGCGGTGGCAACCCCACAAGGATTGGCATGCTTAACGATCACGCAGCTCGGTTCAGAAAATAATTTTACGGTTTCTAATGCTGCATCGGTATCGGCTATATTGTTATAAGACAGTGCTTTGCCTTGAAGCTGAGTAGCAGTAGCAATACTGACTTCTTTGGGGTTCTTCTCCACATAGAAAGCCGAAGCTTGATGGGGATTTTCGCCATAGCGAAGTGACTCAACTTTGATAAATTGACTATTGAGGGTTCTGGGAAACCCTTCACTTCCACCTTCAACTTTTTGGCCAAAGTAATTAGCTATCGCGCCATCGTAGGCGGCTGTGTGTTCATAGGCTTTAATAGCTAGGTCAAATCGAAGCGCATAGCTGGTGGCGCCGTTATGCTCAGTGAGATCAGTCAGCACTTTTTCGTAGTCACTAACATTCACAACGATAGTGACATCTTGGTGGTTTTTTGCCGCAGCTCTTACCATGGTAGGCCCGCCAATATCTATATTTTCGATGGCTTCTGCAAGGGAGCAATCAGGCCTTGCTACAGTATTTTCAAACGGGTATAAATTAACGACCACTAAATCAATTGGCGTTATATTGTTATCCGCCATGACTGCCTCGTCAGTTCCCCGACGCGCTAAGATGCCACCGTGTATTTTTGGGTGTAAAGTTTTTACTCGGCCATCCATCATTTCAGGAAAGCCAGTGTGGGCTGAGACCTCAGTAACACTGATACCGCTTTCTTTTAATAACTTGTACGTGCCGCCAGTTGAAAGTATCTCTATATTTAGAGAGTTAAGTTGTTGGGCGAATTTGACGATACCGGTTTTATCAGAAACACTGATTAGTGCTCGACGAACAGCTTCCGTTGGTTGATTACTCATAATAGGTCTTTATCGTAGTTAGTGGGTAAGCTAAATATGAACCGCAGTAATAATAATTGATAACTGTTATGGTATTTGCTCATACTGGAATTAATAAAACTATGGCTTTATGCAGCCAAGCTAATTAGGTATTAGAAGCGATTTTGAGTGTTTAAAACTAAAAAGCACTTGCCAGATGACGGGACAAGTGCCTTTTAATACTTTCGGTTTTTAATGGCTTGTACTCCGCTAGGATCACTCATGCTTTATAGCAAACTTAGCTATCGCATCAAGCAATATACAAGCAGTGAACTGTACTTATAAAAGACCGTACTGTTTTAATTTTTTACGAAGTGTGCCTCGGTTTAAACCTAACAAATGAGCTGCTTTAGTTTGGTTATTTCGAACGTACTTCATGACTTGCTCGAGAAGTGGTGCTTCGATTTCTGACATAACCATTTGATAGACGTCAGACACAGGCTGACCGTCAAGATGTTTGAAATAATTTGCCATCGCTGTTTCTACATTTTCTCGTAAGCTCGATGTAGAGTTAGCGGCTGTTAAAGGCTGGTCAAGTTGAGTTTGAGTTTCTGCTGGTTGCTGCAATAAAGATTCGCCGTTGCTCATGCTGCAATATCCTCTGTTAAGTTGGTTTCACTAAAAAATTGCTTCAGGAACTGCAGTTGATCCTTGGCAACTAATAACCTGTTGAACTGCTTTTTTGCAATTTCAATTGTTTTTATAGCCTGACTATCAGCGACTAAACAGCTTGAAGTAGCGACTGAAAAATCTGAAGTATGTTTCTGCTTCAGATTTGAAGCATATTGTACCATCTGATTGAAATACCAGCAAACATGTTTACGGGATATTTTCACAGCAAGATCAACACCTCGATCTTTGTTAATCTTTGATTGTTTTATACTTTTAGACAGAAAATTTTCAGTTTCAAAACGACCATAGTAGCGATGGATTAATTCTAAGTGCTCAAGAAGCAGATTTTTTTGCTCAGTGGTGAAGTGCCAGGGTGTTTTAGTGTTTGATTTTGCTATTTTTTTTAGCGAAGGACTCAAATATTGGTTGATTTCGGCAAAGATCCAAGGCCGCCCTTGTGCGGCCCTGCCGATCATCACGCCGCTCGCGGCAGTATGGTTCAGCACTTTTTGTGCATTTTGACCAGAATCAATGTCGCCATTCGCGAACACGGGGATGTTAACAGCAGCAACTACTTCGGCGATCGTGTCGTATTCAGCCATGCCATTAAACCGGCAAGCGCGACTGCGGCCATGCACAGCCAGGGATTGAATACCGATATCCTCGGCCATTCGTGCTATTTGAACCGCATTTCTGTTTTCTAAGTCCCAGCCTGTTCGCATCTTCAGCGTTACAGGCACATCAACAGAATCAACGACTTGTTTCAGTATGTCGGCAACGAGAGAAGGTTTTTTCATTAAGGCAGAGCCAGCAAGTTTTTTACAGACCTTTTTGGCAGGGCAGCCCATATTAATATCGACAATTTGAGCGCCTGCATCGACATGATAACGGGCGGCTATCGCCATTTCGGCAGGATCTGTACCTACAATTTGAATCACTCTAGGTTCAGAGTCCGCCGCATCGGCTAGGCGCAGCTGAGATTTAGATGTTTGCCTGAGATCGGCTTTACTGGTGGACATTTCAGCCGTGACCATCGCTGCCCCCATGCGGCGACATACTTGGCGAAAGGGTTGGTCGGTGATGCCCGCCATGGGCGCCAGTACGGCTTGACCATCCAGTTGATAAGGGCCGATATTGATCATAATAGCGATAGTTTATTAATGAGTGACAGTTGATAAGACCATTGCCGGCCTCGATTTTTGCGTATGATAATCAGCTTTGCCTAAAGATACCATTAACAGCGACATTTTTTGCCTGGTAAGTACGCTATTTTTGTCCGTTAAGCCGGATCCATTGGTCAGTTGAGTGGGGTAATTGCATCATCATTGATGATGCATAGGCACTAGTAACGGCAGTGCATTGTTCGCTGAGTATTCCTGACAACATTATTTGACCGCCATCACGCAGCAAATCGATTAAGCGAGGGGCTAGCGTGATTAGTGGGCCGGCTAAAATGTTGGCCATCAATAAGTCGCAGCCATGCTTGGCCGAGCCGAACTGCTGCTTGAGGGTACCATCAAGCTCTTCGGGTAGGCAGGTCACCAGCTTCGACGCATCGATACCGTTCTGCTCGGCATTGGTAGCGGTGGCCATTAATGCTTGGGGGTCGTTATCAACGCAGATTGCCAGCTCCGCGCCTAATAATAGTGCGGCCATGGCTAAGATGCCTGAACCGCAGCCATAATCGATAACACTCAGACCTTTCATTGGGTTGACCGCTAGCCATTCTAAACACATTGCGGTGGTTGGGTGAGTGCCAGTGCCAAAGGCCAATCCAGGATCAAGAATAATATTACAGGCATTTGGGTCGGGCGGCGTTTGCCAGCTTGGTACAATCCATAGCTGTTGGCCAAATTGCATGGCAGAAAAGTCATCTAGCCAGCGTCGTTCCCAGTCTTCATCGGCCATCATTTCAACTTCATAGGACGGTAAGGGGTGACCTAGTTGTTGGCTGAGTGCATCTAATAGATTTTCAAGATTAATATTTTGTGGAAACAGCGCGCTGAGTTTAGTGGATTCCCAGAGGGGAGTTTCGCCCACGCCAGGTTCGAGTAAAGGCTGGTCGGCATTGTCTTGCAATGTGACCGATAGCGCCCCTTGATTTAATAGCAGTTGCTCGAGATGATCAGCACTGTTTGCTTGCGTATGTAAATGCAGTTGGAGCCAGCTCATGCTCGCCGCTTAGCACGCATGTTCACTTTTCCTCTGCGGCCAATTTATGTTCTAGGTAGTGAATATTGACGCCTCCACAACGAAATTCAGTGTCGCGAACTAAGCGTTGGTGTAATGCAGTATTGGATTTGATGCCATCAATTACCAGTTCGTCTAAGGCATTACTCATTCGGATTAAGGCAGTATCTCGATCGGGCCCGTAGGTAATCACTTTAGCAATCAAGGAGTCGTAATGAGGCGGGACGCTATAGCCGCTGTAAATGTGTGAATCGACACGGACGCCATTACCCCCTGGCGCATGAAAATGCTTAATAAGTCCGGGGCTAGGCATAAAGCTGTCGGGATCTTCAGCATTAATTCGGCATTCAATAGCATGACCGGTAAATTGAATGTCGTCTTGCGTTAAGCTGAGTTTATTGCCGGAAGCAATCAACAATTGCTCTTTGACGATATCAACCCCAGTAATCATTTCTGACACAGGATGCTCAACTTGCACGCGGGTATTCATTTCAATAAAGAAGAAGCCACCGTCTTCATAAAGAAATTCAAAGGTACCTGCTCCACTGTAGCCAATTTCAATGCAGGCCTGGGTGCAAGCTTTTGCCACTTCCGCTCGAATATCATCTGGAATTAAGGGTGCAGGTGCTTCTTCAATTACTTTTTGGTGGCGGCGTTGTAATGAGCAGTCGCGGTCACCAAGATGAATAGCTTGACCTTGACCGTCTGCTAATACTTGAATTTCAACATGACGCGGGTTCCCAAGAAACTTTTCTAGATAAACGGTATCGTCGCCAAACGCTGCCTTGGCTTCAGCTTGGGTTAAAGCAATCGAGCTTATCAAATCGGTATCTGACTCAACTACCCGCATACCGCGACCGCCACCACCGGCAGCGGCTTTAATTATGACCGGATAGCCAATTTCAGAGGCGATTTTTAATGATCGACTGGTATCTTCGGTCAGGGGCCCATTAGAGCCGGGAACCGTTGGCACACCCGCTTTTTGCATAGCTTCGATAGCGGCGACTTTATCACCCATAATGCGAATCACATCGGCGCTAGGACCAATGAACGTGAAACCGCTTTTTTCTACCTGTTCTGCAAAGTCGGCATTTTCAGCTAAAAAACCGTAGCCAGGATGAATGCCCTCAGCATTGGTCACCTCTGCCGCGCTAATGATTGCATGACCGCTTAGGTAGCTTTGTGTTGACGGCGCCGGACCAATACAAACCGCTTCATCAGCTAGACGAACGTGCATGAGATCGGCATCTGCAGTGCTGTGAACAGCAACGGTCTTAATACCTAATTCGCGACAGGCGCGAAGAATTCGTAGAGCGATTTCTCCGCGATTAGCGATGACAACTTTGTTTAACATGTTGGTTGATCCTATCCAATACCGGTAATGTTTGAGGACAAGGGAAGACTCGTCCAGCAGTTAAGAGGAGTTAAGCGATAATAATAAGCTGCTGATCAAATTCAACCGGCTCACCATCTTTGGCTAGTATAGCCTGTACAACGCCCGATTGATCGGCTTCGATTTGATTCATCATTTTCATGGCTTCGACAATACAAACGACATCGCCTTTATTCACTGATTGGCCAATAGTAATAAAGGCCGGTGACTCGGGTGATGGTGATTGATAAAAAGTGCCGACCATGGGTGAGCAAATCGCATGGCCTTCAACCGGTGTAGGTGTTTTTAGCGGCTCATCGTCAGCTGCTTCTGGAGTCGCTACAGCCGGGGCAGGCGTTGCAGCGGCAGGCGCAGGGCTGGGCGTAATATACTGAGGCGCAGCGACTACAGTGCCACCGCGGCTAATCCTTACCGATTCCTCACCCTCTTTAATCTCGATTTCTTGAACGTTGGACTCTTCCAAAAGCTCGATTAATTTTTTTACTTTTCTAATATCCATACTCTTCTCTCTTGAGTTTGCTTGCTCTTCTTTAACAGACTGCGCCAGTCTTTGAGTCGATTTAGTTATTTAGCTGTTCGATGGCCGCTGCTAGGCCGAGCTCATAACTGTATGCGCCAAGGCCGGAAATAACGCCAACGGCGATATCTGATAAGTAAGAGGTATGTCTAAAATCTTCTCGGGAATAAATGTTAGATAGGTGCACTTCAATGAACGGCACTGCAATCCCAAGTAAGGCATCGCGAAGAGCAATGCTGGTGTGGGTCAGTGCGGCGGGGTTTATAAGAATGAAGTCAATTGTTCCCCGAGCAGCGTGGATTTGCTCAACCAATTCAGCCTCAGAATTGCTCTGAAAGTTCTTAAGCTTAACCCCTTTCTCTGAAGCGATGCTGCCGAGCTTTTGATTGATAGATGCCAGCGTATCAGTGCCGTATTGGTCAGGCTCGCGCGAGCCTAGCAAATTTAAGTTGGGGCCATGAAGTAATAGTATTGTCGCCATCTTCGCTAAAAATCCCCAATAATTAAGTCAAGAGACGGTAAAATACCCAAGAATACGAAGGAGCTATGCTAGGGATTTGTTGACTGAAATGCAAATAGTAAATCTTTATTTAGGCGATTTTAGCAACAATTAACCATTTTTTGCTTACTTTAAAAGGCTTAAATAGGATTTGAAAGTACATTATCAAGACTTATTTGCTGGGATTGGACGGGATAACATAAGCCAGCCTCTGCACAGCCTTGATACTTGATCAATAAATAACCCTTTTTGTCGGGTTCTGATTGTTTGGCCAGTGCCATTAAACTGCTTATTTTGATGCTTGCTGCGGCTTGGTGGTAGTAAACCTCGACTGGGCCAAAGTAGTCATCATGGGTTTTTAGGCCTCTATTTAACAGCAGTTGATCGGTGATCAACCCTGCAGCGCTTGCCTTTGGTTGGGCCTCATCGAGGTACCTCAACTCAAAAGCGTGGCGGTAGAGGTAATAGTTAGGCGCAATGACCCAGATTAAATCAAGCTGCGTTTCACTAGTTTGTATATCCAGCTGAAATGCCTCCTCGACGGCGAGGAATGCTTGTCTAGGTTGATCCAACGCGCTGTTATTTGGGCTCGTTGCGACACTATTATTAATAGCGTGACTTTGCTCGGCGATGACCGAAGCATTGCTCAAGCAGAGACTCATGACTAAAATAGTCTGTAACAGTGAGTTTTGCAGATATTTTGAGTAACGCATCATGCTGGATTCGCCTAAAAATTTGCCTGTTAATAGTTTAGAAGATAATGTTTGTGCCGGTCATCTTTTTGACCCTAGTAACTGTCAATAATTCCCTCTCTTGTGCTGAATCAACACCTTAGATGAGTCAGCGGTGCTATAGTATCTATAATTATTTTTGAACATCAGGATAAAAAACGGTGCAATTATATGACAACAAAGCATTGGCTGGGACTTTTATTCACAACCGTTATAGTTGTGGCAGGGCTTAGATTTTGGGGTTCCTATGAAACCCAACCTGCTGATACCTTAAAGTCTGCATCGCCCAAGATAATTATTACTGAGGCCTATCTCAATTTACCGCCGCCAAGCCATTCCACTACCGCTGCCTATTTACAGATAGCTAACCAAGATAAATCACCGATCACGATTACGGGCTTTGATTCGACTAAGGCGACCAAGGTCGAATTACATGAGCATACTTATTCCGATGGGATGATGAAAATGCGTAAAGTGGATCAAATAACCTTGACGAGTATGCAAACAGAAGTGTTTAAGCCGATGGGCTATCATTTGATGGTTTTTGGTCTTGCGGATGATGTGGTGGCCGGTCAGAGTGTCGATTTTACTGCAACTATGGCCACAGGTGAAAGTATTGTTTTTCAAGCACAAGCGCGCGGATTACAGTAATTTCTCGATAAGAAAATAGAGGCTCGTGATGAATCTTATAGAGCGATTAACAATTCAGCAGGAAGATCTTGTCGAGTGGTGGCAAAATGGCATTTTACCGCGCTTGCTGTCAGGAGTTTTGCTGGTGTATTTGCTTGCCAGTTTCGTGTTAGCGTTCTCATGGTCGCGAGAGCCGGCCCTGTTTGATCTCGCAGCGACGCTCGAACAATATAGAAGTGACTCCGCTCAGCCCGTGGTAATAGGTACGGCGACCACTGTGAGTTTAATTCACGTAGCAGAAACGATACTGAATAAACCCGGCGGCTTTTTATCTAATGATGTTACGCTGCCTGGCGCGGTATTAGATAATATTCCTAGTTGGGAATTTGGTGTTTTGGTTCAGCTGCGTGATTTAGCTCGTGCCATGAGAGAGAGCTTTAGTCGCTCCCAGTCGCAGTCCACTGAAGATGTCGATTTAGCCATCGCTGAACCTCGGTTTAATTTTGATAATCAAAGCTGGATCTTACCGCGATCCGAAGATGAATACCGAGACGGCATTCGCTATGTTGAGACCTATTTAAATCGCTTATCTCAAGCAGAGCAAAGTAACGCCCAATTTTTTTCGAGAGCGGATAATCTCACTATGTGGCTAGCGACTGTAGAGACTCGCTTGGGCAGTTTGTCTCAGCGACTCAGCGCCAGTGTTGGCCAGCGTCGTTTAAATATCGATTTGGCCGGCGATACCATGCGAAGACGATCAACTGCCGTGTCCGCCGACCAAGAAATAAAAACGCCTTGGCATCAAATTGATAATGTCCTGTATGAATCAAGAGGCACAACTTGGGCGTTAATTCATTTTTTGACAGCGATTCAGTATGATTTTGCTGATGTGTTAGAAAAGAAAAATGCCCGCGTCAGTTTGCAGCAGATTATTCGCGAGCTCGAAGCAACTCAGCAAACCATCTGGAGCCCCGTTGTTTTAAATGGCAGTGGCTTTGGCCTGTTTGCCAATCACTCACTGGTTATGGCATCCTATATTTCACGAGCTAATGCGGGAATTATCGATTTGAGAGAATTATTAGCGAAAGGTTAAGCCATTTTGACTGCCATTGAGTTAAACTATCTTTATTTAAAGCTATTGCGGACCGAAAAATAATCACACTGCGCAGTCGACTATTATAATTAATGATAATTAGACTGATTTTATTAGTAAAAAAAGGTACTGGACAGTGACTTATAATACAGATGATTTACGTATAGAAAAAACCATGGAATTATTACCGCCAGTCGCATTAATGGAGCGATATCCAATCAGTGATGCGTCGTCAGAAACCGTTTTTTCCTGTCGTCAATCGATCCATAATATGCTTTATGACCAAGATGATCGCGTATTGGTTGTTGTTGGGCCTTGTTCGATTCACGATGTCGATGCAGCCATAGATTACGCGCAGCGATTAATAGCTCTGCGTGAGCAGTATGCTGGTGAGTTGGAAGTTGTCATGCGGGTGTATTTTGAAAAGCCTCGCACCACGGTTGGCTGGAAGGGTTTGGTTAACGATCCTAATATGGATGGTAGTTTTCAGATCAATGACGGCTTGCGAATCGCGAGGAAGTTACTCAGCCAGATCAATGATTTGGGTTTGCCTACAGCTGGCGAATTTCTGGATGTGATCTCGCCACAATATGTCGCTGACTTTATGAGCTGGGGAGCAATTGGTGCGAGAACCACCGAATCGCAAGTGCACCGTGAATTATCGTCTGGGCTTTCATGCCCTGTTGGTTTTAAAAATGGGACTAACGGCAGTATTCAAATTGCTATCGATGGAATTGGTTCAGCTAATAACCCGCACCATTTTTTATCTGTTACTAAATTTGGCCATTCAGCAATTATTAAGACTAATGGTAATAAAGATTGCCATATTATTTTACGCGGCGGCGCAGGCCAGCCCAATTACGAGGCTGAATTTGTCAATGATGCATCAACAAAGCTTGCCGCAGCGGGCGTAGTAGATAAAGTAATGATTGATTTTAGTCATGCTAACAGCGCCAAGCAATATAAACGTCAGCTGGATGTTTGCACGGATGTCGCAGCGCAAATATCCTCAGGTAATAACTCATTGTTTGCAGTTATGGTCGAAAGTCATCTGGTTGAAGGGCAGCAAAAAGTCGTCGCTGGTCAACCGCTCACTTATGGTCAAAGTATTACCGATGCTTGCATAGGTTGGGATGATACCGAAACGGTTATGGCTGAACTTGCTGAGGCGGTATTGGCGCGAAGAGCATTAAAAGCCAAGTAGCCACCTTTACTTTGATAATAGAAAGAGTAGATTTTTTATGTCTGACTTCACTGGCAAAGTGATATTAGTAACGGGCGGTAGTAGAGGACTTGGCAAGGCGATGTCACTCGGTTTTGCTGAGCAAGGCGCCATTGTTATTATAGTAAGCCGCAAGCAAGACAGTTGTACTACTCTAGCCGAGCAGATTGTTCAGGCTGGCGGTCAAGCGGTGGGTATTGCTGCTAATACGGGTAAAATAGACGATATCGATGCGCTTGTGAGCCAGCTTAAGGCAGATTATGGTCGCATTGATTTACTGATTAATAATGCAGGCACTAATATTGCCTTAGGTCCATTAATAGACTTAAGCTCAGAACAGTTTGATAAGATGTTTCAAGTAAATCTTCGCGGCCCTTGGTATTTAGCTTCTCGCATTGCACCGATAATGGCAGCTACTGGCGGCGGTAGCATCATAAACATTCTTTCGGTCGCAGCATTAAGACCACCATCCTACAATGGTTTTTATGCGGCAACCAAATCCGGTTTAGAAGCTATAACTAAAGTGATGGCGCAAGAGTGGGCCAATGACAATATCCGCGTTAATGCGATCGCGCCGGGCCCTTATCGCTCAGACTTAGTGGATTCCAGTATCGCCGCTATTCCTGGTTTTGAAGAGGGTATGCGGGATTCTACTTTATTGAAGCGCATTGCAGAAACCGACGAAATATTAAAGCCGGTCTTTTATCTAGCCTCAGACGGAAATATTACTGGCACTACTTTGATTGCGGATGGCGGCTTAACTGCCAGCTAATCTTAATCAGTACGATGCGGGTAGAAAATTAAATTTCTATCGCTGCATAGCCGACTGAATCATCAGCGGCTAAAAGTTTACCCAGTTGTTCCAGTTGATGACTGCCGTTGCCAAGGCAGTAACTGAGCTGTTTTGCCCAAAGATAAAAGCGATGAATGGGGTATTCAACATCAGCGCCTATGCCCGCATGTAAATGCTGCGCGGTATGAATAACACGGTGTGCACCATCACAAGCCCACCATTTAGCAGCACGAATTTCAGCCTCCGCAGGTAAGCCCTCACCTAAGCGCCATAGCGCTAGCCAGAATGTCGACCGCATCGCTTCGACGTCGATATAACTATCAGCCATACGCATAGCGAGTGCTTGAAAACTACCAATAGGCACACCAAACTGCTCACGCTCACTGGTGTAGGCAGCAGTTCTTCGCATCGCCTCTTCGCAGATGCCGGTTTGCATCGCGCATTGCGCGACATTAGCATACTGTTCTAGCCAATGAATAATCGCTGGCGCTTGACCCTCTGCACCAAGTAAAGCATCGGCGTTGACTGTTACATTGCTGAGTGATAAGGCTGCACTCCATGGGCCGAGCAAACTAATTTCTTGAGCCTGCGCGCTAACCCCTGGCGCTTGGCTATCAATAATGAAAACACTGCTATTGCCACTAGCATCAGTCGCAGGCACCAAAATAAAATCGGCAACCACCCCGTCTTGAACGCAGTCAAGTGAGCCTGTTAGCGTCCATCCATCGCCACTTTTCGTTGCGCTAACACCTTGTTGGATAGCTATGGGCATGGCTATCTCGCTAATAGCTGCTGTTAACTTTAATTCACCAGCCGCTAACGGGCTTAAATACTGCTGTTTTTGTGCTTCGGTGCCAAATTTTATAATTGGCATGGAGCCTAAAACTAAGCTTGAAAATAATGGGATTGGCGCGACTCGTCTTCCTTGCTCTTCCAGCACTAGACAGATTTCAATCAAGCCTAGGCCGGCACCGCCGCAGTGCTCGGGGATACCAACACCTAACAAGCCTTGCTCGGCAAGTGTGGTCCATAAGCTGTCGTCATAAGCTTGATCGGTGCGAGAAAATTCAAGTTGAAATGCATCTGTGGATCGGTCGGTGAAGATCTGATAAGCCAATTCGCGGATGGCAACTTGATCCTCAGAAAATGAAAAATCCATACTGTATTACCTCGTTATGATATTGCTTCAATGGTGGTCAGAAGTTTATGCGGTCGTTTAGCTACGCTTCATAAATTCCAAATTTTTGGTGTAACATAATTTATCTGCAGGAGGATTTTCTAAAAACAAACCTCGATAAAAAACCGTTGTTAATAGCTCAGTAAGCTCGGCATGATTAATATCTCCCTCATGCAGACGCGTATCTAAATTGATAAAATAGTCGCGTAACATCATCTCGCCACTGCTGGCTAAGGTATAAATCACTAAAAATGCTTGATGCTGATCCAACTTCGCCTCTGGAAATAGCTTTGGCATTAATTGAACCAGCCAATTAAGCTGTTCCATATAGCCTCGGCGAATGGCGTCGGCAAATTCCTTATCTTCATCGGCCATTTGCAGTAAACAGCGCATTAAACCTGGACGTTGAGCATAACTATCAACGACTAGGCTAAAATGCGCATGCATCCGAGCGTACCAATCACCGCGGGGTACGCCTTTTTCAATGGCATCAACATTTCTGGCTTCTGCAATGTAGTCACTGAGCACTTCTAACGTTAGGCTCTTTAAGTCCTTGAAATAGTGATAAAAAAGACCTGCAGCCACACCTGCTTCAGTCGTCACATCGTGAATTCTCATGCCGTGATAGCCGGTTTGCTCCATCACGGTCATTGCTGCCCGTTTGAGCTTCGCGCGGGCTAACTCACCACGGGCACTTAATTTCTTATCACTGAGGCTAGATACGACGTTTGTAGATTGTTTTGGCGGCATATAGGGCCTATAAGCTCAGTTAATTCTCCATTAAAGTGCAAACAATAGTTGAAATTGAATTTAGTTTCAACTATTGTTTGCACCTTAGACCTATGTTTTGCTAAAAAAGCCCGTTGAGGTGGTAAATTTTTAATTTTATACAGGTGATTGACCCATGTTTGTTGAATATACCGATGATCAAAAAGCCTTACGCATTCGTTTACGTAAGTATTTTTCAAATTTAATTAAGCCTGAATATAAAGAGGAACTTCGCTCTGCTGAAGGCGGTGATCTTTATAAGTCTCTTATTAGACAAATGGGTAAAGATAATATGCTGGCCCTTGGATGGCCGAAAGAATATGGCGGTGCTGGTTTAACACCGACTGAGCAGTTGATCTTTTTTGAAGAAGCGCTACTGGCCTGTGCGCCCGTGCCGTTCGTGACCTTAAACACGGTAGGCCCTGCGGTTATGGATCATGGCACAGAAGAGCAGAAGAAGCGTTTTTTACCCCTAATTGCCGCGGGCGAAATCCATTTTTGTATTGGTTATACGGAGCCTTCAGCTGGGACTGATTTAGCATCTTTACAAACCGCGGCAGTCAAGCAGGGCGATGAGTATATCGTTAATGGCAACAAGGTTTACACCAGCGCAGCTGAAGCCGCAGATTATGTTTTCCTAGCGGCCCGTACTGATCAAGAAGCAAAAAAACATAAAGGCATATCAGTACTCTTGGTTGATACAAAAGATCCTGGCTTTGATTACGGACCTATTCGAACCGTTGGCGGAGTAAGAACCAATGTTTCTTATTACACTGATGTACGTGTGCCTACCGACATGATTATTGGTGAAGAAAATAAAGGCTGGCCACTTATTACTTCACAGTTAAATCACGAACGAGTCGGTTTAGCAGCGTGGGGCATCCAAGGTTGGAAGGTGTATAAGCTGACTTTGGACTGGGCTAGAAAAGAAAAAACAGCGGATGGCCAACGTATTATTGATAACCCATCGGTTCAGCGAAATTTAGCGGAAGTTTACGCGATGTTAGAGGCTATGCGAGTGATGAATGCTCGGATGTCATGGAAACTGGATCACTCAGATATTGATCCCGTATTACCCTCGGCTTTAAAGGTTTACTCGACCGAAGCCATGATCACTATTTGCCAGAAGTTGATGGATATCGTCGGTCCACATGCGCTTATCCGTTCGACCAGTCCAAGCGCCGTATTGCTGGGCGATCTGGAGCATGAATACCGAAGAAGTACGATCAACACCTTTGGTGGTGGTGTCGTAGAGGTGCTTCGTGGCTTGGTCGCTAATTTTGGTCTAGGCATGCCTAGGCACCGTTAATAACTGAATTGTTATTAACGAGAAGAGGGGGTTAAGTATTATCCAATACATGCCAGTAGCTGATATCCAAGCCATGAGTGGGCTTAGAATCGTTGCCTGCGTGAACACCCCCAGCCCTTGGAGTTTGGCGGCAAGAGCATTATTTGATTATAAGCAGTTGCCCTACCAACTCGGCGAGCAGATCATTGCTGATGAAAATCAAGACTTGAAAGCGTGGACGGGCCAAAATAGCGCCCCAGTCGTAGCTTATCGTTCGTCTAACCATCAGGAAAAAATAGCCACTTCCGCTGAAGCTATCGCTTTATTAGCCGAACGCCTTGAACCTCTACGACCACTGATTCCATCTGACTCACAGCAGCGTGCTTGGATGTTTGGTTTATTACAGGCTCTCGCGGGAGAGGATGGCTTCGGATGGAATCGGCGACTTATGTCGCTGAGTATGGCGGGTATCGATAAGCTGCCAGATAATATTCGTAGTATGGCGTTGAAGTATGACTACAGTGACCGTTTAGCGGCAGTTGCAGAACAGCGTGTTGCTGAGATACTGCAATTATTTTCACAGACCTTAGCACAGCAACAAGCAGATGGCAGTGATTTTTTGGTTGGCGATGCGGTTACCGCCAT
Organism: Cellvibrionales bacterium UBA1969; assembly: GCA_002339085.1. GTDB lineage: Bacteria > Pseudomonadota > Gammaproteobacteria > Pseudomonadales > UBA7434 > UBA7434. The sequence goes on from DDDX01000083.1 coordinate 50,690, forward strand.
CGATCTATACTTTGCTATTTTCATTGGCATAATGTACCGCCCGTTGAGTGATGAGTATTTGCCTATACCCAGCGCCATGCGTGTCGGTTATGAGTTACCGAGTGAGGTTTTAGACGCTGCCACACAGCCTATTATCTATACCCACCGCGATCGAATTTTCCAGCAGTTTTTAACGCCGTTCATGGCCTATTAGCTTGTTATAAAGCCCAAACCATTAGTCAAAAAATGTTTTCACTAAACTGCGATACTCGTTAGCCGAGAGTCTTGGGCCATATTGCGTGACCACCCTAGCGGCTGCAGCGCTAGCAAATTCGCCGCCACGCTGGTGATTGATTCCCTGGCTAAGACAATAGAGAAATGCGCCGGCAAACATATCGCCGGCTCCATTGGTATCAATTGCCTCAACCTCAACACCATCGATGGCAATCAGTTCTTGACCATCGTAAATAAGGGCGCCCTTAGCGCCCAGTGTGATGACGAACTGGTCGGCGACCAGCTTGATTTTTTCAACGGCTGCTGGAAGATCAGATACTTGTGCAAAGCTGAATGCTTCTTCTTGGTTACAGAAGACTAAATCTACTTTGTTGCCCATTATTTCTTTTACCCCATCACTAAAGTTTGCAATGATGCCAGGATCAGAAAAACTTAGAGCAACTTTGGTGCCATTCTTTTGTGCCATTTGACGCGCCTCTACTGCTGCAGCACGACCACTTTCAGAAGTAACGAGGTAGCTTTCGATATAAAGGTACTGTGAGTCTGCAATGGCATGAGGATCTATTTCACGGATCGATAACTCGGCACTGATACCCAAAAAAGTATTCATTGAGCGTTCAGCATCAGCCGTGATTAATATTAAACACTTACCGGTGACGCCAGGCTCTAACTTCGCCGAAGGCGTATCGACACCTGCGGCGTGCATATCATGCATATAGAAATGACCACTCTCATCATCAGCCACCTTGCCGCTAAAGAAACATTTACCGCCAAAATAGCTACTGGCGATGATGGTATTACCAGCAGAACCACCGCTAGCCCTCGAGGCTTGTATTTGATGGTGCTGTAAATAAGTTAATAATTCGGCTTGTTTAGCTTCATCAACCAAGGTCATGATACCCTTGTCGACTACCATAGCGGTTAGATCATTATCGGTGACTTTTAACTCTGTATCGACTAATGCGGCACCCATGCCATAAACATGATATTTTTTCATCGTATTCTTGTTTTTCTCCAGTTATGCTAACTAAGCTCGAGTGCGCCTATAGCGTGATAGCCGCTGGTTGAAACGATTGCGCGCAATATGGTGTGCTTATTGGCTAATGGCTTAGCCACCGTTAGTAAACACAAGCTATTACCTTAATTTGCAATAGTGTTTAAAGCAAGCTAATTTGTTACTTGAGTAATTTCTGTTATTGATCGCAGAAGATCAACTACTTCGATGCGGATAAACAATTTAGAGATTCGATAGAATAAAGTCAGATGGGTTAAAATACCGTGATGGGTTTACGTAATATGGTAGAGCAGTTGGTATCTTATCGGGCTAAAAAAGCGCTTTCACGTTTATGGCTAAAGCGTTCAGCTGTCGCTATTGTGATTGATCAAGCAACTACCGAACAAGCATCGCTGTTGCTGATTAAGCGTGCCGACAACGAGCGTGATCCTTGGTCGGGTCATATGGCTTTTCCGGGTGGTCGCTATGAGTCGGGAGATAAAAACGGCTTAGCAACAGCAAAGCGAGAAATGCAAGAAGAAGTGGGTTTCAATATCGATCAGCTAGTGGCTGATTCGGCTGCTAGCGGAAGTATTGACGGTCAGTGCATTGCAAGATTGTCCGATATTAAAACCAGCAAGCGAGTGACGCCAAATGCGATGATCGTTTCACCTTATATTTTTTCGGTACAGAATAAGCCCAAATTAGTTGCTAATCATGAAGTTGCCGATACCGTGTGGGTACCATTGAGATTTTTTTTAGAGCTTGAAAACCGCGGTGTCTATGAAATGATATATAAAGATCGAAAAATTGAAATGCCTTGTTATCGCTATCAAGGTAATGTCATCTGGGGCCTTACCTTATCAATGATCGACGAAATACTGCGAGCCTTGGGTGCAGACATTCCTCAATGGTACCGTTTATAGTCTGACGGGTTATCCTTTTTTCTTTATCTTGACTTTCTCCGCTGTAATCGAATTTATTGTATCTAGGGATTATTATCTCCTTCTGATCTAATAACGTTCCCATCTATAGATAGACGGAACTTTGAATTTGTAGGAGTAACTATGCCACTTAGTCCATTAGATGATTTACTTGCCCATCAGACACCCGAAACCTTCGATCATGTTTATACTGGCGATCGTAATTTCTATGATCGTTATTATTTTAATTGCCATGGTTGTGATGATGAACTTTTTTTAGTCGCAGGTATGGGACAGTACCCTAATCTAGGTGTAATTGATGCTTTTGTGACGGTCTCACACGGCAACCACCATTATGTTGTTAGAGCATCCAGAGAGTTAGGCAACGATCGTCTTAATACGACAGTAGGGCCGTTCGGCGTTGAAGTACTGGAGGGGCTAAAAAAAATTCGTATGTGGTGTGAGCCTAATGAATGGGATATTGACTTTGATATTACATTTGATGGTTTTGTGCCAGCATTAGAAGAGCCGGTTACTTATCGCCGCACCGGCAATCGTCTTACCGAACACACCACGCGTTTTGCGCAGGTAGGAAATTATACGGGATATATTACTGTCGGTGGCCAGCGTTATGAAGTGACACCTGATCGCTGGATGGGTGCTCGCGATCATTCCTGGGGGGTTAGGCCTAACGTCGGAGAAATGGAGCCTGAAGGAATTAAATCTAAGTATCGAGAGCTCGATAAATTCGGCCATTTCCATAATTGGATACCGATGCAATTTAAAGATTACATGATTAAGGTGTATTTTGATGAAGATGGCCAAGGCAATCGAATGTTAGAAGAGGCGGTAAAAGTACCGCGTTATGGTATCGATGAACCAGTCATTCATCTCGGCAGTCCAAAGCACGAAATTACTTTTAAACCAGGCACTCGGGAAATCAGTAAAACGATTATTACCTTTGCGCATTCAGATATCATAGCAACAGGCACTCCGCTAAGAACCAATTACTTGTTAGGAGGCTCTGGTTATCGCCCAGGTGAGCCGCATTCTTTAGGCTGCTATCAAGGGCCTTTAAAAGTGACGGGACAAAAATGGGACATGACCAATGCGGCGCAATTTGCTGAAATCCAAGGACTCAACGAAATGCTTTGCCGTTGGGAGTTGTCTTCGGGTGAAATTGGCTACGGCATGCATGAGAATGCCTTATTCGGTCTACATGCGCCATATGGTTTTGACAGCTGGGAAGCCGTAGCGCCTTAACGACCGAACGCGTTATGTCTGGGATGGCGATGGCAGATGATCAAGTGATCATTGACCAATCCAACGGCTTGCATAAAAGCATAAGTGATTGTTGGTCCGACGAATGAAAAGCCACGCTGTTTTAAGTCTTTACTTAGCGTCTTAGATAGTGGAGTGGTGGTGGGAATATCTTTCAATTCATGCCAATGATTCTGTATGGGTTTATGGTCAACAAAACCCCAGAGATAATCGGAAAAGCTGTTTTTTTGTTGGCAAAGAATTAAATAGCACTGAGCGTTATTAATAGCCGACTGAATTTTCTCTGAATGACGAACAATACCCGGATTATTTTTTAACTGTTGGAATTTCGCTTCATCATAAGCGGCTATTTTATGCGGATTAAAATAATCAAAGGCTTGTCGATAATGTTCACGCTTGCGTAAGATCGTCAGCCAGTTTAAACCCGCTTGAGCGCCTTCCAAAATGAGCATTTCAAATAACAATCGATCATTAAAGACCGGCACTGCCCACTCATCGTCATGGTAGCGTTGGTAGTCGATATCATCGCCACACCATCCACAGCGATTAAGCACGACCGCTAAATTCACCGGTTGTAGTAGAGATGGTAATTTTTTCGCCGTTCACAATATATTCTGGCACCTGGATTTCAATGCCCGTACTTAGTGTGGCGGGTTTGGAC
>DDDX01000083.1:55067-100596 GCA_002339085.1 Cellvibrionales bacterium UBA1969
TTAGTGTGGCGGGTTTGGAGCGCTTAGTGGCTGAGCCTCCTTTTAATTCGGGAGGAGTGTCGATAACCTCAAGTACAACGCTAGCCGGTAACTGAATACCGATCGGCTTGTCATTAATAATTTGTACAAAAACACCTTCTAAACCCTCGCTAATGTATTTTGCCATATCACCCACCTGATCAGCATCGATGGTGTGAGAAGAGTAATCTTCATTATCCAAAAACACAAACGCATCGCCATCCATATAAGAAAAGCTGCTTTCGCGACGAATTAAATCGAGTTCCTGTAATTCGTCATCGGCTCGAAGACTTAGATCTAGCTTTGAGGCATTGGCTACAGAATAAAGGGTGAAACGATAGGTTACGTTGCCGCCACGGCCTTGGGCGGAAGATTTTTCAATGTCACGCACTTGATAGGCATTATTATTATGTTCAATGACATTGCCTTTTTTTATGTCGGTGGCTTTCATACATTGCTCGCTATGATCATTGGCCTTGTTTATGGCATTTTTGCCAAACACAAACAATACCTTAACGCAAAAGCGCAAGACTTCGCAAGAATTTGGTAGAGAGGTTTGTAACGAAAAGAATATAAGCAATAAAATCAGTCTGCTTATGATAAAATGGCAGGCACGATTATTGTAATAGGTTGGAAGATGTTTAGTCTAGATTCACAGTTAGAGCGAGATACAGTAAGCGTAGCGGCGTTGCCTCTTTGTGAGTTGCTGCTTATGAATGATTCAAATTACCCTTGGTTGATATTAGTGCCAAGGCAGGCATCGATCCATGAACTCATTGATCTCAGTGACCATGATCAACGTCAATACCAGTTAGAATCCAATATGATCTCTCGGTTACTGCAGAGTCAGTTCAAGGCAGATAAATTAAATATAGCCGCGCTAGGAAATGTCGTGTCACAGCTTCATATTCATCATATCGCACGTTTTTATAATGACCAAGCATGGCCTAAACCGGTGTGGGGTGTATTGCCGCCATTGCCTTATGCGGCCGCCGAGCTGACAGAGGCGTTAACTTTAATACTATCGGGTTTGAATAGCCAAACGCTAGTTGCGTTTGATTGGCAGCAAGGTTAGTTAGCTTACGTTTTCAAGGCTTCATAGGCTTTGACTACTGGCGCAAATTCTTCTGGCGTAGAGCCATGTATCACTACGCCATCAGCACCGTTATCTAATTGATTCTTCCAAGCTAAAGCACATTCTTCAGCGCTACCTGACGCAGACGGTAGCCATTCGTCTGGAATCAGTGCGCTAATTTCATCGAGTTGCTCAAGCGTGGCAACGCTATCAATACCACCCGCTATTGAGCCGACGGTTTTATTTGCGCGGAATGCTTCGAGAGGTTCGGTATCCCATTCATTCAGTGCAATAAGCATCTCGGCATAACCGGGAGCTTGCATGTAGGTAGCCATTCGGCCAACCATTTTACGTAGGTAGTCTTCGCGGCTAGGGTTAAGTGCTGTAGCTAATACCGGCCACATTTCCACTGAATTCGGAGCTCGACCTGCCTTTTCTTCACCTTCATTAAGCATTGCTTTTGCTCTTCGTAAGCCGTGATCGGTGATAAAGGTATGCAGGTGAGCACCATCAAAGTGTTCACCTGCAAAACTTAAACTTTTTGCACCAAAACCAACAAAATGGATAGGAATATCGGCATTTAGCCAATCACCCATACTGAGATAGGGTAAGTTACCCATGGGTCCATCATAGCCCATGACTTTCTCGCCTCGCCACAGTTGTCGAAGTATATTAATGCCTTCGACAAATTTCTGGTTATTCACTGATTTAAGCCCCATCAGCTCATTGCGAATACTGACGCCCCGCGCCAAGCCTAGTGTGAAGCGACCGCCGGATAAGTAGTGCAATGAACTGCACATCGTTGCTAATACCATCGGGTGGCGGGTGTGCAGGTTAGTTCCTGCAGTAGCCACACGAATTGATGTGGTGCTGGCGAGTGCCGCTGAACAAATAACACCTGCATCTTTAACATCAAAGCGTTCAGAGAGCCAGACTTTACCTAAGCCCAGAGATTCGGCTTGTTGTGCTTCAGTAATAGCATCAGCAGGAGAGGTTGTATGTCCGGGTAATAAATAGCAACTGAGTTCTGGATGCTTGGCTGTGCTGTTCGTCATATTATTTTCCTGAAAAAAGATAAGCAAGTAATTGGCGTGTTAGCCGCCAGTCGCATTCATAAAGCGAACAATCTGTGGTTGTTCAGCTAAATTAAAATAATGTCGCTCAGGTTTAATCTTCATACTATTTTGAATAGCCTGAATAAGCTGACTTGGATCATAGTGCTGTTGACGTAATAGGGCACGAAGGTCAACAGCATGTTCGTTGCCTAGGCACAGCAGTAACTGACCTTCAACTGTGATTCGAATACGATTACAGTCGCCGCAGAAATTATGGCTGTGTGGTGAAATAAAACCGATTTTAGAGTAGCTATTAGCCAAGCTAAAATATCTAGCAGGGCCATTAGTTTTTTTATCGCTTGGCGTCAGTGAGAATTCTTGCTCAATGATTTGGCGTATCTCTTCGCTGGAACAAAAAGCCAATAAGCGGTCGTGTTCAATGATATCTCCGAGCGGCATCTCTTCGATAAAGGCAATATCGATGGATCTTTTTTTTGCGAATTTGATTAATGAAATGATTTCATCATCATTGCGATTTTTTAAAATTACACTATTTAATTTAATGGATTCAAAACCAGCGTCAATTGCCGCATCAATGCCGTCAAGTACCGGTTGTAATTTACCTGTACGAGTAATCGATTGAAATTTTTCTGCATCTAATGTATCAATGCTAATGTTAATGCGTTTAATACCGCAGGCTCTTAGTTGCTCAGCGTATTTAACGAGCTGTGAACCGTTGGTCGTTAGGGTTAATTCTTCAAGCCCTTTTAGCTGGCTAATTTTTTTTATTAACCACATGATGTCATTACGAATTAATGGCTCTCCACCGGTAAGTCTAATTTTTGTAATCCCACTCGCGATTAGAGCAACAGCAGTTTGATAGAGCTCTTCAAGTGACAGCACATCTTTCTTAGGTAAAAAGGTCATTTTTTCAGCCATGCAATACACACAGCGGAAATCGCAACGGTCGGTCACTGAGAGTCGTGCGTAGTTTATTTCTCTGCCAAAGCTGTCGATCAGTGCTGTATTCATTGGTTTAAAAAGTGATAGTTTGTGAGTGCCATTAGGTTCTTATACCACTTTATAATAGCACGATCATTAGTTGTACAGAGAACCCTAGCGGCGCTTCTCAAATGAAATGTAATCTAAGCTATGGCAATGCCTGATAATATCAATATGAACGATTCTTTTAAAACTCGCTTTGAGGAGCCATCAAGTGATTGAAATCCAAAAAACAAAAATACCTTTTGCCTTATTTATTTTATTGACTGGTTTGTGCGTGGGACTATTGGGCTGTCAATCAGACCCGGTACTGGATGTGGATTTATGCCAGCCTTATGATGGATTGACACCTCTTTGCGGCTATCAATCTCCAGAGGATTTAGCGGTTTTACCTGATAGCAGTGGGCTGTTAGTCAGTGAATTTGGCCATATGGGTGAGACGCAGGGTCAGTTATCGATACTATCAATTGATGATCATAGTCGCACAGTGATATATACAGCCGATATGCATCGTCAGGCACGATCTGCGGTGGCTATTTGGGGCGACCCAAATTGTTCTGAGCCACAAAGCTTTTCTCCGCATGGCTTCGATTTGGCGCAGCGACCAAGTGGTCGCTGGCAGTTACTGGTTGTCAATCATGCCGAACACGAACGCATTGAATTTTTTGAGCTGAGCAATAATGAAGCGTCGGAGTGGTCTGTGATCTGGCGCGGTTGCGTTAAGTCAAGCGATGACAGTATTTATAATGATGTTGCAGCAGTGGATGATGGCTTTGTTGTCAGTCGTATGATGTCGAGTCAAAACACGGGCTTGGCAATGCTAAATTACTTTTTGGGTCGTGATACGGGACATATTTGGCGCTGGAGTCTTGCCGATGGCTTTCAGGCGGTAGCACATAGTGAGGGTGTGATGCCTAATGGTGTTGTTGCATCCAAAAATGGAGCGCAGGTTTTTATTAACTTGTATGGCGAAGATAAAGTTAGGGTGGTCGATGCAAATAGGCATACGATTTTGACTGAATTGGATATCCGAAGTGCGGATAATACAAACTGGGATATCACGCAGGAGAATAAATTGTTAGTTGCATCGCATGATTTTAATTTTTTATCGATGAGTGAGTGTATGTCTGGCGGCGATAATAACTGCGTCTCCCCATTTGAAATTATTGAAATTGATAGTGTTGATTACAGTCAGCGGCCACTTGTGGCCAGTGATGGCCTGTTTTTTGGTGCAGCTACTGCAGCGGTTAGATTGGGGAATCATATTTACATTGGGTCTTTTTCTGGCAACCGTATTTTAATTGCGCCGGTTGGCTATGGTGTTGTACAGTAAGACACATAAAAATCAGAGTGCAGTGACAGTTAGTGCTAAATTCAAGTCAAGCAGTTGAAAAAAGAACTAAGGCCTATTACAGTAAGTTAGTTGCAGGCCCAGTGACGGCGTTATTATTATTTTCTCTTTTGCAGCCCGCTTTGTCAGTGCCTGCAGCAATCACTGCAGGCATTACACTGTGGTGTGTACTGTGGTGGATACTAGAGCCTATTCCTATTCCCGCGACCTCATTAATACCGATTGCGTTATTTCCACTGTTTGGCGTTTTGAGCCCAACTGACGTAGCGCAGGCGTACGGTAGTCCGCTTATTTTATTGATGCTGGGTGGTTTTATTTTATCGAAAGCGATGGAATCAACGGGCACCCATCGTCGCTTAGCCCTATATATGGTCAGTTTATCTCGGCGCTGCACTGGCAGTGACAGCGATCGGAGTATCGTTGTAGGTTTTATGTTGGCCAGTGCGACATTAAGCATGTGGATCTCAAACACAGCAACGACGTTAATGCTGTTGCCGATTGCATTGGCTGTAATTGAAAAAAGTGATAATCCCAAATTACCGCTGGCAATGATGTTAGGTATTGCTTACGCAGCCAATGTTGGCGGCATGGGTACACCGATCGGCACTCCGCCTAATTTAGTGTTTATGCAAAGTTACGCTGACGCCACGGGGCAAGTAATTAGCTTTTTTGCTTGGATGAAAATTGCCATGCCAGTGGTGATCATTTTTTTACCTATCATTGCATGGTGGTTGACGCGAAACGTTAATAGTGGCCAGTCAGCATTACTGAAGTTACCTGACGCTGGACAATGGCGAATTGAAGAAAAGCGCGTTCTGTGGATTTTCTTACTAACTGCGCTAGCATGGATCACTCGTGCTGAGCCACTGGGTGGCTGGAGTGGTTGGCTGGGTGTTCCGCAAGCGAACGATGCGGCAGTTGCCTTGTCGGCGGCAATTTTATTATTTATTGTGCCAGGAGGGCAGGGCAAAAATTTACTGACTTGGCAGCAAGCCAGTGATATTCCTTGGGGGATACTGCTATTATTCGCTGGTGGTATTTGTATTGCTAAGGCATTTGTTGTTTCTGGCTTAAGTGTCACAGTGGGTGAAGCAGTTTCGATTTTAACCACATTGCCATTATTCTTAATGTTACTAATTTTGTGTTTTTCGGTTAGCATCATGACTGAGTCGACCAGTAATATGGCAACCACTTTATTACTGATGCCAATTTTAGCAGCAGCAGCACTGGTTGCCGATATAGATCCTAAGCTGTTAATGTTGCCGGCTGCATTGAGTGCTAGTTGCGCCTTTATGTTACCCGTTGCGACAGCGCCTAATGCGATTGCTTTTGCCAGCGGCAGAGTTGCTTCTGTCGAAATGTTCAGAGCAGGTATAGTTTTAAATATATGGGGTGCATTTATTATTGCGGGACTGTGCTATTTTTTAGTTAATTAATTTTTTAGATAATTTAAATTAGGAATACGATATGACAATTCAACAAGGTGAAAAAATTCCAGCAGTTACATTAAAAGTTATGGGCGAAAAAGGTCCTGAAGATATTACCACTGAGCAACTTTTTGCCGGCAAAAAGGTGGCTTTGTTTGCCTTGCCAGGTGCTTTTACTCCAGGTTGTTCGTTGACGCATTTACCGGGTTATGTCGTCCATGCCGATCAAATAAAAGCGAAAGGTGTCGATTCTATTGTTTGTCTCTCGGTTAATGATGCCTTTGTTATGGGGGCTTGGGGCGAGGCGAATAATGCAGAGCAAATCATTATGCTGGCAGATGGGAATGCAGAATTAACTCAGGCGCTTGGCTTGGAATTAGATGGCTTTAGTTTCGGTATGGGTACGCGCTCACAGCGTTATTCGATGCTTGTTAGTAATGGCATAGTTGAAGCATTAAATATTGAGCCTGCTGGTGGTGTTGACGTTAGTAGTGCCGAGGCTATGCTAGCGTCACTTTAGGCCTGTAGGACTTTAGATTAACAGGTTTGATTTAAAGGTTAATCAGTACTCTTATGGCTTGGAGTTCGGCTGAGGCATTGGCGATATGCTTTAATGCCTCGGTTTTACGATTTTCCATAAAATGAATTTCTTCGTCTCGAATCGTACCGTTTAATTTTCTTAATTCGGTTAGTCGATCAAGCTCTCCACCTATAGTAACATTCACTTGTCTCTCCGCTTCAGTCATCAATGGTTGGCTGAGAAATGTGGCTTGACTCTGTGCAATATCGATCATTTTTTCAAGCTCACTACGAATTTGTTTGAGTATCGCTAAACGATTCGATTTTTTCATGTGTTGCGCCAGCTTATTTAATTGTTCATGGGTTACAACTTCTGATAGATCTTTGCCTCGACTATCGAGTAATACCCTAATCGGTGTAGGCGGCAAGAAGCGGTTAATCTGTAATTTTTTTGGTGCGCTACATTGGATAGCAAAAAAGCATTCAACAATAATAGTGCCTGCCGGTATGGATTTTAATTGCAGTGCCGCGATAGTGGTCGTTCCTACATCCATGCTAAAGACCATTTCCATCGACTCGGTAACCATTGGGTGTTCCCAACTGATGAATTCCATTTCTTCACGTAGTTGTGACTTTTCTCGACTAAAATTAATGGTAACGCCTTCTTCTTTTAAGCAAGGGAAATAATCGCTAAGCATGTGATCGCTGGGGTGAAGTACGAGGCAATGTTCGGAGTGAAAGTCGTGTTCCACACCAAAGGTGTCAAATAGCTGGATCATATATGTGTGTAATAATTCAGAATGTTCAGCGGTATTAATTTTTTCAATCAGTTGATCGGCTATATCGTTATCACAGGAATTCAGTTCTAACAGTTGGTCACGGCCTTGTTGTAATTCTTTTCTGAGCTGCTCGGTGTATTCGGCGGTTGCTTTTAATAGCGATTCGAAATCGGCGGCAGTTTTGCTTGAGGTGCCGTTGAGCCATGGCATTAAGTCTTGTTTGCAATTCTCAAGCACCGTTAATCCTGCTGAGAAGCTTTCGGTAAATACATTGAGGCCTTCTTGGTACCAGCGGTACAAGTATTCTTGGGCACTGCCTGTTATGTAGGGTATGTGTATTTTAATATCGTCGGTTTGACCAATACGATCTAAGCGGCCAATTCTCTGCTCTAATAGATCCGGATTAGTAGGCAAATCAAACAATATCAAGTGATGCGCAAATTGAAAGTTTCGGCCTTCACTACCGATTTCGGAGCAGATTAATACTTGCGCGCCTAACTCTTCATCAGCAAAGTAGGCCGCGGCGCGATCACGCTCAATAATCGAAAGGCCCTCATAAAAAGCTGAGCTACGGATACCTGAGCTGAGGTGTAAGTATTTTTCTAAGTCAATCGCGGTGCCAGCGCTGGAGCATATTAATAGAACTTTTTCGCCCTTAAGTGCTTTTAACTGTTGCTCTAGCCATCCGACACGGGGGTCTGTGGCTAACCAGTCTAGATTTTCAGCTTGTAGTGCTTGTTCTGGATAAAGGCCAATATATTCATTAAGTTGATTGGATTTAATTAATGGGTAGCCTTGTTGAATGCGCGCAGGAAAACCTTGAATGGCCGCTCGTGTATTTCTAAATAACACCCGTCCAGTGCCATGGTGGTCGAGTAACTTTTTGATGATAGTTTTATTGATTTCGCTATTTGTTCCATCATAGTCACTGATGTCACTAAGGTAGCTTTGTAAAATCACTGACTGTTGGTCACTCAGTGGTTGTTGATTGTTGAGCGAGCTAACAAGGCTGTTTAAACCAACAAATTTTTGTTGCTCATCAATAAAATGATTTAGATCGTGAAAACGTGCTGGGTCGAGCAGTCGTAGTCGTGCAAAATGACTATCAATACCGACTTGTTCTGGCGTTGCTGTCAGCAGTAATAATCCGCCACTCTTAGTCGCTAACGATTCCACTACTTGATATTCTTGACTGGCACTGTTTTCGGACCACTGTAAGTGGTGGGCCTCATCAACGATGAGAATATCCCACTCAGCTGCTGTTGCTTGCTGAGCAATTTTTTGGTTGTCACAAAGCAAGTCGACACTACATAGTATCAACTGGGCAGACTCAAAAGGGTTTTCTTCACCGGCTTCTTCGAGCGACTGGTAACGCTGTAGATCGAATAGTGAAAAGTGGAGGTTGAACTTCCTTAACATTTCAACTAGCCATTGATGCAGTAAGGGCTCAGGCACTGCAATTAGCGCACGGCTGGCAAGGCCAGTCTGCAATTGGTGATGTAAAATCATCCCAGCTTCGATTGTTTTCCCGAGGCCTACTTCATCCGCTAGTAATACCCTAGGAGCGAATCGAGAAGCTATTTCATGTGCGATATAAATTTGATGCCGCAGTAAATTAGTTCTAGGTCCAAGCATTCCTCGTACTTCTGAGGACTGCAGTTGATGACGCCAGCCTATTGTGGCTGCACGTAGCTCAAAAGCACTGTTCTTATCAAATTGACCGCTGAAAAGTCGCTGCGAAGGTGTGCTTAGTTCTATAATGGACGATATTTTTGCCTCAGGCACTATGTGTTCTTGGCCTTCGCTATCTGCAGTCAGGTAATAATTGAGTTGATTAACTTTCTCGATTGCAACGACAGTTAATGTATTACCACCAATATCGGTTAGCGTCTCTCCGATTTGATAAACAAGTCTCGTAAGGGGTGCATTGCTGGCGGCGTACATTCGCTCTTCTTCAGCCGCTGGAAATGCTGCAGTAACGTGTCTACCATCGGTTTCAATGATAAGGCCTAAGCCCAATTGAGGTTCAGCTTGGCTGACCCAGCGTTGCCCAACAACAAATTCCATATAACCTGCTTATTTTGATGAAAAATTTTAAGCAGTCATACTGCTGTTTATAGGATTATTCTAGCAGAAAAAATCATTAAATAAGCGATGAAAACAGTGACTTTATTCGGCCAGCAGGATTTTTAGATTATGTTTTAGAGGCCAAGAAAATATCTTCTATGCTGTTGTCTAGTTGTTGATTGAATTCGCTATCATTCAACTGGTGGCGAAGTCCTTCGGTCAGCGCCCTTGAAAAGCTGGCAATCATACCTTGGTTGGCGGTTAACTTTTGATTCGCTTTATTGCGGTTATAGCCACCTGATAAAGCGACCACTCGCAGTATATTACTGTGGTTTATGCAGCTGTGGTAGAAGTTAGTTTCGCTTGGTAAGGTGAGTTTTAGCATCACGGTCTGATCGTCTGTGAGTGCATTAAGTTCGTTCAATAATGCGGCCCTTAATAGGCTCTCAATATCGGCCTTATCATCAGCATGAATATCGACTTCGGGCTCAATAATAGGGACTAAGCCAGCAGAAATAATTTGCTTTGCGACGGTAAACTGCTGGTTAACCAGCCGGTTGATGCCTTCATCATTCGCCGTTTTAATCACTGAGCGCATTTTAGTACCAAATACTTGTTTATTTTTGGCCAGCGTTAACAGAACATTGAGTTCTGGCATAGGTTTCATTAGCTGTACGCCATCGCATTCATCAAGCAAGCCTTTATCGACTTTAATTAATGGCACAATGTTTTTTTCTTTCCAGAGATAATCAGCAGAATTGATCCCGTTAATATCTCGCTTTAAGGTGTCTTCAAACAGTATTGCCGCTAATATGCGGTCACCGTTAAAACTGGGGCTAGTAATAATTCGACTTCGCATCGCGTGAACGGCATCAAACATCGTGGCATCAGAGTCATAGTGGTTCGATCCTATGCCATACATTTCTAGCGCTTTTGGCGTGCTTCCACCGCTTTGATCAAGCGCGGCGATAAAACCATCACATTGTGCTATTTTTTCCCATTGCTGATTGAATGTTGAGATCATGCTTAAATCCTCTGCCGGTAATCAAACGGCGAATGCCTGAGATAACCTAATAGTATCACTTACAGATTAGTTGCCATTGATCATAAGGGTTAATTGCTATTCGACTAACGCTTTTGCCTTCTAATGAATATAAATGCCATAAATATTACTAATTAATCACCTAATTTAAGAATGAAATAACATTTCTGAGCCTACAAAGGGTAAAAATGAGTAAACAAATTGCTCAAAGCGCTGTGTTAGGCGACAATACCCGTTTTTTACTGACCTGCTTTTTGATGAAGCGAGCAGTGTTTTGTCATCAGATTTAACCCCCTCATATTAGGAGTAATTTAAATGGCCCCACGCCGTGAATTAGCAAATGCAATTCGAGCATTATCGATGGACGCTGTCCAAGAAGCGAACTCTGGACATCCAGGTGCACCGATGGGAATGGCAGATATTGCAGAGGTATTATGGAATGATTATTTAAGCCATAATCCCACCAACCCTGATTGGCATAACCGTGATCGTTTTGTGCTGTCAAATGGTCACGGTTCGATGTTGATTTACTCATTACTCCATTTAACTGGTTACGACTTATCGATTGAGGAGCTCAAAAACTTCCGCCAATTGCATGCTAAAACCCCTGGACATCCGGAGTACGGTTATGCGCCAGGCGTTGAGACAACCACGGGACCTTTAGGTCAGGGTATCACTAACGCGGTGGGTATGGCGTTGGCAGAGAAGGTCTTAGCCGCACAATTCAACCAAGCAGGCCATAACGTAGTCGATCATAAAACATACACATTTTTGGGTGATGGTTGCTTAATGGAGGGTATTTCTCACGAGGCTTGCTCGCTCGCTGGCACCTTGGGTTTGGGTAAACTCATTTGCTACTACGACGATAATGGCATCTCGATTGATGGCGAGGTTGAAGGCTGGTTTACTGATGATACCCCTGCCAGGTTTGAGGCTTACGGTTGGCAAGTACTCGCTAACGTCGATGGTCATGACCCTGATGCGATTAAGGCCGCTACCGACCAAGCTATCGCTGAAACCAATAAACCCACATTAATTTGCTGTAAAACCATTATTGGTTTTGGCTCACCCAATAAGCAGGGCACTTCGGGCGTGCATGGCGCCGCCTTAGGCCCCGATGAGGTCATCGCTGCACGAAAAGAATTAGCGTGGTCGCATCCAGCTTTTGAAATCCCTGAACAGCACTATCAAGCGTGGGATGCAAAGTCCCGAGGGGCTGAGCTTGAGGCCGAATGGCAGCAGCGCTTTGATGCGTATTCTGAAGACTACCCTGAATTGGCTGCAGAATATCGTCGTCGCGTCGCGGGTGAATTACCGGCTGACTTTTCCGCGCAGGCCGATACTTATATCGCCCAATGTCAGGCGGAAGGTGCGAGTATCGCAAGCCGAAAAGCCTCGCAAAACTGTCTTGATGCATTCGGACCGATGCTACCAGAGTTACTCGGTGGTTCAGCCGATTTGGCGGGTTCCAATAACACCATCTGGACAGATTCAAAGGGTATAACGGCGGCAGATGCGAGTGGTAATTATATTTATTATGGTGTCCGCGAATTTGGCATGTCAGCGATCATGAATGGCATGGCTGTGCACGGTGGTTTTATTCCTTATGGCGCAACTTTTTTAGTGTTTATGGAGTATGCTCGAAACGCAGTGCGCATGGCGGCGATCATGAAGCAGCGCAGCATTTTGGTTTATACCCATGACTCGATTGGTCTTGGTGAAGATGGACCTACCCACCAGCCAGTTGAGCAACTAGCCAATTTACGCAACACACCCAACTTGAGCACCTGGCGTCCCTGCGACACGGTTGAGTCTGCTGTGGCTTGGAAGTCGGCCATTGAAGACGATCAAGCCCCGTCTGCCTTAATATTTACCCGTCAAGCAATAGCCCACCAGCCTAGAGACGCTGAACAAGTCGCTAATATCGCCAAGGGCGGTTATGTGTTGCTAGCAGGGGCTGAGCAAGTTGATGAAATCGATGCTGTCATTATCGGTACGGGTTCTGAGCTAGAATTAGCCGTCGAGGCTGCGCAGCAACTCCGCGATGAGGGCTATCACATTCGCGTAGTATCCATGCCATCGACCAGCCTGTTTGACCGGCAAGATGCCGCTTATCGTGAATCAGTGCTACCCGCACAACTGCTTAATCGCGTTGCGGTTGAAGCGGCTCATGTTGATTTTTGGTATAAATATGTCGGTCTTGATGGCCGCATTGTTGGCATGACTACCTTTGGTGAATCAGCCCCCGCCAGTGATTTGTATAAGCATTTTGGCATTACCACTGACGCTGTTGCCGAACAAGTGCGATCATTGATTGAAGAAAATGCGTCCAATTAATTGGTGAAAAAAACCATGTCGAGACATTGGTTGAATCGAGGCACTAACCTTGGCAGCGAGCGTATCCGACCATGCGCATAGCAATTAACGGCTATGGTCGAATCGGCCGCTGTGTGCTTCGCGCTTGGCATGAGCGCGATGACACAAGTGATTTGATAATAATGGCAATAAATGAAATTGCCCATAGTGATGCTATTGCTTACCTCACTGAGTATGATAGTACGCATGGTCGATTTCCTGGTACGGTAGGTTCTATCCACAGTAACCCCCGGGGTTCTGAAGGAGCTTTCACAACAGAACATCTAGCGATTGATGATGTTTGGATTGACTTATATGATCAGTCGGACCCTGCTTCACTGCCATGGCAATCACTCAATATTGATTTGGTGATGGAATGCAGTGGTCAAGTGAATACCTTGTCTGCTGCTAAGCAGCACTGTCGGGCGGGTGCAAAAAAAGTGTTATTGTCAAATCCCGGTGAGGCAAGCATACCGGCGATCGTATTTGGTGTTAATCAGCACATCATCACTCGCGATGATTTGGTTTTGTCAGCAGCATCGTGCACCAGTAATGCCTTGATTCCTGTATTATCAATATTAGATGACGCTTTTGGTGTAGCGAATGGTGTGATTACCACTATTCATGCGTCCATGCATGATCAACCGGTTATCGATGCTTATCATAGCAGTGACTTACGTCGGAATCGTGCAGCTTCACAATCCATCATTCCGGTCGATACTGCTTTGGCGCAAGGTGTTGATCGTGTGTTGCCCGAGTTAGAAGGCAAGTTGGTAGCGCACGCACTGCGCGTTCCGGTTAATAATGTTTCAGCGCTTAATGTAACTTTAAATGTAGAGCGCGATGTCACAGTGGCCCAAGTTAATCAATGTTTACATCAAGCGTCCTTGTTTGAGTTAAACGGCGTATTAGGTTATACCGAGGATTTATTAGCGTCCTGCGATTTCAATCATGATTCGCGTTCGGGAATTATTGATGCCAACCAGACACGAGTAAGCGCCGAGCGAACCGTTAACGTTTTAATTTGGTTTGATAATGAATGGGCATTTGCGAATCGGATGCTCGATTTAGCCCTATATTTAAACCGCTTATAATCACCAAAATAATCCCATTATTGATAGCGGAGCGGTGTTGATTGACTTTACCTGTTCCAAGCTGTAATTAAAAGGAAGACCTATGCCTGTTCATCTGATGAATGATTTAACCCTGACAGGGCAGCGTGTACTGATTCGTGAAGACCTTAATGTGCCGGTAAAAAACGGAATAGTATCTTCTGATGCGAGAATTAGAGCAGCATTACCTACGATTCAGTTGGCGCTTGATGCTGGCGCAAAAGTAATGCTAATGTCTCACTTGGGTCGACCTGTTGAGGGCGGTTCTGCTGAAGAGAATCAGATTTACAGTTTGGCGCTAGTCGCTGAGCATTTAGCTTTACTATTAAATCGCAGAGTGCCATTGATTGAGGATTGGCAGCAGGGCCTGAGTCTCGCTGATGGTGAAGTTTGCTTGCTTGAAAATGTCAGATTTAATCCCGGTGAAAAAGACAATAGTGATCAGCTTGCGCAATTATATGCAGGGCTGTGCGATATTTTTGTGATGGATGCTTTTGGCACTGCGCATCGCGCCCAGGCTTCCACTCACGGTGTTGCAAAGTTTGCACCTAAAGTCTGTGCTGGACCACTGCTTGCAGCTGAATTGAATGCCTTGAGTCAGGCCTTAGCAAGACCAGCTAGGCCGATGGTGGCAATAGTCGGCGGATCAAAAGTATCAACTAAGTTATCCGTATTAGACGCTTTATCCGATAAAGTTGACCAGCTGATTGTTGGCGGAGGCATTGCCAATACTTTTTTAGCAGCCACCGGTAAGCCGGTGGGTAAGTCCTTGTGTGAACATGATCTGCTGCCCACGGCTGTTGTTCTTAATAAAAAAACAGCGATACCACTACCTGTTGATGTTGTGGTTGGCCAGGAATTTTCAGCTGAGGCTGCAGCTGTGATCAAACTTGCAGAAGATGTGAGTGAAGATGATATGATTTTTGATGTGGGTCCAAAAAGCCAATCTCAACTGGCCGATATTATTGCCGCAGCCAAAACAATTATTTGGAATGGTCCAGTAGGGGTATTCGAATTCGATCAGTTTGGTGCAGGGACTGAAGGGATTGCTAAGGCGATTGCTAGCAGCGATGCCTTTTCAATTGCAGGCGGGGGCGATACATTGGCAGCAATTGATAAGTACCAAGTGGCCGAGAAAATTTCTTATATATCGACTGGCGGTGGTGCTTTTTTAGAGTTTGTTGAAGGTAAAAAATTACCTGCTGTTGCAATACTAGAGAATCGGTTTAACGAGTCTTAATCGTTTCATACTGAATAATTGGCACTCATAAACTTATATTAGGCATTAACATGCAGACAGATGACCTTCAACCACTGGACCTTGATCAACACTTTGAAGCTGATTCGTGCTGCCAAGCTCATTTGGATTTCTATCAGTTAAATTTTGCTGAGCAGATGAATAATGTCAGTCACCAAGTGGGTTATATCGATAGTCATCCCTATAAAATAGCCTGCTATTATTTTTCAGTCGAAGCGCCGATTAAAACCTGCTTCATTATTCATGGATATATGGATCACATAGGGTTGTATAATAAAATCATTGGCCATCTGTTGATGAAAAACATCAATGTTGTGGCTGTCGATTTGCCGGGTCATGGCCTTTCAAGTGGCGCTAAGGCGACGATTGCTGATTTTTCGTCTTACTATAAAACTTTGCGCGATGTGTTTCATGTATTCGCTCAAGCAGTGACTCAGCCTTGCTGTTTGATGGGGCAAAGTATGGGCGGTGCAATTGTCATAGATTACCTACTGCAAATTATACCACGTGAAGCCAAACTTTCTTTCAGCGAGGTGGTGTTGTTGGCGCCATTAGTACGACCAAAAGGATGGTTAAGTATTTGTTTTGCACACACACTTCTAGCGGGCTTTATTACGAGTATTAAAAGAAATTTTTCTATCAATTCACACGATAAAAAATTTTTAGATTTTTTAAAGTATCAAGATCCCTTTCAGACCAAGCGTTTGCCTGTTCAATGGATTGGAGCAATGTTGATATGGCAGAAGCGATTCCATCAATTGGCGCCATCGCCGATAAAATTAATGGTGGTTCAGGGCGATGATGATCAAACCGTCGATTGGCGATTCAATGTAAAAGCGATCACCAAGAAATTTCCTAATGCGGAATTATATATGATTAACAATGGCAGACATCATCTAGCTGGCGAGAACGGTATTTACTTTGAGCAAGTGCTGAAGGCTATCGATCAGCACTTGCTGTTATAGGTTAAGCTTTAGCGGTGTAATTACTTTTCTGCAGAAATCTCTGGGTCAAATGTGATGTGCATTTCTTTGATGCCATTAATGAAATTAGACCGTAACCAGTTAATCGGCTTATCGAGCTTTGGGTTACGTAAGCGTGGAATAATTTCTTCAAAAATGACTTGCAGTTCTAGCCGTGCTAGGTGCGAACCAAGACAGAAGTGTTCGCCAATACCAAATGCGCGATGTTTGTTTTTCACGTCTTCCCGTTCTTGGCGGTGAATATCAAAAACTTCGGCGTCATCGAAAATGTCTTCATCACGATTAGCTGAGTGGTAAAATAAGACAACATTATCACCTTTTTTGACTAAATGACCGCTGGGTAATTCGACATCTTCAGTAGCGGTACGTCTAAAACCAACAACTGCAGTATGGTAGCGCAACACCTCCTCCATTGCATTTGGGATTAACGCTGGGTTATCTACTAAAGTTGCCAGTTGATTAGGGTTATCCATTAATAGGCGCATACCATGCGCCGTAACAGTCCGCGTGGTCTCATTGCCGGCAACTAATAAAATTAGAAAGAAAAAAGAAAATTCATCATTTGTGAGCTTCTCTCCATCTGTATCCGTGCCATCTAAAAGAGCACTCATAATGTGACTGCCTTCAATTCCCTTTGCTCGGCCAGCCTCATGTTCTGCTGCCATTTGGGCGCCAAAGGCGAATAGCTCAACCATGGCATTGCGAGCATCTTCTTCGGTTGTACTAAGATCGGGGTCATCGCCGCCAATCATAGTATTGGTCCACTCAAAGATCTTATGACGGTGTTCAACGGGCACTCCCATTAACTCACAGATAGCGATTAATGGGAGCTCTGCAGCAACATCCTCAACAAACTCACAATGGCCTTTATGGGCCACTCTATCAAGAATATCCTTTGCGACCTCTTTAAATCTTTGGTGATATGAATTAACGACTTTTGGTGTAAAAGCTTTACGGATGATTTTTCGGTGTTGTATATGATGTGGTGGGTCCATATTAATAAGAGTAAGTCGTTGCATGACTAGCTCCTCGGGCCCCAGATCTTGTAACATACAAGTTCTTTCTTCTGATGAAAACAACATGGGCTTTTTAGAAATAAAGTCAAGATCTTTATGTTTAGTAATAGCCCAGTAACCTCCCGTTTCAAAAGCATCGGTCGTTTGCCATGAAACGGGCTCTTCGGCACGCAGCTGTTTAAGCCATTCAAACGGTACGCCGCCGACATAATTGTCAGGATCAGCTAAATCAATATGTGGGCATCCACTCATGTGACTTCCTTTTTCATCGATAGCATTGATTAAATAGAGAGTTGCATCTAGCGTCATTCCTAACCGCAATAAGGAACCTAACGTAAGTCGATTGTGGTCATAAGTGAGGCGTAGGTCAATAGAAAAAGGTTTCAGTTTGTTAACCGCGGAGTGTTTGGCTCACAACTATTCCGCTTTTAATGTGACAACACCATTGGGAGATGCCAGCAATAAAACATTCGCGGGTCGAAGGGCAAACAGGCCATTGGTGACGACGCCGGTAATATGGTTGATATTACGCTCCAGTTCGCGAGCATTATCAATGGTCATATTCCTTACATCTAAAATATGGTTGCCATTATCGGTCACAACGCCTTCGCGGTAAACCGGCGTACCGCCGAGTCCAACTATTTTCCTAGCGACATAACTTCTAGCCATGGGAATTACTTCGACAGGCAGCGGGAACTCGCCCAACATGTTAACCAGTTTGCTTTGATCGGCAATGCAGATAAATTCTCGGGCTACTGCGGCAACAATTTTCTCTCGTGTAAGTGCAGCGCCGCCTCCTTTGATTAAATGTAAGTGCCGGTTAGCTTCATCAGCACCGTCAATATAGAAGTCTATTTCAGGCACATCATTTAAGTCTACAACCGTAATTCCATGCTCTCGTAAGCGCTGAGTGCTTGCCTCTGAGCTTGACACGGCCGCCTTAAAGTAGCTTTTTACTGAGGCCAATAAGTCAATAAAAAAGTTAACCGTTGAGCCTGTGCCAACACCGACGATGCTATGGTCTTCGAGTAAGGGTTTAATCCTGCTTAAAGCCGCTTCAGCCGCATTGTATTTGAGTTGGTCTTGCTCAGATAAGGCCATTTCTTTCTCCGACAGTTTTTCCCAGGATAGGTCTATCCAGCAGTTAGTGTGGTGCACCAAATGCGTTCAATTTTATACCGTCTATGATAGCCTGTTTGCGCTTGGGTTGGAATATTGGCTTGAGGTATTTATGGCGAAACGCATTGACGAATAAGCACCATAAAAAGTAGGCTCTGGAAATGCTTATTGCTTAATGGTTTAGCGACAGTGATAGCTTGTGCTAGGTGTAATGACAAAATGTAATGGCCTATCCCATTCAGCGGCGGGTAGCTTTTGAATATGTTGAAAATCATGGGCGAGCCCGATGGCAACAGTATTTTTGCACCGGCTTAAGAAGCGGTCATAAAATCCACCGCCACGGCCTAAGCGATTGCCTTGTTGATCAAAACCGACCATAGGCACTAACACCAGGTCAATCGCATCATCGTCGATAAACGCCAAATTTTCAGGTTGCTGTATTTTCCAAGGCCCGGCAGCGAGTGCATCTTGATCCTTGTAGTGAGCAAATTGCAGCTGTTGCTTGTCCTGAATGATGGGTAAAACAATACTTTTATTGTTAGCCCAAGCGCGTTGATGAATCTCGTCAGTAAAGATTTCACCGTCATCGGGCAGATAGCTGGCTATAGTCTTGGCCTGCTTATAAACGGTTAAGGCAGAGAGTTGATTGGCCAGTTGAATACTCGCCGCGAGTTGCTCATTGGGCGGCAGGTGACTGCGCCGATGCCGTAACCGCGATCGCTCGGTTTGTCGAAAGCGTTGCTGCTGTGGATTGAGTGATGCCGACGGTTGACTAGACATAATAATGGCTACTTCGGTGGCTAATTGAACGGTGCTATTGGTCAGTCTATTCGCACTATCCTAATGTTAATTGATGAGGGGCCAGATGCTCAACATAAGAAGAGAAAACTCCCCAGAATACCGCCGCCGTTGCGGCCTCGAACCGAAAGGTTCAAGGTGGTGGGCCCTGCAGTGACTCAGGCTTCCCGGTCATGCCGGGCATGCACGCTGCCACTATCGAAGACCCTCCGAGTGGGTATTATCGGCTCAAGGACATGCTGGCTAGCAAATATTCCAGGTCGCTTTATCTTATCTTAAACGATCTTAGCTTTGAGGACTATGGTTGAATGGCGGGATTTACATTACAAATAACGCTTGGTGTCGGATCAAGAGATTCAATTTGACGCAGTGTTGATGGCATGATGTCGATATGCTGTTTTATGCCAGACAAGTAACGCCGAAAATGGCTTAGATTTCTATGGCTTTATTGTCTTTTAGCGCTTTATCCAGTTTGCGATCAATTTTTTTCAACAATGTTTGCGTATCGTCTGCCTCTAGCGCGTCTTTGGTATGTAAAAATTCATGGCTAAGGTTTAAGCCTGCCATGACGGCAATACGCTCAAGACCAATGACTTTTCCCGAGTCGCGAATATTTCTCATTCTTTGGTCCAGTTGGCGAGCTGCTTTGAGAAGGTCATCTTGTTGACCAGAAGGGCAGGCAACTTGAAAATCCTTATCCAGTATATTGACATTTAAGGTGCTCAACTCGGAATTATTGGCTGGTTCAGTTTTTTTAGGGGGTACTTCTCCGCGTGATAATTCTTTCATTCACCGGCCTCCATCGATTTTAAGCGGTTAATCATAGCTTCTACTTTACTTCTAGCTGTCTCGTTTTTGATAAGCAGTTCACGGCGCTCAGTTGCCCATTCATCCTCTCTCATGCGTAAAGATCGATTCTCTTTATCTAACGAAGAACACAATGCAATGAGTTCATCAAGCTTGTCCTCTAGATGTTTTAATTGCTCTTTCATTATTAAACCTTTGATATTGTGGGCTTTCGTCATCGATCAAGCCTGTTGATAACCTCCAAATGAGCCTATCAGCTAACGACTTCACTGGTAAAGATCGCTAATATAGAGTGCGAGGTCGGATTGGTCAATATTTGCAATGCGCATGAATGATGCTCAGTGAGCAATTGCTGCTAATTTTGGTTCAGATATGCTTCCAGTCCCCGTATAATTAGTCTTTATTGGGTGTTTTTAAAAAAGGTATAGGATGAATTACTCTGAGGGGCTAACGCCACAAAATTTTGACGAATTAGCCGATTGGCTGTTAACAGTCAGCAGTCAATTTTCACCTGCTGAGCTGCATGGGGCTATTATTGGCGCTCTCAGTGGCACCATGCGGCTGAGTGATGAAAAGTGGGCGCAATTTGGCTTGGCCGTCATGGGTGTGCCGATAGAGACCATGCAGCAATTCGGTGATTTAGCCGCTTCGGTGCTTGGCAGTCTCGCTCGCGATCAGTTGGCAGTTTTGATTGATGACGATTTGGCATTTCAACCGTTTTTACCAGACGATGATGAGACGATCGAGGATAGAACCGATGCTTTGTCCCAGTGGTGCCGAGGTTTTTTAGGCGGTTTTGCCGAGGCGCAAGCCTACCTTCAAAAACAGCCATCGCAAGAGCAGGCTGCGGCAAATACCCCCAGCTTTTCTGAGACGGTTCAAGAGGCAATCGGTGATTTATCAGCGATAGCGCAAGCTGTGGTCGAAGATGAAGGCTACCCAGCCAATAACTACGATGATGATAGAGATATTGGCGATGACCCCTTAGCCATTGAAAGTTTTCTCAATGAAGACGGGGAGGCATTTGGGCAAGAAGCTGGTGACGCACAGGCAGCTGAAAAAAATTATATGGAGATCATCGAGTATTTGCGATTAGCCACGATGACTATTTTTACCGAGTACGGCTGGATCGAAATCCATCATCAACAAGAATCCTCTCCAGCCGCATTATCGGCTCAGTCAGGGAGTCCAAATGGAACCTTACATTAGGCTTCATTACAAGCATTAAGGCGACTTTGATTAAGCGTAATTATTATGATGAAAAGGGATTAAACTAAGTGATCAGCTAGCCCGTAACATAAAGGCCTTATGCATAGATAGCAGTATCATTAAACGATAAAAATTAAATGGGTTAATACTTAATGCTCAAGCAAAGAAAATTATCTTCAAAGCCTTTGCCGACAATCAGCAAACGTGAGTTTGCTCGCCGTCGAGAACAATTAATGGAGCAGATGGAAACAAACAGTATTGCGATTCTTCCGTCCGCCAGTGCGGTGATTCGAAATCGAGACGCTGAGTTTAAATACCGTCAAGACAGTGATTTCCATTATTTAACTGGCTTTAATGAGCCAGATTCAGTGTTGGTATTAATTCCTGGTCGTCATCACGGTCAATGTTTATTTTTTTGCCGTGAGCGAGATCCCGAGCGAGAATTATGGGATGGCTACCGCCAAGGCCCCGAAGGCTTATGCAATAATTTCGGCGCCGATGATGCTTTTCCAATCAGTGATATTGACGACATTTTACCTGGGCTTTTAGAGGGCCGCGATCGCGTTTACTATTCCATGGGTAAGCGACTTGAATTTGATAAACGGATTATGGGCTGGGTAAATGTGTTGCGCGCTAAAGCTCGCTCTGGTGCCCATCCGCCCGGCGAGTTTTCTGATCTCGATCATATTGTTCATGACATGCGCTTGTATAAAAGTGCCGCCGAATTACGCATTATGCAGCAAGCGGCTTCTATTTCAGCTGACGCTCATACTCGCGCGATGAAGTTTTGCCGACCGGGCATGATGGAATATGAATTAGAAGCGGAATATCTGCATGAGTTTGCCTCACGCGGTGCGCAGGCTGCGGCATATAATTCGATCGTAGGCGCTGGCAAAAATGCCTGCATTCTGCATTATGTTGACAACAGCAGCATAATACAGGATGGCGATTTAGTGCTGATCGATGCTGGTTGCGAGCTAAATTACTATGCTGCCGATATTACCCGCACTTTTCCTGCCAATGGCCTCTTTAGTCGCGAACAGCAAGCGCTGTATGAGGTGGTGTTAGCTTCTCAGCAGGCGGCGCTAGAAACAATAACACCTGGCGGGCATTGGAATCAATCTCACGATGCCACAGTGTCAGTTATCACTCAAGGCTTGTTAGATCTGGGTATTTTGCAGGGTGAACTAACTGAATTGATTGAGGCGGAAGCCTACCGACCTTTTTATATGCACCGAGCTGGTCATTGGCTGGGTATGGATGTTCACGATGTTGGTGATTACAAAGTTCACGATGAATGGCGAGTGCTTGAGTCGGGTATGGTCATGACGGTTGAACCGGGTATTTATATTGCTGCCGACAATCAATCAGTGGCTGCTAAGTGGCGAGGTATTGGTATCCGTATCGAAGATGACGTGGCTGTGACAGCGACTGGCCATCAAGTCTTAACTGAAGAGGTCATTAAGACGGTTGATGATATTCATCAGTTGATGCGGCCTATGGCAGCCAAGCGTGGCAGTATTGATCCCGCTCAAGTAGATTTTATCAGTGATGATGGGCAGTACTCAGCACAAGAGAATAGCTCTGCTAAAACTCCGTCAGTGCGTAACAGTAAGCCAAGTGGCCAAGCTAAGCCCGTGTTGAAAGCCAGCGCAAAGAAAAAATCAATTGCCAAGAAAAAAACCACTGCTAAGAAAAAAATCAGCACTAAGAAAAAGCTAACTGCGAAGAAAAAAGCAGCTGT
The DNA here is from genome assembly GCA_002339085.1 of Cellvibrionales bacterium UBA1969. Classification (GTDB taxonomy): domain Bacteria; phylum Pseudomonadota; class Gammaproteobacteria; order Pseudomonadales; family UBA7434; genus UBA7434. Next base: position 77,804 of record DDDX01000083.1, read on the forward strand.
CAAGCGCAAAACTGCCGTTAAGAAAAAAGTACTCGTTAAGAAAAAAACTGTAGCTAAAAAGTCGGCCGTTAAAAAGAAAGCGGCTGTGAAAAAGACAGCAGTTGTTAAAAAGAAAACAGCCGTGAAAAAGAAAGCAGCGGCTAAAAGCCGACCTAAGTCGCCCGTTAAAAAGCGCGGAAAAGTGAAAAATAAGCGATGATACACAGTAAAGATCAACTGAATAAATTACGCGATCAGTATGACATTGTCATTGCTGGTGGTGGATTGGTGGGTATCAGTTTAGCCTGCGCATTGGCAGTCAGTCATCAGCAGTTATCGGTTTTACTGGTCGATAATTTTCCTATTAAGGGAATGAGCCAAGACGGTCTTGTTGCGGGTCCCGTCTATCACCCTAGTTTTGATGCGCGGGCAACCGCGTTATCTATGGCCAGCATCGAGATATATCAGCGCTTGGGTGTGATGGATGATCTATTATCGCATGCGGCGCCCATTAGTGATATTCATGTTTCAGACCGAGGCCACAGTGGCAGTACGGTATTGAATGCAGCACAGCAAGCCAAAACAGCCTTCGGGTATGTGATCGAAAATCAATGGTTAGGCGCAGTACTTCTTAACCGGCTGATGAGCTTGCCATCGATAGAGCTATTGAGTGAGGCGAAGGTGGCTAACATTGTACCGCGCCAAAAAGTAACAAAGGTTACTGTCTCGGCGCATAATCAAGAAAGTCATCATGGGGTAGAAGTAGATGCGGTCTTATTGGTGGTTGCAGATGGTGCGCAGTCTGGTTTGCGTGAAAGCTTAGGTATTACAGCCATCGTCAAGCAGTACGACCAGCAGGCGGTAATAGCTAACGTGCAAACTCAGCTACCGCATAATGGCCAAGCCTTCGAGCGTTTTCTTGCTGATGGGGCGGTGGCATTTTTACCGTTGCCCGACTTGCCCAGTGCGCCGCGACGGAGTGCTTTAGTTTGGACAATGCCAAATCAGCATGAGGTTAATAGAGAAAATAATATAGCTGACCTAAATGATCAAGACTTCATCAGCGAATTACAGTCAGCCTTTGGCTTTCGTTTGGGCGAGATCCAGCAAATCGGCCAGCGCCAGAGCTACCCATTAGCTTTGACTTTAGCTAACGAGGTGATTAGAAATCATATTGTTATTATGGGTAATGCAGCGCATTCCCTGCATCCGGTTGCAGGGCAGGGATTTAATTTATCGCTACGTGATATTGCCACGCTAACTGAATTAGTAAGCCAAGCGGCAGTTAATAATAAAGATATTGGTGAATTATCATTGTTAGAAAGTTATTCAAAAGCACAACTCAAAGATCAAAAAAACACGATAGGTTTTAGTCATTATTTAATTGAACTATTTGGTCGGCAAGCTTTACCTATTCAAGCCGGTCGATCACTAGGCTTGTTGGCTTTAGATATTTTAACGCCAGCAAAGCTTCGTTTTTCAGACCAAGCATCAGGGCTTAGTGGCCGTAGGCCGGTACTATGAATTTGACTTATGACATCGCGATAGTCGGTGCAGGGATAGCGGGTAGCGCATTAGCGTGCTCGTTAGCGACATCAGTTAAAGATAAACCCTTGCGGATTGCTTTAATAGAAGCCCAAACTATTTGCGATACCTTACCTATTTGCGATGAAGGCATTAATGATTTTGACGCGCGTGTCAGTGCGCTAACCGTTGGCTCACAACAATTTTTTGAATCGATAGATTTATGGTCTTATATTGTTGGTCAGCGAGTCTCTGGTTTTGACAAGATGACGGTGTGGGATGCCGAAGGCACCGGTCATATTGAATTTGATGCCGCTGATGTTCGGGCCAGTCAGTTGGGCCATATTGTAGAAAATCGAGTGACTGTTGGCGCATTACATCAACGAATAAAAACACTGTCAGGCGTAGATATTTTTTCCCAACAAGCGGTAGCTGAATTACATTTAGCGAACACTGCCTCACGATCAAATTTATCCAGTTTATCGCTGGCTGATGGCCGTAGCTTAGAGGCCCAGCTTATTATTGCTGCTGATGGTGCTAACTCTCCGTTAAGAAAAATGGCTGGCTTACCCATAAGAGAGTGGTCTTACCAGCAATCAGCTATCGTCTGTGTGGTTGAAACCAGTCAGGGCCATGAAGCGACGGCTTGGCAGCGATTTACTGAGCATGGCCCGCTGGCATTTTTACCTCTTAGTTTGTCTCAATCAGATAAACATTTTTGCTCTATTGTTTGGTCTCAAACGGATATAGAAAATGACTTGGCGATGGCAATGGACGACCATCAATTTTTACAGGCATTGGGCCGTGCGTTTGAATATCGCCTAGGCGAGATAACTGACGTTTCAAAACGGCGTAGTTTCCCTTTACACCAACGTCATGCAATTGATTATGTCAAGCCGAATTTTGCTTTGGTCGCTGATGCTGCTCACGCTATTCATCCTTTGGCGGGCCAAGGAATTAACCTAGGCCTTGCCGATGTTAAGGCCTTGTCTGAGGTCATTGTTGCTGGTCATGAACGGGGTCAAATGCTCGGCGATATCGGTTTATTAAAGCGCTATCAGCGGCAACGAAAGGCTGACAATTTAGCTATGATGGCGGCCGTTGAAGGCTTAAAGCGCCTGTTTCAGCCGCTTCCTTTGCCATTCCGCTGGGCGCGTAACATGGGAATGAATATTTTTCACGACCAGTCACAATTAAAAAATAAAGTGATTAAACATGCCATGGGCATTGATCGTTAGATGTCAACCGATAATCTGACAGAAGCGTAAGTAGCTAAGCGAGTGAGTTTATGAATAATCATTTCTTTGCTTATTTAAGCAAAATGCGCTGGATTTATCGTTGGGGTATGAAGCGCAATGCGATCCAAGAAAATATCATGGAGCATTCTTATGAAGTATCGGTGATAGCCCATGCTCTAGGCATTATAAGTAATCGATTGTATGACAACAATATTGACGCCAATGCCCTAGCTATATCAGCTTTATATCACGATTGTTCAGAGGTCTTAACCGGTGATCTTCCGTCGCCGATAAAGTACCACAATACAAAAATTCGTGATGCTTATAAAGAAGTTGAATACACCGCAGAAAGAGAAATGCTGTCAACCCTGCCGCTTGAGTTGCAGGAGGATTATCGTAATCACTTATTGCATGAAAATATTTCTAGTGAGTTTGTTAAATTCATAAAAGCGGCGGATATTATTGCCTCACTGATAAAATGTAAGGCTGAAATCAACGCGGGTAATAGCGAGTTTAAACAAGCGGTACAAGATACCGGTGAAAGATTAACGCAAATGGCAATGCCAGAGGTCGGTTATTTTTTAGAAAATTTTCTACCCAGTTTCGATTTAACCTTAGATGAATTAATTACGCCCAGTGAAACAATGTTTCCGGATAATAAATAATAGAAAAAGCAGGTCTAATTTTGCAACAAAGTATCCATCGTTTTTCCATGACATCTCGCCTGCGTTTATTCGCCGCTGCAGCTTGTGCATTAGGTTTTTTTCTGGCGGCTACTGTCTCGGCGCAGCCAGTCGTCACCACTGTTGATCGCGAACGGGCTAGAACAGCGGGTGATGAAGCCGGTAACTGGTTGTTGCATGGTCGAACCTATGACGAGCAGCGCTTTAGTCCGTTAAGCCAGATCAACACCGACAATGTCGAGCAGTTATCGCTAGCGTGGTATTTTGAAACTGGTACTCGACGCGGATTAGAAGCCTCACCTATCGTCGTCGATGGCCGTATGTATACCAGCGGGCCTTGGGGAGTGGTCTTTGCTCTCGATGCTAAAACGGGGCAGCAACTGTGGTTTTATGATCCTAAGGTTGATAAATCGCGAGGCTTTTATGCCTGCTGTGATACGGTTAATCGAGGCGTTGCGGTGTGGGGCGACAAGGTCTATGTCGCAACACTCGATGGCCGCTTAGTGGCGATCAATGCCTTGTCGGGCCAGCTGGAATGGCAAACACAAACCTTTGACTTGTCACAGGCCTATACCATTACCGGTGCGCCGCGCATTATTGATGGCAAAGTTATCATTGGTAACGGGGGTGCTGATTTTGGCGTGCGTGGTTATGTCACCGCATACGATGCCGAGTCAGGTAAGCAATTATGGCGATTTTATACTGTGCCCGGAAACCCCGCTTTAGGTTTCGAATCGAATGCCTTAGCAACGGCCGCTAAGACTTGGAACGGTGATTGGTGGACATTAGGCGGCGGTGGAACGGTATGGGACTCCATGAGCTACGATGCCGAGTTGCATCAGTTATACATTGGCGTTGGCAATGGATCACCTTGGAACAGTTACGTTCGCAGCCCAGAGGGTGGCGATAATTTATACCTCTCATCGATTGTGGCGCTTAATCCCGATAATGGCGAGTATATTTGGCATTATCAAACCACGCCGGGTGAACGCTGGGACTATACCGCCACTCAACACATGGTGCTGGCCGATTTACCGATCAACGGCGAAACGCGATCAGTGATTATGCAAGCGCCTAAAAATGGTTTCTTTTATGTGATTGACCGAACCAACGGTGAATTTATTTCTGCCGAGCCCTATGCGAAAGTCAATTGGGCCAGTCATATCGACCCAAACACGGGCAGGCCAGTGATGACGGAGGTTGCCAATTATCGTGATGAGCCTCAGTTTACCTTGCCTTCCATGGTCGGCGCCCATAACTGGCACCCGATGGCTTATCACCCCGAACATCAGCTGATGTATATTCCCACCATCGAGCAGGGCTTTGAATTTAAGGCTAATGATGAGTTTGCCAATGAAGGCACATTGCATACCGGTGTGGCCATGAGTATGGGACGTGCTGATCCCTTACTGTTTAAAGCAGTTCAAAAAGCCACCCATATTGGCTCGATTGTGGCCTGGGATCCAGTGGCACAAACCGAGCGGTGGCGGGTTGATTTCGATAAGCCGTGGTCCATGAGTTTATTGGCAACAGCGGGTAATTTGCTGTTTCAAGGCAGTCATGATGGTTGGCTAAAAGCCTACCGTGCAGACACAGGCGAGCTCGTCTGGCAATCATTAACGCAAATTGCGGCCATAGCGCCACCGGTCACCTACACGGTTGATGGTGAGCAATACATTGCCATTATGGCCGGCTGGGGAGGCTTTATGGGGATGATGGGCGCCGATAGCGTTCAGCATACCGCCAGTAAAGGGCGAGTATTGGCTTTTAAAATAGGCGGTGAGGCGACTCTGCCACCCTTAACAGAACGACCCATTATGCCGCCGGCACCGCCCTTGACCGCCAGCGAATCAGCGCTTGATGACGGAGCGCAATTGTATGCCACGCACTGCGGTCGATGCCATGGTCCAGCGGTGCAAGGCGGCGGCCTAGTGCCTGATCTGCGTTACATGACCGAGCAAACCCATCAATTGTTTGATGTGATCGTCTTGGGTGGCCTCTATGCGGATAAAGGAATGGTTAGCTTCAATGAAGTTTTGTCAGAATCTGACACACATTTGATTCATCAGTATGTGGTCTCTGAGATACAGGCTCATCATGCCATGATGGCTGACCCTGATTGGTGGAATGAGCTAAAGCTGTGGTTTTATGAAAAGTTAATCCGCTTCTCAGCGGGTTAGAATATCGACAAAATTTAAAAATCACTTTTATTTTTTTATCCTAGCATTGTTTTTCACCTATCTCTGAGTAAAATGACCCATTGTTTTGCAGTAGCGCTTAGCTCATGCCGTAGTCGCGCGAGCTAACGCTCAATTATCCACGTATTTATATTGACTTGAAGCCAGTGTAGGAACTATAGATGAGCGATTTACCATCAGAATTACGTTATGCCGCCAGCCATGAATGGGCTCGCGTAGAAGCCGACGGCAGTGTCGTGATAGGCATCACCGATCATGCACAAGCCCAGTTGGGTGATGTGGTCTATGTCGAGCTACCTGATATTGGCCAAATTCTATCGGCCGGCGATGAAGCCGGTGTCGTTGAATCCGTTAAAGCGGCGTCGGATGTGTATGCCCCTATTTCAGGTGAAGTGATCGCAGTTAATGAGCGTTTAGACGATGAGCCAGAAACCGTCAATAGTGAGCCCTATGAAGATGGTTGGTTTTATCGACTGCAACCAGCGGATACAGTTGAGCTTGATGAGTTATTAACTTCAGATGCCTATGCTGAAGTGGTCGCTGAAGACGATTAAGCGCAAACCCCATCAAAAAGGTCTCATTCACGAGGCCTTTTTTTTTGACGCTGCTCTTTAGGGGTGAGTAAATAAAAAAGATGAAAGGCCCATATCCACTCAAATTACACTTCCAATCGTCGCTGGCGATGTTTGTGCATGAGAAAACCGATATTCATATTTCTGAACAAATTATTCAAAACGGCATTTGGGAATCTTACGAAACCAGTATATTAGAAGCATTATTATTTCCTGGCGCGACATTTATTGATGTGGGCGCCAACATTGGCTATTACAGCTTAATTGGCGCGATGCTGGTCGGTGATAACGGCCGTGTGGTTGCCTTTGAGCCAGAGCAAGATAATTTCTCTTTATTAGAAAAAAATCTGTCATTCAATAAGATTAACAATGTTGTGGCTGTGAACGCCGGTTTAAGTGTTGATCAAAGGCAAGGCAGACTTTATCTTAATGAAGAAAATCGCGGCGACCATCAAATATATCGGCAAGATGACAGTGCCGCACCGCGTAATGAACAAGCGATTAACTTAGTTGCCGGTAATCATTTTTTAAGCCAGCAATTATCCCCTCCTGTTCGCCAGATTGACGTACTTAAAATCGATACGCAGGGGGCAGAGCTCCTGGTGCTTAGCGGTTTAATGCCCTTGTTAAAATCTAGCCTGCCCCAACTAAAAATGATCATTGAATTTACTCCTTACAGTTTAAAACAAGCGGGGGCGAGTGGCATGGCCTTATTAGACCTTGTCAATGAGCTCGATTTACCGATGCAATTAATTGACCACCTTGGGCGTCAGTTGCGCCCAATAAGTCGGTTGGAGATGCAGCAGTGGATTGCACAAACCGATGCTGCGGCAGGCAACCAAGGGTTTATTAATTTATTAGTCGGCCATGACTGAATAACAGTAACGTCATCTAGTCATGCTATTTGGCTAGGTATACTTTTTCACTTCGACATATCTTAGACGGGAGCTTTATGAGGAATATTTCTGTGCTTATTATTAGCATTGGTTTTTTTTATGCCGGCACGATGCACTTTAATGACGCGCAAGATTTGGCTGCCATTACTCCATTACCGTTTGCTTTAGAAATTGTTTGGTTAACTGGTGTTATGGAGTTCATTTTTCCTATTTTTTTATTATGGCCTAAGTACCGCGCAGTCACCGGTCTATGGTTATCGGCGTTTTGCTTAGCGGTATTAACGGCAAATATTAATATGGCAGTAAATAATCTCCCTATGTTTGGCCAGCCGGTAGCGCCATGGATAGCCTGGCTAAGATTGCCTATGCAATTTGTGTTAATTGCCTGGATTATTTATGCCTGTGATTCTATGCAACTGCTGAAGCGTTATGGTTGGCGTGCGCTGTTTCATTGCCAATAATAATCTATTCTTTTTTTAAAATATAACAGTGACTTAATCATAAAAGAAAAACTATGCCTTATTTAATGATACTCCTCTGTTTTTTATTAGGTTCCTGTACCGGCATACCTGCCGATATCAAAGCAGTCGAAAACTTTGAATTAAAGCGTTACCTGGGTCAGTGGTATGAGATTGCCCGCTTAGATCATTCGTTTGAGCGCGGCTTAAGTCAGGTTAGCGCCCATTATAAAATTAACGATGACGGAAGTGTGGCGGTTACAAACCGTGGATTTAAAGCCGATGAAAATCGATGGGATGAGGCTAAAGGCCGCGCTTTAGTGGTTGAAGATTCGACGGTCGGTCATTTAAAAGTCTCTTTTTTCGGGCCTTTTTTTGGCGCCTATGTAATTTTCGAATTAGATCATAGTCATTATCAATATGCGTTTGTGACCAGCTATAATAAAGAATTTTTATGGTTTCTGGCACGCACCCCCACCGTTGATGAAGCCTTGATTGAGCGGTTTAAAGCAGTGATCAGCAACTATGATTTTGATCAGCAGGACTTGATCTGGGTTGATCAGTCATAATGACTGATCGTGATGATAATGCCAATTAACTATCAATTAATCATTGGCTAAAATGCCAGGAGAATTCACATGCTATTAAAAAACAAGGTTGGTTTAGTGACCGGCGGTGGCGATGGTATTGGTCGTGCAACTTGCGTGGCATTTGCTAACGATGGCGCGAAAGTTGCGGTGGCAGATATCCGTTTAGAGATGGCTCAGAAAACGGTTGATATGATTCAAGCTAACGGGGGTGAGGCGATTGCAATTAAAGTTGATGTCTCAAAAGCTGTCGAAGTTGAGGCGATGGTCGCTGCAACCGTCGAACACTTTGGATCGCTAGATTGCGTGTCAAACAACGCCGCGGGCGGTGCTAGCTTTGCCATGCTGCCCGAGATGGAAGAAGCCAGTTGGGATAAGACGCAAGCGATTTGTTTGAAAGGGGTTTGGCTGTGTTTAAAGTATCAGATCCCCGCGATGTTAAAAACCGGCGGTGGTGCCATTGTCAATATTGCATCATTATCGGCTGTCCGTGGTGAGGCTATGCAGTCACCCTACAGTGCGGCTAAAGGCGGGGTGCTTGCCTTAACACGTACTGCCGCGGCTGAGTGGGCAAGGGACGGCATTCGGATTAATGCCATTAACCCTGGCGGTATTCGAACAGAAGGCATTAAACGTTACTTTGAGAAGGTGCCAGGAGCAGAAGAAAATACAGCAGGTGTTCATGCTATGCGACGCTTAGGTGAGCCAGAAGAAGTGGCTGATGCGGTCTGCTACTTAGTGTCAGACCGCGCCTCATTTATCACAGGTACAAGCTTAGATGTCGATGGGGGCATTATGGTTAATCCCCATACATTGTGATACGTCTCGATAAAAATTGATAAGGCAGAAAAGCTAAAAAAATTAAAAAGAGTTAGGCCTTAGCATCGCATCGTGACCACCATCAACAAACAATATGGTGCCTGAAATAAAGCCTGCTTTTTCAGGGTCTAATAAAAAACAGGTCGCTTCAGCAATATCTTTTGGCAACCCTGGTCGGCCAATGGGGATGCTTTTAATAAACTCTTCGAGCAGTTCAGCAAATTCTGGATTGCTTCTGCCTGCATCGGTTAAAGGTGTTTCAGTGAACCCAGGGGCGACAGCATTCAGTCGTATACCACTTTTTGCATAAGCTTTCGATGCTTTGCGCAGCCAGCAACTCAATGCGTATTTACCGCCGCCATAGGCGAGCTGTCCATTACCAATCTCATCAAGTTTAGCACTCGCGCCGGCCTCGTTGCCGGCTAGCATTAAATCCACAACTTCTTGCTCATAACCCATAGTAGCCGAGTTGGATGAGATCATAACGATAGCACCTTTTTTCTTGGCGACTAATAATTTGACCCCTTCGGTGACGGCCAGTGCGCCAAAGAAATTAATTCTAGCGACCATCGACGGCGGAGAAATATGCGGGCCCACGCCAGCGCAGGGAATAAAGCCATCGAGTCCATCGGGTGCGGCGGCAGCGATGCCCTCCACAGCGGCTTGACGGCCCTCAAGCGTTGAAAGATCAGCGATAATATCGGCATCTTTGATGTCAACCACAATGACTTGATTGCCTTGGCTGAGCAGTTGCTGTTTGATGGCGTTGCCAATACCTGTTGCGCCACCGGTCATTGCATATAGACCCATAATGATTTCCTTACTGTTTATTTGAGATAGATTATAACTGATTTCAGCGACAGCTTATCTATACGGACAGTTCATTTAAATTACTTACTGGCGTCTTTCAAGCGCGGCTTTTCTGAATTCAGAGTCGGCTAAGCCTACACTGAGTTTTTGGTCATGCCATTGCAATATTGTTGCAGAATTTGAAACTACATTGCGCATACTGAGTTGGGCAGGCCGCCAAAATTTATCGAGGTAAAGTTGATAGCTTGAAATACTAAGTTGCTTACTTAGCTTGCCAGTGCGGCGGCTGTAAAATTCTATTTCCCAACTTCGAAGCTCGGCTACATCAATATGGCTAATGGTTTTTTCATAGCCGGTGTAAGGATCTTTAGAGCGTGTTTCAATGATATGACAGGCCTGCAAGGGTTCGCCGCATTCTGCTTCACCAAGGTAGCGATAATTATTTTTTTCAAGTGAGAAAGCGGCCATGTCTTCAAAGGTAAATTCGCTGCCCATGAAGCGGCCAGTTTTTCTTTTTGAGCTAATGCGTTTAACACGATTTTGTGAAGGCAAATAAATCCATTGTTTGTCTGCCTCAAGCGGAAAGCTGTGAGTGAGAAAAACGGTGCCCTTAACATCCAAAGGTTTAGCAAAAAATAATAAACTTTTATCTTGGCCATTTTCACCTTCAAGTGTTTTGGTGGTGACTTCGCGAATGACTTCTTTGCCATCAGCGCGTCGAATGATCATGGTCATATTGGCGGTTGAATCTTGCCAGCCATCATCTCGACGATCTGATTCAGCCATAATGCGATAAGCTTTCTGTGCTTGATCACTTTCACTGCTGGGCTGTTCCGCTGATACTAAGCGCGCAGACAGAGCGGCGACAAAAATAATCAATGAGAGAGTGATCGAAAGAATTTTTTCATTAGGCAGAGTATTGGTCACATTAAGTCTCTCTTAGTTAAAAGTATTGGGTGTAAGATAGGGCGATGTAGTCATCATTATGCAATTCAAAAAAATCGGTTTCTTGTTTTCTTGATGACGTATCGCCAGGAGCGTCAAATAAACGAACAGTCAAATCGATTTTACCGTTGTTATTATTTCGATAGCTATGCTCGATAAAAGTTAAAAGCTCTTGCCGGTCGAGATCCATAATACTCCCCAACAATAGCTCAGAACTTTGCAGGTCGTTAAAGCCAATCCGTAAGCCAATAAATACATCATTGGCTAGCGCTTCGTCGCGCCTTTCATCCCAGAGGTATTCAGCCAGTAAGCTGTAGTCATAGTCTGGGTTAAAGAGCGCCGGAAGCGCAAGCTCAAAGCCGGCGGTAGCTGCGCTATATCGAGAGGGCATTGCAATTTGTGACTCAAGCAGGAACTGTGTGGGGAGCGTAAAACCATTACGCGAAATTGCTTCAAGTTTCCAGAGCCAGTTGTCGGCCGCGTATTCCAATTGCAGGCCGGTTTGTTCAATAACGGGATAGTAGGGCCTGAGTTCGGTGTGCTGTTGATCAGGTACAAACAGGATGGGCTCGCGCGAAGTCCCTGAAAAGTGACTGACGGCTATTTCCCACTGGTCGAGTAACAGTACGAAGCGCATGGCGGCATCAATACGCTTATTTTCTGCGTTTGACGCATATTCAGGGCGGTCCGTATCAATGGTGTAGGATCCCCTAAGTCGCGCCTCATCACCAGGAAAAATGCGTTCACGAAAAAACGGTAAGGCTAATAATTCAAAGCTAAAATAATCGTTTAACCAGACCCAGTTAACCATTGCTTGACCTAGCTTATCTTCATCATCAATGTTGGCACTGGCATCCGCCTGATTAATGATATCCACGAGATTAACCGCTTCAGTGGTCCGCCAACTGATGGTTCTAATCCCTGCTCTTAACTCCCAGTTAGGCTTAACCTGTGTCCAGCTAAGCGATTTAAAATCGACTTTTGAACGCTCATTATCTTGACTGTTGTAGCGGATGATCGGTGCAATGGTGAGTTCATTAGCCAGTTGGCCACGGTCATTCTGCCAGCTGAGACGGTAGTTCCCTTGCCAGATCAATGAGCCATCTTGATTGTGGTCGATGCTTGGACTGCTATGAGTGAACTGCTTAAATTCGAGGCTGATCGATTGGCGTTTTTCTAGTTGAAAATTAGCGGCATGGCTATTGGCAATAAGCAAACCACTCAAGAGCAGCCCGGCTAAAAAATTCATTCGTGAATTTGCCTTGGCTGTTTTTTTGTAAGCCTTCAGCATTATGGGTATTTGTCCGTTTTGACTAATAATGAGGGCAAAAAGAAAAGGTCGGCTATCATTGCTGTGGCAATGCAGACAACCGATAAGGCATACATTTGAACATTCATACGCAATTCTGCGGTGAATACCGGAATAAGATAACCGATACAAAGCACCAAGCTAGTAATGATAATGGCACGGCCAACCAAGGCGTAAGTGTTATTAACCGCCATAGCCGGCGTTTGGCCTTGTAATCGTTGGCGGCGATAACTGACGACAAAATGTATGGTGTCATCAACGACGATACCCAGCGTCATGCTAAAGATCATGGCGGTGCCCATGTCGATCTCGCCAATCAATAAGCCGCAAAGACCAAATGCCACAATTGCAGGGAGCAGGTTGGGTATCATGCAGAGTAAGCCAAGTCTTATTGAGCGAAAGGCAATAATCATACTCAGGCAAACAAATCCGGCAACGAAAAGACAGCCTTGCAACATACTAATAATATTTGATTGCGCCACATATGCCATCATTAAAGGTGGGCTGGATGACTCAAAATCTGTAATGGCTGAGGTGCCTAGCTTGTCCAGTACGCGTTGATTAAACGCCAGCACTTCTTGGCTGCTCATTGCGGCCATCATTGCCGTGACCCTGACAGCACTTTTGTCGATATTAATACTGTCTTGTAAGTCTAACTCTTCAGGTATGCTCGATTCATAGACTAACAGGTATTCTGCAATTGCGCGTCGGTCATCGGGTATCGCATAGTAATTTTGATTATCACCGTGCATGGTTTTATGTAAGCGCTTAATGATTTGGTGGTAACCGCTGACTTTTAATACCTCTGGCTGCTGTTCTAACCATTGAGCAAACTCATCGACACTGCGTAAAAATTCTGGCTCAACAATATCGCCGGGGCCGCTTGAGCGGAGTAAGTAGTCAATCAACTCTGAGCCTGATAATTCTTGATCGAGATATTCAGTAGCAACTCGAATAGGTGCATCTTTATGAAACGCCGACATCGATTCATGGTTAGTACTGTTCGATAGCGCAGCGGGCACCATGACGGCAATGACCAGCCAGCCAATCGGCAAATATTTTTTTCCGTGTTGCTTAAATAAGGTTTGGCAGTAACTAACCAAGCCAGAAACAGGTGGCCGAGCCACCTTCTTAGCTGGCAGCAATAACATGAATGCCGGCAATAAAGTAATAGACGCAATAAAGGCAAACATCACACCAAACGCTGTGGCGGTTCCAAACTCTCTGAATGGTGGCGAGTCAGCAAAATTCATTGCTAAAAACCCTATCGCTGTGGTTAGACTAGTAATCAATAAGGCTTCCATGTTTTTAGCGAGGCTATCCTTCATGGCCGAAAATTTATCCATACCTTCGTTTAACCGACCAAAGTAAGCCGATAGAATATGCACGCAATCGAGGATAGCCATCATATAAACAATATAGGGCGTGCTCATATTGATACCGTTAAAGTCGGTATAGACTAAGCCCAAAAATCCTGTTGCTGCGATCACGCTCACTAACATAATAAGTAAGCCGGCTACCACCGCGGCTATTGATCGTAAAAAAAAGGCTAATAAAATCAGCAGGCAAAAGAACATTCTTAGCTCAACATTGACTGCATCACGTTCAGCAATTTCGACAATATTGGCATCGACAGCGAGTTGACCACTTATTTGGATAGACATTGACGGGTAGCGCTGGGTAAATTTTTCAGCCAGTTCGCGACTGGTTTGCATCACCTGGGGCTTTTGATCTTGCTGCTGTTCCGAAATAGTTAAGTAGGCGATCACTAGGCTAATATTACCGGCTTCATTAATTAAGCGATCTTTTAGTTCGGGTTCCGCAAGAACAATATTTTTGATCCTTTGTTGGTAATGTTGATCTTTATCAGTATAGGGATCAAATAGATCTTCGACCCATAGATCATCGCCATCTGCCGTCGTGTGTTGATGGTTGGCAATTGAGATGACTCGACTTACAAAAGGCAGGCGCCAAGCTTGGTCATTAAACCACTGAATGCCCGCTAAATTATTGGCATTAAATAAATCGCCGTTGTTGGCTTCTAGAATAAAAATTTGGGTATAAGAGTGCGTGAACTCTTGTTCCATATTCTCATAAGCCACCAACAATGGGTCATCGTCGTCAAAGAAAATACGAAAATCAGCATTGAAGCCAAAGTTGCCTAATGAGGTGGCAAGCCAGGCGCTGACCAGCAGTAATAAGAGACTGCTTAAGTATCGCCAGTGAATTAAATTATAAGCAACTTTTTGCCACATATATTCGCCTTAACAAACTCTCGTTTATCTATGATGAATTATAAACAAGATGCTAAACAGTTATAATACGATAGGCCAGTATTTTGCTGAGGTTTTGCTGTTAAATCGATTACAAGGACTTTAGGCTAGCACAGCTATGCAATGGGTAACGAGTTAATTGAGTTCACGCATCACGTTTTCTGCCGCGCTCAGGCTTTGATCCACGATGTCAGTGGTGTGCGCAGCAGAGACAAAGCCGGCTTCAAAACTGGCCGGCGCTAGATACACGCCATTGACCAACATACCGTGAAAGAATTGATTAAATCGCTCGGTATTGGCATTGATCACTTGATCATAGCGAGTCACTTTTTCAAGCTCAGTAAAAAATAAGCCAAACATGCTACCCACATGGTTAGTGGTAAAAGGGATACCGCAGTTTTTAGCGATCGCTTTTAGGCCTGTGGTCCACTGCTCAGTGGCGGTAAATAGTTGAGGATAAAAATCGTCGCTGCTTAACTGATTGAGTGTTGCTAAACCCGCTGCCATCGCTACGGGGTTGCCCGATAAAGTACCGGCCTGGTAAACCGGACCAATCGGCGCCAGCTCTTGCATGATTGATTTCTTACCGCCAAAGGCCCCTACAGGCATACCACCGCCGATCACTTTACCCAAGGTGGTTAAGTCGGGCGTGACTTGATAATGTCCTTGTGCACCCTGAGGGTGAACGCGAAACCCTGTCATTACTTCATCAAAAATAAGTATTGCACCCGAACGGTCGCAGACGTCTCTGAGCGCAGCTAAAAAACCATCAATGGGTGGCACGCAATTCATATTGCCGGCCACAGGCTCAACGATGATGCAGGCAATGCTGTCGCTTTGCTCGGCAAAAACACGCTGAACTTGTTCAATGTCGTTATAGGTCAGATTAAGTGTGTGTTTGACCAAGGATTCAGGTACCCCAGGTGAACTTGGCGTACCAAAGGTTAATGCGCCTGAGCCTGCCTTAACCAATAATGAATCAGAATGACCGTGATAGCAGCCTTCAAATTTAACGATTTTATCGCGGCCAGTATAACCACGCGCTAAACGGATTGCACTCATGGTAGCTTCGGTGCCCGAGCTTACCATGCGGATCATATCCATCGAGGGAATGATCGACTTTATCTTTTCAGCTAAAACTGTTTCGATTTCAGTCGGTGCGCCAAAACTCAGGCCATGAGCCATTTTCTCTTGTACAGCAGTAATCACCTGAGGGTGTGCATGACCGAGAATCATGGGTCCCCACGACTGCACATAATCAATGTATTGTTTATTGTCACTGTCGACAATATAGGGGCCATGTGCCGACTGGATAAATAAGGGCGTGCCGCCAACAGCTTTAAAAGCTCTGACCGGTGAGTTAACCCCACCAGGTATTGAGGCTTGTGCTTGGCTAAATAATCTTTCTGAGTTGGGGCGTGAAGATGCGGTCATGCTATTATCCAAGCTGTAATGAAAAAGAGTGCGGTATTAAAGCGGGAGTTTACCGTAAAAATAGAGCCGTTACTGCGCTTGTCTTATTATTTACGCGATCGGGTCCTAGCGGATCAATTTAGCCTAGCGGTAATGCTTTTATATACGCCAGCTTAGATCTGATCGTCAAAATCTGGCGGCCGATTGTCCTTTCGCGCTTTAATGGCCTCTTGAAAGTTATTCGTGGTCATGCGAACAAATAACTGTGTAATACCTTCATGGTGCATGTGCCCATGCAGTGATCCTGCTTCAATACTGGCATTCATTAGCATCTTAGTTTGTTCAATCCCCATATGGCTGTGACGTAAAATGCTGTCTGCCATTGCGAGGCTTTCATCCAGCAAGCTGTCATTGCTACAAACTTTTGAAACGATGCCAAAGCGTTCGGCTTCTTGCGCATCCACATCGCGACCGGTCAGCATAATATCGTTAGCGCGAGTAATGCCAATGGTGCGGGGCAATAAGTAGCTCAGACCTAGCTCGGCTGAGGTTAAGCCGTTGTTGATGCCTGCTGCTCGAAAGAATGCCGTCTCAGAGGCAATGCGTAAATCCGCTGCCATGGCTAGGCAAAATCCACCACCCACCGCAGGGCCATTAATGGCGGCCATAACGGGCTGTGTCATATCGCGGATAGTTTTCATTACATCGTCTAATACTCGCATGGCACGCAAAGCGATTCTTGGCATAGTATGACCATCGAAAACCGGCAGGTAGCCAGGATCTTGTAAGTCGGCGCCAGCACAAAAAGTACTGCCTTCGCCAGTTAATATCACCAGTCTGATATCGCTGCGAAAGCTGATTTTTTCTAATTCTTCTTTTAGCGGCTGCATGACATCAAATGCCATGGCATTCATCCGATCGGGGCGATTCAATGTGACTAAGGCGACGCCATCTTTGGGGTACGTTATTTTTATAAATGACATGGTGAGTTCAGTTCCTTACGTTGTTTTGAGTGATGGTTATTAAGTTTTTAAAGCATTGACTTAAGATTTGAATCGCTGCCGAATACCGGCTCGTCTTTCGAGCATATCTTCTGTTCTTTGCTGCTCGCTTATCTTGCCTATTAATTCGGGGTAGTTTTTCTCAAGCGCCTTAATCGTTAATTGTTCGGCGGTCGGTTTAGGGTAATGGTCACTGCCAATCCAGCGATAGGTAATATAGCCTTCTTCGTGGCCACAAGGGTCAAGCCAGTTTTTAGCGCCGATATCTGCATGACTAATAATAATCAGTAATTCACCGTCTTTTTCAAGCCTTGCATGGTGGCAGTTCGTCGAGCTGAATCGATAACGATAGTCCATGGTTTCCCACCAATAGTTACCAAATTCGACCGCCCAGTAATCGGCAGTTGGCGGCGTGACTCTGAGTATTAATACTTCATCAACCGGTATTTTCCAATACGCGATAATTGGCGCGCCGCCAGGGGTAAAATCAATTTTATTTTTTTCAAGCTCGCCATAAGACATAAATTTATTCGGCGTTACTTTCCATTTATCAATCATGTCGGCCCAGTAGGTCGATGACCAGTTAACCCAGTGGCTGGTCTTTTTGAGTCCTTTACTCAGCGCTTCGGCGGTAAATAAGGGCGTTTGATTATCTTGGCCGATGCGCTCTATATTGGCGTCCATGGGTTTTTCGTTGAACCAGTCTGCGAAGAATTGTCGAAAGGTAATCCGATAACTCGCTGCTGAGGTTTGCATCCAGTTGGTTTTTTGACTGTTGAAGTCAGCGGGTTGTTCTGGGCCAATCAGTAGTTCGAAGTGACCATCATCACCCACCACCAACTCTTTGCCGAGCCGCGTATTGACAACGCCACCGCCCCAAGGCGTATTGCCATCTTCGAGTATGGTGATTGCAAAATATTGGGCGTTACCGCGATAGCCTCTAATGCGATAGAAGTCTTGTCCATTAATGGGTGCGCCACTGTAATGCGCATCGGTATTGTCACCGCCTTGTTTTCTTAGCGGGTCAAAATAATGCAGTAGTTCTGGAAATTGCGGGTCATTGTTTTCCATTTCAAACTGCATCGCTAAAGCAATATTTCTGGCTAATAAGCGCATGCCGGTTGCCCGCGTGATTTCATTATCAGGAATGCCGTCACGAAAAATAAGATCGCCGCTGTCTTTTAAGTCATCACAGAATTGATGCCAAGCTTGACGAATCGTTTCATTGCTGTCTTGGGTCATAATACTTTGCCTTATTGTTTTTTTTGCGGGTCTTTAATTGGCTTATTTAGGGCATATAGGCGCCACCGCTCACACTGATCAACTGACCGGTAATATAGCTTGATACATCCGAGGCTAAAAAAAGTGTTAAATTAGCGATATCGACAGGCCGGCCCAATCGTGGAATAGGCAGCCCGCTCATATTAAACAGCGTTCCTTCCTCTAAGGCGTTTTGCATATCGTCGGGACGGCCAATTTGCTCAAAGCCAAAGCGATTCCAGAAGCTGCCTTCACCCACATCTTCCTCTTTGTGCGGCACAATCCAGCCGGGGCAGATATTATTAACCCTTACGCCCGCTTTGGCCCATTCCCAGGCAAGGCTCTTAGAGAAAGAATTGACGAAGCCCTTAACGCCACCATAGTGTGCGATACCTGCAGCAGCCTCACCCAGCAAGGACGAGTTTGATGAAATATTAACAATACTGCCAGAGCCTCTTGAGAGCATATCGTTGGCAACCGCTTGACAGCAATTGACCACGCCATCGATATTGAGTTTTTTCTCCCAGTCTCGATCTTCATCACTCAGGGCTTCAAGTGCAGATGGCTGCGATACGCCACCGGCATTATTGACCAGTATATCCACGGCACCAAATGCCTCATGGCAGCGTGCGATCATCGCATCAACCGAGGCTCTATCAGTCACATCAGTGGCCACCGCTAATACTTTACCGGTTAGCTCTTGCCTTGCCGCTTCTTGTTCTAATAAGGCGCCCTGTTTGGTATCGCGTGAAGCACTAATGACATTAGCCCCTTCTTTGGCAAATTCTAAAACCAAGCCTCTACCGATTCCGCCGCTACCACCGGTGATGATGACATTTTTATTATTCAGTTCTAAATCCATAGTCATGTTCTCTTTAGTAGTAATGGTTTAAAGTATTCGAATATTATTCGTATTGCCCGATTATAGGCTAATAACGCGCCTGCCTGCACGGCACGTGACCAAGCTGTAAACATACGGCAAGTGAACAAGGTTTCTTAGTGAGCGATATAAAGGCAATGTTATGAGTAATCCGCAGAATCCAGAATGGCTGGACTCGACGAATCGCGAGGGTGAATCGTTTGATTTACCTTCAGTCGTGCCGCTAGATTTCGATTCACTGGTTAATGCCGCTAAGGCAAAAGCGGGACTGGATGACTTCGGCGAAGATTATTGGCAGGCGCCGTTAAAAATGCTCTGTGATGATTTAAACAGCGTTGCAGAGTTAACCTTATTTGGTCGGCTAATGGCGCGAAACGATTTACTGATTTGGTTAAATCAACGTTTAGAAATCACAGAGCTGACCAAGCGCCATCCAGAAATTCTTCAGCAGGCTATTGTCGCCCCCATGTTTATTGTAGGCCTGCCGCGATCTGGCACGTCAATTTTATTTGAAGTGCTAGCGCAGGACCCTGATGTCGGTGTACCTAAGATGTGGGAATCGATGCTTCCAACGCCACCGCCAGAAACAGCGACCTATTCAACCGATAAACGCATTGAGCATGCCCATCAATTGTTTACTCAGTGGAATAGGGCGGTGCCCGAGTTTGCTACGGTGCACGAAATGGCCGGTGATATACCGGCAGAATGTGGTCTAATTATGGCGGGTAGTTTTATCAGTGATCATATAGCTTCATTACACATGTCTGATAATTATGGCGGATGGCATGCACAGGCAGATTTAACGCCCGCGTATCAGTGGCATAAAATTATGTTGCAAGTGTTACAGTGGAAAAACCCACGCAAGCGCTGGTTACTCAAAGCGCCTGCGCATCAAAGTAAACTCGACACCCTGTTAAAAATTTATCCCGATGCCCGTATTATTCAAACCCATCGCGACCCGATTCAATGCATGGGGTCAGCGACTAATTTAATGGCTTGCTTATATAAAATGAGGAGCAATAAGCCGTTCAATGCAGCTGCCTTCGATGAGTTTTTGGTCGGCGAGGCCACCGCGCAACGTCTAGAGTTGGTCATTGACCAAGTGGCTTCAGGCGTCGTTCCTAAGCAGAGCCTTTGTGATTCGCGCTATTGCGATTTAATGGATCAGCCCATAGAGTGTGTCGAGCATATCTACCGGTACTTTGATATGCCCTTAAGCGAGGCCACTAAACAGCGAATATTGGATTATTTAGCAGCCAAGCCAAAAGGCAAATTTGGCGCACACAATTATCAATCAGATGCGACTGAACGGCATTATTTTGAGCGTTATCAACAGCATTATCAGGTGCCTTCAGAAGTATAACTTATAAAAACTTTCAATCGAGTTGAGACAGCTATGGATAATATGATCAAACCCTTCAAGGTTCATGTCAGTGATGCCGATATTGCTGATCTGAAGCAACGTTTAGACTTGACCCGTTGGCCAGACCAAATACCTAATACCGAGTGGCGCTACGGAGCAAAAACCGAATATATTCAGCAACTTTGTGATTACTGGCAGCACCATTACGACTGGCGCAAACACGAAACAAGGCTCAATCAGTTTGCGCAGTTCACTACGCGTATCGATGCGCACGACATCCATTTTATTCATGCGCGTTCTCAGCATGCGAATGCGGTGCCACTGTTAATCAGCCATGGCTGGCCGGGCACCATCGTTGAATTTTTGAATGTCATCGATCCGTTGACTAATCCTGAAGCGCATGGCGGTAAAGCTGAAGATGCGTTTCATGTGGTCTGCCCGTCTTTGCCGGGTTATGGCTTTTCAGGCACCACTCAGCGCGAGCAGGTGGACACGCTTGCCATGGCCGAGATGTTTGCTGAGTTAATGGCGCGATTGGGTTATGAAAAGTATATCGCTCAAGGCGGTGACTGGGGCGCTATCATCACCTCCAATTTAGCTATTGTCGATGCTGATCATCTTTATGGTATCCACTTGAATATGCCTTTTGGTTATGCATTAACGGAAGATCCCCATGAGGGCTTATCAGCACAAGAGATTGATGATGTTAATGCCATGAGTAGCTTTGAGGCAATGGAAACGGGTTATCAAAAAATTCAAGGCACGAAACCACAAACCTTAGGGGTGGGTTTAAACGATTCGCCAGCTGGTCTTTGTGCCTGGATTACCGAAAAGTTTTATACCTGGATGGACTGTGATGGTGATATTGAATCTGTCCTAGATAAAGATGAGTTACTCACTAATATTTCAGTATATTGGTTCACGCAGAGTATTTGTTCATCGACGCGTTTGTATTATGAAGTAACCCAAAATGCGCGATTAAAATTTTTAGAGCAACCGGTTACTGTGCCCTTAGGTGTCGCGCGTTACCCGAAGGAAGTGATGCGATTCCCACGCCAGTGGTGTGAAAATGTTTATACTCAAATTATTCACTGGCAAGATTTTGATCGTGGCGGTCATTTCGCTGCAATGGAGCGTCCAGCGGAATTTTTGGCTGAGATTCGGAAATTTAGAGCGCTGGTGTGCGAATAAAAATCTATATTTATCAATAGTTTAAATATCACGTCCAGTTTTCGCGCTAATTTTTCAATATTGCATTTTGCTCATGCTACCGATACAGAAGAATGCGGTAAAATTAACCCATAATACATAGCTAGAGAGTTTTTTGCGCTAATTTGAGTGCCTTTGTTCTAGTATTTCGCTTTAATAAAGCGTATTTTCCGACACAGACTGAGCTTCTTTCAAGTCGATAGTCGACTTGACTGTATCAGTGAGTTAGCAACAGTATTGAGGTTAATTATGTACGATTTAATTATAAAAAACGGCCGCATTGTCGATGGCACCGGAAACCCTGCCTTTGATGGCGATATCGCGATAAAAGATGGCCTAGTGGCCAGTCTGGGTTCGGTTTCACAACCGGCTAAAAAAACCATTGATGCCAAGGGTAATCTGGTTGCGCCTGGTTGGGTCGATACCCACTCACACATGGATGGCCAAGCGACTTGGGACCCATTTTGCAGCCCAGCTAATCATCACGGCATAACCACTTTAGTGATGGGTAATTGCGGCATCGGTTTCGCGCCTTGTGAAAGAACGGACAAGGCCCATAAAGATTTAATCGAAGTCGTGGAAGACGTTGAAGATATTCCCGGTACTGCTTTGGCTGAAGGGATTCAATGGAATTGGGAAAGCTTTCCTGAATACCTTGATGCCCTAGATGAAATGCCACGGGCAATTAATGTTGCCGCGCAAGTCCCACACTGTGCTATTCGTACTTATGTAATGGGTGACCGAGGTGTTAACAATGAACGAGCGACTCCTGAAGATGTCGAGCGCATGGCTGAGTTAGTGGCAGAAGGTATCGATGCCGGCGGTGTAGGCTTTACTACCTCTCGCACCGAGTTGCATAAAACGCGTAACGGTTTATCCATGCCGGGCACTTACTCAGAAGAAGATGAGTTATTCGGTATTGGCAAAAAGTTGGGTGAGCTAGGCAAGGGCTTTTACGGCATGGTATCTGACTTTGAAGATGATGCCTGGTTAGAAGAAATGGAATGGGTCAAGCGACTATCGATTGAAAATAACTGCCGATTTAACTTCGTGCTGTTTTATCAAACTGATAGTCAATGGACCAGAGTGCAAGAGCAGTTAGCGTTTGTTCGTCAGGCCAATGAAGAAGGCGCTCAATTAGTCGCACATGTTGGTGCTAGACCGGTTAATGTTTTAATGAGCTATCACGGTACGGTCAATCCATTTTTCATGCATCAAAATTTCGGTCCGTTAACAGCACTGAGCCCAGAACAAAGAATCGAAAAATTGAAAGATCCCACTGTTCGCGCGGCGATTTTAGCCGAGCCGACGCCGGCGATGGGTATAGAAGCCGCTGATCGCATGGCGACTGATTTTCACCTGATGTTTGAACTCGG
>DDDX01000009.1:0-9876 GCA_002339085.1 Cellvibrionales bacterium UBA1969
GGCCGCAAAAACATGGACCGGTAACTGGTGGGAACACGGTGCAGGCGGTACCGTCTGGGATGCCATGGCTTACGATCCAGAGTTAGACTTACTCTATATTGGCGTAGGCAATGGTGCGCCCCATAATCGCAATATACGCAGCCCCTTTGGCGGTGATAATTTATTTCTCTGCTCGATATTAGCGCTGAAACCCGACACAGGGGAATACGTCTGGCACTACCAAGAAGTGCCCGCTGAAACTTGGGACTATACCGCGACACAGACTATTGTCTTGGCAGATATCGACTGGCATGGCAAAACAAGAAAGGTCTTGATGCAAGCACCTAAAGCCGGTTTCTTTTATATTCTCGACCGTGAAACGGGCGAACTGTTGTCGGCTGAACCCTATGCTAAAAAAGTCACGTGGGCTAGCCACTACGATATGGAGACAGGCCGACCCGTAGAAGTTGAAGGTCAAGATTACACCGCAGCACCGGCGATGGTATACCCCGTTGGCCTTGGCGCGCATAATTGGCACCCCATGTCGTATAACCCAGACACGGGTCTGATGTATATTCCCGCCCAGCATATTGGTGGCGAATTAAAGCAAGAAGATAATTATCAACGCTACCCTAGGCATTGGAATACGGGGGTCGATACCAGTGTTGACATGCACAATGCTGCTCTCAGCCAAACGCTACTCAAAACCTTTGTTGAGGGATACTTACTCGCATGGGACCCAATTAAGCAACAAGTTGCATGGACGGCCGATCATCAAACCATCGGCAACGGTGGCACATTGTCAACCGCTGGTAATTTAGTATTTCAAGGTACGGTCGACGGTTCATTTAAAGCATTCAACGCCAAAAACGGCGAACAACTGTGGCGGTTCAATACACAAAACGGCATTGTCGGTAGTCCAATCAGCTACCGCGTTGACGATCAGCAATTCATTACTGTACCGGCAGGACGCGGCGGCGGATTAAGCCAAATCATTGGTATTCAACATGAAGTGACTCATGTAAATGGTCGCATTCTGGCGTTTACACTGACAGGCAACGAATCGCTGCCTGCTGTAGACAAACTAAGCATTCCAAAACCACCCGCCATGCCCCAAGTGAGTGATGATATACTAAGCCAAGGTGCTATCACCTATAGTCGATTCTGCTCTCGCTGCCATGGCACCAACGTCGTTAGCGATGGTGCGATACCCGACCTCAGGCACCTTGAAACCGTCTGGCATGATAATTTCAACGCCGTAGTGCTCGATGGCATGATGGAAGCGGCTGGCATGCCCCGCTTCGATGATGTGTTAGACGAACAAAGTGCAGCGGCCATTCAGGCCTTTATTATTGAACAAGCGCATCAAGAGTATCAGCGACGTGAAAATCCGAGTCGCTTTATGGCAGTTAAAAACTGGGTTTATCAACAATTAGCAGATGGCCTAAAATTCTTAAGCGAACTGTAATGAGTGAACAGTAATGCTTGAACTGTATTTTGCACCCACGCCTAATGGCTGGAAAACAACTATCATGCTTGAAGAGTGTGGCTTAGACTATCAACTAAAATTAGTGAATATTGGTAGCGGCGAACAGTTCAAAGAACCCTTCTTGAGTCTTTCTCCCAATGCGAGAATTCCTGCCTTAATTGATCGGCAACCGAAAGATGATCACGGTCGAGTTGTACCTGATGTAGAGCTGTTTGAATCGGGCAGTATTTTGACCTACCTAGCAGAAAAGACCGGCTTATTTATTGGCAAATCTCGCGCTGACTTCCATCGAGCCAACCAATGGCTGCATTGGCAAATGGCCAACCTAGGACCCATCGGCGGCCAAGTAAGTCATTTTATTAATTATGCACCCGACGGCAATGACTACAGCAAACAACGCTATCTGAATGAATACGACCGACTGCTGGCCGTGATGAATTACCAATTACAAAAAACGCCTTACCTTGGCGGTGAGTATTACAGTATTGCTGACATTGCATGCTTTCCTTGGCTACTACCCTATAAAAATTATGGTATACCGCTAACTCAGTTTACTCACCTAAAGGGCTGGTATGACGAATTGAAACAGCGTCCTGCCCTACGCCGTGGTGTCGATGTAGGGAAAGAATGGCGGCCCGAAAACCCGCCGGATGCCTCAATGCGAAAAGTATTATTTAATCAGAACTCCGACCAATATAAAGACAAATAATGCGAGACTAAAACACCATGAGCAAGTTCTCTATCGAATGCTTTTTTGATTGTTCATCGCCTTGGACTTATATGGGGTTTGAGCGATTATTAAAACTTAAACAACGATATGAATTCGACATCATCTGGAAGCCGATTTTAGTCGGCGGTGTTTTTAATGAGGTCAATCAGGACTTGTATGAGGCCAGAGAATCGATGTTTAAAAATGAGCGACGATTAACGGCGTTTATGAAAGACTTGCAAGACTGGGCACGTTATTGCGAGCTCAGCATAAACTGGCCAGACTTTCATCCGGTTAACAGCGTTAAAGCCATGCGAGGCTGCATCGTAGCCTTAGAACATGGCCGCTTAATAGATTTTGCTCGCGGCTGCTTTCAAGCTTATTGGAATCAATTAGAAGATATTTCAAAAGATGACGTACTGGCCATCATTGCCGTAACGGCCAATATTGATGAGACATTGCTACTAAACAGCATTCAGCAAAAGGAGATAAAAAATCAGTTGCGCGCCAATACCGACGAACTCATTGCACGCGGCGGCTATGGCTCACCAACATTCTTTATTAATGGTGATGATATGTACTTTGGTAATGACCGCATACCGCTGATAGAGCATGCTTTAAGCTATGCGTAAGGATTGGCTTCAGGGTAAAGTAAAGAAACTTGTGATTCCCCGCAGAGATCTTTTAACTTCTCAATTAAACCATCACTGGGTACAACTTGCCAATCGTGGCCCAGTTTGATATCTGTTGAAGCCTCTTCACCGCGATAACGGATCCATAGTGGGCAGTTGCCACGACCACCTAATTGAAAATCTTCACGCATGATTGTCTTAACTGAACTTATCAGGTCGGTAGAAAAATCATCGATACTTAATTCAATCAGCAATGCCTGTGCATGGCGCTGACGTGCCTGCGCTAAACCATAAACATGACTGGCGCGCATACTGAGACCACCGCTGTAATCATCTTGGCGAATTTCACCTTCAACAAATATGACATTGTCTTTTACCAGCAACTCACGAGCAGCATTATAAACCTCGGAAAAAAGAGAAACCTCGATTCTTCCTGACTTATCATCAAGAGTAAGAAAAGCCATTGTTTCACCACGTTTATTCTTCATCGTACGAAGTGCGATAATCATACCGGCCAAACTTTGCTTGCCTCGACCAGCCTGCATGCTTTTGATCCGCCGCTTAACCATTCGCTTTAGCTCAGGCGCATAAGCATCGACCGGATGACCCGATAAATATAATCCCAAGGTCTCTTTCTCATACTGTAGTCGCTTCTTAATATTCCATGGTTTGACACGTTTAAAATTGGCATACAAATCCTCAGTATTAGAATCAACCATTTCACCAAACAAATCGACCATGCCAGAATTAGCATTATTAGCACGTTGCTCGGCGGCTTTAATTGCCTCTGGCAATGCTTCTAACAGCACCCATCGCGACTCTCCTAAGGCATCAAATGCGCCACTTTTCACCAAGGCCTCAAGCGCACGCTTATTAAGTTTACGCGCATCAGTCCGCGCACAAAAATCAAAAATATCGGTAAAAGGTCCCTCTTTTCGAGCCGTCAAAATACTCTCAACAGGCCCCTCACCCAAGCCTTTAATCGCACCCAAACCATAGACCACTTGATTTTTCTGATTGACGCTAAATAAATAAAACCCATCATTAACATTAGGCGAAGTAAACTCAACGCCAATGTGCCGACATTCGTCAATTATAGTAACGATTTTATCGGTATTTTGTAATTCAGAACTCAACACTGCTGCCATGAAAGGCGCTGGAAAATGAGTCTTAAGCCAAGCGGTCTGATAAGAGACCAAGGCGTAAGCGGCAGAATGCGATTTATTAAAACCGTAACCAGCAAACTTTTCCATCAAATCAAATATATTTTTAGCTAACTCTTCATCGTGACCTTTTTTGATTGCCCCCGCTATAAACAGCTTACCTTGCTTGGCCATTTCCTCGGGTTTTTTCTTACCCATAGCGCGACGTAATAAATCCGCCTCACCCAGCGAATAGCCTGCCATCACCTGGGCAATCTGCATAACTTGTTCTTGATAAAGAATGATGCCGTAAGTCGGCTCTAAAATTGGCTGTAAACATTGATGCTGGTACTGCGGATGCGGATAGGCAAGCTGTGCCCTACCGTGCTTACGATTAATAAAATCGTCCACCATTCCAGATTGCAAAGGACCTGGTCTAAACAAGGCCACTAAGGCAATAATATCTTCAAAGCTACCTGGTAATAAACGTTTAATTAGGTCTTTCATGCCACGCGACTCGAGCTGAAAAACAGCGGTCGTATCAGCGCGCTTAAGGAGCTGGAAGATCGATGGATCATCAAGCGGGATTTCTGCAATATCAATCGGCGGTTCGCCTAAAGCCTGTCGCTGTCGATTAATTATCGCCAATGCCCAATCAATAATCGTCAGCGTTCGTAGGCCTAAGAAATCAAATTTAACTAGACCTGCTTCCTCGACATCATTTTTATCGTACTGGGTAACTAACCCTTCACCGCTTTCATCACAAAATAATGGCGAGAAATCCGTTAACTTAGACGGCGCAATAACCACACCACCGGCATGCTTACCCACATTACGTGTGGTGCCTTCAAGCTGAATAGCCATATCCCAAATTTCTTGGGCGTCACCGTCTTGACGCAAAAAATCGCGCAGAGATTCTTCTTGCTCATACGCTTTATCGAGTGTCATCCCGACTTCAAAGGGAATCATTTTCGATAGTTTATCCGCTAAACCATAAGACTTACCTTGTGCACGAGCAACATCACGCACCACCGCCTTGGCGGCCATAGTACCAAAGGTGATAATCTGTCCTACTGCTTCTCGCCCATAGGTGTCTGCCACATAGCTAATCACTTGGTCGCGCTTTTCCATGCAAAAATCGACATCAAAGTCAGGCATCGATACCCGCTCTGGATTTAAAAATCGCTCAAATAAAAGGTCATAGGCGATAGGATCAAGATCGGTGATATCCAAGGCGTAAGCAACCAGTGAACCCGCACCTGAACCACGACCTGGCCCAACGGGGATGGCATTCTTTTTTGCCCAGCCAATAAAGTCCATTACAATTAGAAAATAGCCAGGAAAACCCATCTGTAAAATAGTATCGACTTCAAAATCTAAGCGCTCGCGATAGAGACGCTGATGCTCTAAAAAATCATCGGCACTAGAATCGAATAATTTCTCTAATCTAGCATCTAAGCCGCGATGCGAAATAGCACGAAAGAACTGTTCTTGGGTCTTCCCATCGGGAATCGGGTACTCGGGTAAGTAATAATTGCCTAACTCGACTTCGACGTTACAACGGCGTGCGATCGCCTCAGTATTCTCAATAGCCTCAGGTATATCGGCAAAGAGAGCCGACATTTCTTCCGCTGACTTTAGGTACTGCTGATCGGTATAAATGCGTGGTCTTCTGGGATCATCGAGGGCACGACCTTCATTGATACAAACTCTTACCTCATGCGCCTCAAAATCATCTCGATGCAGAAAACAGCAACTATTAGTCGCCACCACGGGGGTATTCGTTTGCTCAGCTAGTTTAACGGCAGCATAAACATATTGATCATCATCAGGGCGTGAGAGCCGCTGTAAATCTAAATAAAATCGGTCAACAAAAAGGCCTTTCCACCATTGCAGGCGATCATCAGCAAGTGGTAGTTTATCGTTCAGCAAGGCTTTACCAACGTCACCTTCAATGCCACCCGAAAGGGCGATAATGCCCTCAGAATGGTCTTTGATCCAGCTCTGCCGAAGACTGGCACCATGAACCGTTTGGCCTTGCTGGTACGCTTTGGAGATCAACTTCAGTAAGTTTTTATAGCCAAGCTGATTTTGAGCTAACAGGGTTATCACAAAGGGGCTTTCTAAGGCCTCATCCTGATCGGAAAACCAAATGAGATCGGAGCCAAAGATCGGTTTAATGCCCACATTGTGAGCAATCTTTTGAAACTTCACCAAGCCATAGAAATTATTTTTATCAGACAAGGCCACAGCCGGCATCTCAAGATCACGTATTCGATTCACCATTGGCTTAATGCCCAGCAAACCATCGACGAGTGAAAACTCGGAATGATTGCGTAAGTGAATAAATTGAGTCGACATAAGTTGAATGCACACCAGCAATTAAATGATTATTATAATGCAGAAAATGGACTTATTTTATCACGCTAAGTCCAAAACCGCCTTAACAGGCGCAAAGGTTTTTCGATGCTGATCCGTCGCGCCATAACGCGCTAGAGCAGCCTTATGGGAAGACGTAGGGTAGCCCTTGTGCTGATTAAAGCCATACTCAGGGTAAACATTGGCCAAATCTGACATATCGCGGTCTCGGGTGACTTTAGCGATGATTGAGGCAGCACTGATACAACTCATTCGTTGATCACCCTTAACGACTGCCTGACCGCTGTAATCCCACTTTGGCAGGCGGTTCCCATCAACGACCACAAACTTTGGTCTAATAGCTAAAGCATCAACTGCTCGATGCATGGCCAGCATTGACGCCCAAAGAATATTTAACTGATCAATTTCTGTGACATTCGCCCGACCAGTGGCAACAGCCAGCGCCTGCTGACAAATTTGATCAAATAAAGCCTCACGCTTTTTCTCGGTTAATTTCTTCGAATCGGCTAAGCCCGCAATAGGCCGTAACGGGTCTAATATCACCGCCGCCGCTACAACGTCACCGGCTAACGGGCCACGCCCAGCCTCATCGACCCCTGCCAATAAATGCCCCATGTAAGGTATATCAGGCGATCCTAAATCTTTCTTAATCACGAGCAAACTCTCAAGTCAGAGGGTAAAAAGAGTTAATCAAGAGCATTATCAATTAAATCAGCCACAGCTGCAGCCGCTTTATGATCAGCACCTTGCGCCAATTGCTCGGTCAGCTCAGCAAATGCAGAAATGGTTTCTTGATAAATGTCTTCATCGGTTAATAATGTTAGCAAAGCAGATGCCAGCGCCTCAGGCGTAGCCGCCTGTTGAATAAATTCTGCCACATAAGGCTTGCGGGTCAATAAGTTTGGCAAGGCAACGTATTCAGTGGTTAACATGCGAGAAATAATCGCATAAGAAAAACATGACATCTTGTAGGCGACGACCATCGGTTTGGATAATAATGCGGCTTCTAAACTAGCTGTGCCTGAGGCCAGCAATACTGTGTCCGATATTGCAATGCAGTGCTGGGATTCACCTCTAAGCAACGAGATATTTGTCGCTAAATCACCTAACTCAGCCTCAGCAAGACTTGCCTCAATATGCGCATAGATCTTTGCAGAGGCGGCAGGAATGACAAACTTGATGGAAGGCATAGACTCACTTAACAGGCGCATTGCACGGATAAATACGGGCAGTAGATGATCGACTTCTGTCAAGCGACTACCCGGCATAACACAGACCAATTTATCCCGCCGTTGAAGTGGATGCAAAGATGCTAATAACTCGTCATCCTCGCTATGGTGGTCGCGATTGGGAGCAACAGATATGGATAAATGATCTGCTAAAGGATGGCCGACAAAGGTAGCATCTATTTGATGCTGAGTCAGGAACTGCTGCTCAAACGGCAGCAACGTTAGCACATGGTCAACACTGCGGCGAATAGTATTCACCCTTCCCTGTCGCCACGCCCAAACAGAAGGACAAACATATTGACAGCTGAGCACACCAGCCCGCTTCATCTTCTGAGCTAAAGGTAAATTAAAATCCGGCGAATCGATACCAATAAATACCTCAGGCTTGACGCTAATAAAATGATGGTAGAGTTTTTTTCTTAACGACAGTAATTGAGGCAAGCGCTTTAATGGTTCTATTAAACCCATTACAGAGAGTAATTCCATATTACCCAAGTTATTCAAACCTTGGGCTTCCATATGTTCGCCACCAAGGCCGACAAACGTTGCGTTAGGATAATGAAGACGTAGCTGCCGAATCAAACCGGCACCCAATATGTCCCCTGACACTTCACCAGCAACAATTGCTATCAGCAGAGGTTTTTTTGTTTCTGACATTTATGATCAACTCGGCTTAACACAATTTGATTTAATTCAACGCTGAAGCCCAAAAACTGAAATAGCTATTTGCAGAATTAAATTTAGCGGCGAATAATACCTCTAGTAGAGTTCTGAATGGATTCAACCAAAACAGTAATACAGGGATAATCAATCGCTAGAAGCTTCATCTCAGCTAAGGCATCAGTGAGATTAAGCTCGTTTCGATACAATAATTTATAAGCCTTCTGTAAAGCCTTTATCTCCTGAGGCGAGAAATCACGGCGACGAAGGCCCTCAACGTTAATCATCTTAGGCGCTGCAGGTCGACCATCAGCCAAGACATAAGCCGGAACATCTTGCGATATCTTTGACATGGTGCCTACGTAACTATGCGCACCTAAACGACAGTGTTGGTGGACGCCGGTATAGCCCCCAATGATGGCCCAGTCATCCATTTGCACATGACCCGCCAAAGCGACGTTATTGACCAAAATACAATGATCGCCAATGATACAATCATGACCAACATGGACATAGGCCATTAAAAGGTTATGGTTACCTATCCATGTGTCGCCACGATCTTGCACTGTACCACGATGAATGGTAATCCCTTCGCGAAAAATATTGTCATCGCCAATCGTCAGCGTTGTGGGTTCATTTTGATATTTTAAATCGGGCGTCGCTTCGCCAATAGTGGAGAATTGATAGACTTTACAGCGCTTACCTATAGTCGTCGGGCCTTTAATCACACAGTGGGAGGCAATCGTGCTACTTTCACCGATTACCACATCAGGACCAATGATGCTCCAAGGGCCCACTGTCACGGATGGATGCAAGTTGGCACTAGGGTCAATAATAGCAGAACTATGAATCATGAGTAATATCTTTATCGGCACACAAAATAGTGGCGCTTGCTGCCAACTGGCCTTCAACTTCTGCTCGGCAGTCAAATTTCCACAATCGAGATCGGTTTGATACGATCGTTACTTTTAAGGTCAATTGATCGCCCGGAACAACCGCCCGTTTAAAACGAACATTGTCAGCGCCGGCAAATAAATACAGGGAACCATCTGCAGGAGTTTTATTAAGTGTTTTGAAGCCCAGTATGCCTGCCGCCTGGGCCATCGCTTCAACAATTAATACGCCCGGCATGACCGCTAACTGTGGAAAATGCCCATTAAAAAAAGGCTCATTGATCGAAACATTTTTTATTGCCTCTATAGATTGATTTAATTCAAGCGAGGTCACCCTATCGACCAATAAAAATGGGTATCGATGAGGTAAATATTCTTTTACCGCATCAATCTCCATGACTGAAGAAACATATTTAGACATCACCTAGTAGCTCCCTAACGGCTTTTTTCATTCTCTAACTCTTTGACTCGCTTATGCAACTCATCAAGCTGGTTCAGGCGAGCGGCACTTTTTCGCCATTTAGTAACTTCTTGCGTACTCGTGCCTGATGCAAATGTCCCTGCTTGCTTAATTGAGCCAGTGACACGCGTCATACTTAAAATTGATACTCGATCAGCAATGCTAATATGACCCGTGATACCGACACCGCCAGCAATTCGACAATCTTCACCAATCGTAACGCTACCCGCAATACCGGTACATCCTGCTATCGCAGTACCCGCTCCAATCCTGACGTTATGAGCAATATGAACTTGATTATCAA
>DDDX01000009.1:10183-10613 GCA_002339085.1 Cellvibrionales bacterium UBA1969
GCAATATGAACTTGATTATCAATAATAACGTCATCGGCAATCTGTGTGTCGTCTAGCACGCCTCTATCAATGGTCGTGTTGGCGCCAATCTCAACGCGATCACCAATCACAACAGAACCACAATGAGCGATTTTTTGCCAAGCAGTAGGCTCGCCAAGCAATGTTGATGGCGCGAAGCCAAAGCCGTCAGATCCGATCACCGTACCCGACTGAATAACAACCCGACTACCCACTTTAACGCCAAAATTTAGTACAACATTCGCCATCAATGTTACGTCATCACCAATACTCACGGCGTTTTCAATGACGCTATTGGATGCAATGACGACATTGTCGCCGATTACCACATGGTCCAGTATCACAACTCCAGGGCCGATAGAAACGTTATCCCCTATTTTAACATTACTCGCAATTACCGCTGAAGAGTGAA
>DDDX01000032.1 GCA_002339085.1 Cellvibrionales bacterium UBA1969
TTAAACAGTTCTCCAGTTATCAAAATGGAAGAGACCTGCCGATAGTTAATACGGTTGCTCAATGGTTGCGCGATCATCTGCCATATAAGGGTGATTTAACTATCATGCACGGCGACTTCAAACTCGATAATGTCATGTTTAGCCACACTGCTCCACCAGAATTACTGGCCGTTGTTGATTTTGAAATGACGACGGTTGGTGATCCATTAGTAGACCTGGCTTGGGCGATGATATTTTGGCCTGAGGAAGGAAACCTTATCGCTATTGCCCCAACAACTGACGAGAGGGGTATGGCGGCTGAATATTGCCAGTCACCATCGCATTTAATCGATCGTTATGCAAAGGCGACCGGAAGAGATATGTCACAATTTCAGTGGTATCAGGTATTCGCAGCTTGGAAGTTAGCCATTGTGCTTGAGGCGTCCTATACGCAGTTCTTGGCGGGCAAGTCGAAAAATCCAAGTCACGAGTTCTTTGGTTTTGTGACCGATCAATTACTTATTCGTGCTGAAAAATTTGCTTCGGATAAAAGTTAATTGACGATTAGCCATCCGAATAACGGAGAGATAATATGAATGATCTTTTTGATGTCAGTGGCAAGGTCGTAATGGTTACTGGCGGCAGCCGTGGTCTTGGTAAGGCCATGGTGATGGAGTTTGCTAAGCGGGGTGCTAAGTTGGCCATTGCCAGCCGTAAGCTGGATGAGTGCCAGAAGGTAGCCGCTGAGGTTGTCGCTCAAGGCGGTGAGGCCTCGGCGTTAAGCTGCCATGTGGGTCAGTGGGATAGTTTATCTGATGTCATTGATCAAGTAGTTGACCACTTTGGCCGAATTGATGTGCTGGTTAATAATGCAGGTATGTCACCTGTTGCACCCTCTTTACTTGAAACGAGTGAACTATTATTTGATAAAATCATTGGTGTCAATTTAAAGGGGCCAACGCGATTGACGGCATTAGCCGCAGACCAAATGGCTAAGACTGGTGGGGGTAGCATTATTAATATTAGCTCGGTTGCCTCATATAAACCTAGCGCCTTGACTACCGTGTACAGTGCGGCAAAGGCCGGCTTAAATGCCTTAACTTCAGCGAGCGCTCAAGAATTCGCAAGTGTTGGTGTGAGAGTGAATTGCATCGTCTGCGGGACCTTTGATACCGATGCGGCAGCCGGTTTTGTCCGCAACCCCGATACATTGCCTCATGTCATCGAGCCGATTGCCTTAAATCGTGTTGGCGAGCCTGAAGAGGTCGTTGGCGCCGTGATTTATTTTGCCTCTGCCGCCTCAAGTTATACGACCGGTACCTGTATGACAATCGATGGCGGTATTCGCCCGTAAATTTTGCTACTGATATGAGAAGATATTCTTAAAACATCGCGCAGTTACAATAAAAAGCAGAGAGATTTTATGGAAAAGGTCAGTCTAGAAGAAATTGAAGCCGCAAGATCAGCCTTGTTGGCAAAGGATGCTTTTTTTGAACTTGATCAGGTGACCACACCTCGCGGGACCTTTAACGCATACAAGCATGCACCCAAGAGCCTAGTAGAGCTGTTGTCTGCCGGTCGTGGCCATGGTGATGCCACCTTGATTGTCTATGAAGATGAGCGTTGGACGTTTAATGAGTTTTACCAAAAGGTTGATAGCCTAAGATCCTGGCTAGTAAACGAAAAGCAAATTAAAAATGGCGATAGGGTAGCGATTGCGATGAGGAACTACCCCGAGTGGCTAGTCGCATTTACTGCAAGTGTGCTATCGGGGGCCATAACCGTGCCGCTTAATAGTTGGGGTAAGGCTGATGAGCTGTTGCATGGTTTAGGTGACTGTGAGCCTGCCGTGTTATTTTGTGATCAGCAGCGTTATGATTTCGTTGCATCCAGCGAAAAAAATATGAC
Organism: Cellvibrionales bacterium UBA1969; assembly: GCA_002339085.1. Classification (GTDB taxonomy): domain Bacteria; phylum Pseudomonadota; class Gammaproteobacteria; order Pseudomonadales; family UBA7434; genus UBA7434. The sequence goes on from DDDX01000032.1 coordinate 1,888, forward strand.
GACTGATCTAGTCGTTGCGAGATCTGAAAGCATCGATGCATCAGTCGCTGTAAAGCTAGATTCTCTTTTACTAGAGACAGATGACTTCCCGCCCATCGCTGAGGTTGAATCCGATTCAACTGCTCTTGTTTTATACACATCTGGCAGCACAGGCTACCCTAAGGGCGTTATTTTGACTCATCGCACTATGGGCCAGTGCTTGATGAATATGTATTACGTTGGTGGATTGTGCTCACAGTTTGCTGATCCCGCGATGGAAAAGTTTTCAAGCATTGCTCCTTGCAACCTCATAACCGTCCCTCTTTTCCATGGCACAGGACTATGGGGTGGTTTTTTTGTTCCACTACAGATGGGCGGCAAGGTTGTGTTAATGTATAAGTGGGACGCTAAGAAGGCCTTGTCGCTGATAGAGCAAGAGCAAGTGACATTAATAGGTACTGTCCCAGCTATCGTAAGGTCCCTTCTAAAGGACCCCGATTTTGACCAGTACAATACCGAGACACTTTGTCGCGTTAGTATGGCGGGTTCGTTGACGCCCCATGATTTGCCCGAATTGATTCATGAAAAGCTGGGCTATGTCTCGCGCTCAACGGGTTGGGCCATGACTGAGACATGCTCAATTGGCTCATCGATGGGTGATCGAATATACGATGACAGACCAGACAGTGCAGGTTTAGTATCACCTATTGTTGACTTAAGAATGGTTGATGATGAGGGTAATGTCGTACCTAATGGGGAAGAGGGCGAGATTGAGTGTAACGGCGTTACCATGACGCCTGGTTACTGGCGGAGACCTGATGCGACAGCCGAAATTTATCATGGTGATTGGTTGCGCACCGGTGATGTGGGCCGCCTTGATGAAGAAGGGTTCTTATACATTACCGGTCGGGTTAAGGATATTGTGATTCGTGGTGGAGAGAATATTTTTCCGGGTGAGGTGGAGGATGTGGCATACTCGCACGAGGCTATTGAAGAGGTTTGCGTATTCGGGGTGCCTGACGATGCTCTGGGTGAGGTGCTGGCGATGGTTTATTTTTCACCTGGCAAAGGTATAGATCATTCGGAATTGGAAACTTATATCAGTGACCGATTGGGTTCATTTAAAGTGCCAAAGTATATATCGGCATCCAATGAATCCTTGCCGCTTAATTTAAGTGGTAAAATCGATAAGAAAATTATCCGAGATGATTTTTTATCAAAGTTGTGATTTCGCTAGCGGGAATAAGGACCTTTTATTCTTTTATATGTGGCCTCTTATTTAAGTCTATTCATAAGCAAGTAGCATAATG
>DDDX01000045.1:0-22385 GCA_002339085.1 Cellvibrionales bacterium UBA1969
ACTGCAATGCTCAACTGGCACATTATTTGTGCCAGCACCGGCTCGCCCTATGGCCTTAACACCAGCTGTTATTTCTTCGGCTTGTAACTTATGGCTGCGCAATAAAATTGCATCGCCATCTTCAACATCAGGACTTACTTGGTAGCTGTGATCAAATTGATCTAAACCAATTTGCGCAATATTATTAAACGTTTTAACCTTAAACACGTACTTTTACTCCAAAAATTTCACCAATTAAAGAACTAACAGGGCCGGTAACAATAGAGACCGACTACCTTTTGATCTCAGCCGACTGCTTAAGCGACTCCATATAATAAGCAACATCTTGCTGGCCGCCCATAGTCAATAATTGCTGCTTAAGAGACGCTAATACCTCCGCATTCATCTGCTCATCATCTTGATCAACGGATAGCAATTCAAATAAATAAATATCGCCATTACTGGCAACAAATGATTGAATGCCAAGTTCATTTCTTGGGATAGAAAATATCTGGTTAACTAAACCCTGCTCTAACACAGATGAATTTCGCGAAAAAAATCCCGTTGATAAAGTAGCCCCCTGCTCTATAGCTGCATCGCTAAAAGATAAACCAAGGTCAAGACTTTTTCTTATATTGCTCTCTTGGGCGCTAAGCGCTTTAGCTGCTTGCTGAACCGTTAGCCGTTGTACAATATCACTACTCACTTCAGAAATTGCTAACTGCTTAGGCTCAAAAACTTCTTTTACACGAATAATGATACTTCTATCATCACTGATTTCGATCAGCTCTGAATTAACTGAGTCAAGTAATACCTCATCGCTATAGAGCGCATCTATTACTGATTGATTGTCAAAAATGCTACTACCATCCTCCATATCAGCCATCAAGCCACCTTTTGCAACAGGCAAAGAAGTTTTAATAGTAAGATTTAATTCATCTGCCGGCGCTTGTAAGTCAGCCGCATTAAACGACAAGTCAGCAGCCTTTTCTAGCAAATTAACATACTGTACTCGGGCATCACGAATCTGTATTTGCTCTACAATGGCATCTTGCAACTCCTCTAATGGCGCTAATGTTTCTAACTCAATAGCCAGCAATTGAATCAAATGCAAACCAGCGTCGGTTTTTACTGGGTCAGAAACCTCACCTTCTGTAAGCGCAAAACTAACACGCTCAAAGTCTTCAGGAAAACCGGCTCCCTGCTGAATGTAACCTAAATAACCACCGGCTTCAGCACTACCCGCATCTTGGGAAAACTCTCTAGCTAAATCGGCAAAGCTTTCACCGTCATCAATTCGTTGCTGAATGACGTTGAGCTTATCACTCGCCTGAATCTCATCTTGATTGGCATTAATCTCTAAGAGAATATGAGCAACTTCACGACTTTCTTCTTCAACAAACTGTGCTTGTTGCAGCGAATACTCTTTTAACAACGCCTCCTCAGAAACAGGTTGAAACAACTCCTGCAACTGAATGTCTAAATATTCAGCCACTATGGTTCGTTCAGTTTGGTAAATCAACATATTCTCTTGATAGAAAGCGTTAATATCTTCATCACTGGGCTTGATACCGCTAAGTACATCTGCGATTGCCAACTTGATCCAATTCAACTCTCTTCTCTCGGTGAGTATCGCAATTAAAATATCGTCATTGAAAGCCAGATTAAAATGACTCGAGGCTAAACCAGCCGACAATTGCGACTGCTGAACATCATTGGCCACACGTTGCCTGAGCATCGCTAGAGACAAGCCTTGGTTATTCAAAAACGCCGATAACTGGGCATTAGAGAATTGACCGTCCTGCTGAAAACTGGGATTACTGGTGATAATGGTGTCTATGAGTATATCTGGTACTGACATCTTCATATCATTGCCGGCTTGACGTAATAAAATTTGATCCGTCATTCGATCTAAAGCATAGGGCATCAGCTTTTCTTGGGACAATTGCTCATAATCAATATCTTCACCCATATTTGCAATCATTTGATTGCGAATTAACTGCATTTCAAATAACAATTCTCCTTGATCAACCTCTTCACCATTCACCTCGAGAAAGGTATTGCCGCCACTAGAATCGACCAAGGAACCAACACCAAAAAAAACAAAAGGGATAATTAAAATAGCTAAAATAACTTTAGCAGCGGTGCCTTTAACATTATTTCTAATTGAGCGAAGCATAGTGTTTTATTCCAAAAAAAAACGCATCATTTCTAGGGAATTGATGCGTCTATTGTTATTAAAATTTATTTGTCATTAAAAATTTATCAGTTATGTCTATTAACCAGGGAGTGAGATTGAGCAAATTGGTAGTCATCTGCTTTTTAATCAACTACAAATCGCTAATTAGCTTAAAATAAAGTCGGTTATATACCAGCAACTCTACTCAGAGGCGCTTTTGAAACATCCGCAAAGAGATTTAATTGACGGCGTCTTTTAACGCTTTACCTGCTTTAAAGCCAGGCACTTTAGAGGCTTTAATTTGAATCGTCTCGCCAGTCTGGGGATTACGTCCCGATCGAGCTGCCCTATCTTTAACTTGAAAGGTGCCAAAACCAACTAAGGCAACTTGGTCACCAGCTTGTAAGGCCTCAGTAATACTGTCGACAGTGGCTTCTAGGGCTCTGCCAGCAGCCGCTTTTGAGATATCTGCAGACAATGCTATTGCGTCGATAAGATCTGATTTATTCATTATTTATCCCCTAAATACTTTTAAATGAGTATGACGAGTTACTTTTTATTGATTTTTAAGGCCTTCTTATAACCCACCACTGCGAATCCTTATTCTACCCTATGATGACTAAAATCAGTCAAGAAACGACGTAAGATAAGGCACTTTGTACTAAAAAAAGTCTAAGATTTTATCTAAAAAAAGACTGCTTAGCTTAAATTAGCTTAAATAGTCATCAATGTGCGTTGACACGCCCATCATTTGACTCGCTAGTACTAGCCGTCCCAATACCTTTAGACAGGTTGAAATCTTCATCACTTAAGGGTGAAGGCGTGCTCTCAAGTGCAATTTCGAGCACCTCATCGAGCCACTTAACCGGCTTAATCGTCAATGCATCCTTGATATTATCTGGAATTTCCTTTAGATCACGCTCATTCTCGTCGGGTATAACAACCGTTTTGATTCCGCCGCGATGCGCCGCTAATAGCTTCTCTTTTAAACCACCAATCGGTAAAACCTGCCCTCGTAAAGTAATCTCTCCAGTCATTGCAACGTCAGAACGAACCGGAATTTGAGTGAGAGATGAAACCAGTGCCGTACACATTCCGATACCTGCACTGGGGCCATCTTTTGGTGTCGCGCCCTCAGGAACATGAAAGTGGCAATCGTATTTCTCATGAAAATTTCCTGCAATACCTAATACTTGCGCCCGGGAACGGACGACAGTGGTAGCCGCAAGAATAGATTCTTGCATGACATCACCGAGCGAACCAGTTTTGACTTGACGGCCTTTACCCGTGACAGTCGCCACCTCTATCGTTAACAGTTCCCCGCCGACCTGAGTCCACGCTAAACCGGTAACTTGACCAATACGATTTTCCTCGTCGGCCTGACCGTATTTGAATTTCTCTACGCCACTGTAATCTGCTAAATTATGCTCGTCGACAATTACCGGCGCAGTTGTTTCTTTCGCTGTTATCGCCTTGACTACTTTACGAATGACTTTCGCCACTTGACGATCAAGTGATCGAACGCCGGCTTCACGAGTATAGTGGCGAATTAGTGAAATCAGCGCCGATTGCTTAACCTCGATCTCGCCTTTTTTAACGCCGTTGTGTTTGAGCTGCTTTGGTAATAAATAGCGTTCAGCAATATTCAGTTTCTCGTCCTCGGTGTAGCCAGGAATACGAATCACTTCCATGCGATCTAATAACGGTGCAGGAATATTCATAGAATTAGAGGTGCAAACAAACATGATATCCGAAAGGTCATAGTCGACTTCGAGATAGTGGTCATTAAAGGTATGATTCTGCTCAGGATCTAAAACTTCGAGCAAGGCCGAAGCCGGATCACCACGATTATCCATACCCATCTTGTCGATCTCATCAAGTAAAAATAACGGGTTTTTAGCACCAACTTTCGCAAGCTTTTGCAAAACCTTACCGGGCATTGAGCCAATATATGTGCGGCGATGACCACGGATTTCGGCCTCGTCTCTGACACCACCTAAAGCCATCCGGACAAACTTGCGATTAGTCGCGCGTGCCAATGATTCACCCAGTGAAGTCTTGCCCACACCCGGCGGCCCTACCAGACACAACACCGGGCCCTTCAACTTTTTGACTCGCTTTTGAACGGCTAAATATTCAATAATCCTGTCTTTGACTTCTTCTAGGCCAAAATGGTCTTCGTTTAATATCTTTTCAGCACGGGCTAGATCATGACGAATTTTACTTTTGTTCTTCCAAGGAAGAGAAACAACCGTATCGATATAACTTCTCACAACAGATGCCTCTGCTGACATGGGCGACATCATCTTTAGCTTGCTTAATTCCGCATTAACTTTTTTCTCAGCGTCTTCAGTCATGCCAGCGTCTGTTATCTTTGCCTGTAACTCATCGAGTTCATTAGGCACGTCTTCCATATCACCCAGCTCTTTTTGAATAGCTTTCATCTGCTCATTCAAATAATATTCACGTTGAGATTTTTCCATCTGTTTTTTTACACGGCCACGTATCTTCTTTTCAACGCGATGCAAATCGATCTCTGCATCCATGAAGCCTAGTAATAAATCAGTTCTAGCCGCTTGATCATGCGCCGCCAAAATCTCCTGTTTTTGGCTGACCTCTAGAGCCAAGTGCGTTGCGATGGTATCAATAAATCGATTGGCCGACTCAATGCCTGACAAAGATGAAAGCACCTCGGCAGGCACTTTTTTACTGAGCTTCACGTATTGTTCAAACTGACTGTTCAATACGGCAATCAACTCAGCATCATCACTATTTTCTGCTTCACTTTTTGGCTCTGCGATGAGTTCAACGTCTGCATCAAGATAAGCCTCTTCATGCTCTTCGTTCTCATAAGCGTCGATACTGAGCACATTGGCGCGCTGACCACCCTCCACAAGCACTTTGACGGTTCCATCGGGGAGGCGCAACATCTGTAAGATCGAGGAAACTGTGCCTACTGAGTACAAACTTTCGGCACCAGGGTCATCCACATCTGCCTGTGTCTGAGCAACCAGAAGAATTTGTTTATCTTCAGCCATGGCCGCATCAAGCGCTCTAATCGACTTTTCTCGACCTACAAATAAAGGTACAACCATTTGGGGATAAACCACTACATCGCGCAATGGTAGTAAGGGTAACTTTAAACTCATGTAAACCTCCTAATAAGGCAAGTAAGGTATGAATATCGCAGCCCAATAAAGAATTTTGCAAGATCGATGATCATGCGGATCAAGTATCTGCGGTTAAATCACCATCGTACTTTGCCGATACAGCAGATAGCTGCTTCGATATAAGAAACACGCCAGATATTAAAGACATGGCGACTAAACTTGGATTTACAACCCTATTTAACCCAATTACTTAATTAAATAATGTTGAATGGCTTACGAGTCATCAGATGCCACTTTGGGGGTATCCTGATAGACCACTAAGGGCTCTGAATCCCCAGTAATCACCGAACCATCGATGACTACTTTAGCAACACCTGCTTGAGAGGGAATAGCATACATGGTTTCAAGCAAAACGGACTCGAGGATAGACCGCAAACCACGAGCGCCAGTTTTACGCTCCATCGCTCGATTGGCAATCGCCATGAGTGCGTCCTCTCGAAAATCAACCTCAACGTCCTCCATTTCAAATAACTTACTGTACTGGCGAGTCAAAGAATTTTTTGGTTCGGTTAAGATTCTAACTAAGGCTGATTGATCAAGCTCTTCAAGCGTAGCCACCACCGGTAAACGGCCAACAAACTCTGGAATCAAGCCATATCGAACTAAATCTTCAGGCTCAAGATCGTGCAAGGTTTCACCGAAGTTTTTATTGCCCTCTTTGCTTTTGACTTCTGCTTGAAAACCAATACCACTTTTTTCTGACCGATCGCGAATCACCTTATCTAGACCGGCAAAAGCGCCACCGCAAATGAACAAAATATTGGAGGTATCAACCTGTAAGAACTCTTGCTGAGGGTGCTTACGTCCACCTTGTGGTGGTACAGAAGCCACTGTACCTTCAATTAATTTCAATAAGGCTTGTTGAACACCTTCACCCGAAACGTCACGCGTGATCGAAGGATTGTCTGACTTGCGAGAAATTTTATCGATTTCATCAATGTAGACAATGCCGACTTGTGCTTTTTCAACGTCATAATCACATTTTTGCAATAATTTTTGAATGATGTTTTCAACATCTTCACCCACATAGCCCGCTTCTGTCAGAGTTGTCGCGTCAGCAATGGTGAAAGGCACATCTAGTAATCTTGCTAAAGTCTCTGCGAGTAAGGTCTTACCACTGCCGGTCGGTCCTACCAGCAAGATATTGCTTTTACCTAACTCGACGTCATCTTTACTCAAGGCTTGGTGTTTGAGTCGTTTGTAATGGTTATAAACCGCAACCGATAACACTTTTTTTGCCCGCTGTTGGCCAATCACGTATTCATCAAGAATGTTATCGATTTCTACTGGTGTTGGGAGCTTTTCGGGATCAGCCTCTGAACTGGCTTCGCGAACTTCCTCACGAATGATATCGTTACATAGATCGACGCATTCATCACAGATAAAAACGGAGGGACCAGCAATTAATTTCCTAACCTCGTGCTGGCTCTTACCACAAAATGAGCAATACAATAATTTACCGTTATCGCCATCCTTGTTGTTCTCAGACATTTAACCCTATCCTCGTGTCAATGCTAGTTTGCTCGCTAAGTCCATCTTTAGGATTATCAAAGACCACCACTAGACAAAGATTAACCTAATTTACAGCCCTTAGTGTCATTTTATACAAAAAAGTCCTAAAAATGTTAAGCTATTTTAATTCAACAAAAATTCTTATAGCCACTATATATACGCCTTGTCTAGCTGGGCAGATCTTCCTTGAATCTGATTAATTTTTATTCAATTTTCGAGGATCGAGCACTTCATCAACCAAACCATAGTCTTTGGCCATGGTCGCCGACATAAAATTATCCCGCTCAGTATCGGCTTCAATAGTTTCAATCGGTTGACCGGTATGATCAGCTAACAAGCAATTAAGCCGCTGACGAATAATTAAAATCTCTTTTGCCTGAATATCGATATCGGTGGCCTGACCTTGTGCACCGCCACTGGGTTGGTGAATCATCACCCGTGAATTGGGCAGACAAAAACGCTTATCTTTAGCGCCACCTGACAATAGGAAAGCGCCCATGCTGGCCGCCTGGCCTATACAGATAGTACTTATATCCGGCTTAATAAACTGCATCGTATCGTAGATGGCTAAACCAGCGGTGACAGAACCACCGGGAGAGTTAATATAAAGGCTAATATCTTTGTCAGGGTTCTCAGACTCTAAAAACAGTAACTGAGCCACAATCAAGTTAGCCATATTATCTTCAACCGGACCGACCACAAAAATGACCCGCTCTTTTAATAAACGCGAGTAAATATCAAATGATCGCTCACCTCGAGAGGTTTGCTCGACCACCATAGGCACTAAGCCTAGGTTCTCAGTAATTGATTGAGTGTTGCTTGAATCGGTCAATTTTAATACTCCTAAACGGTATCAGAAAGAGAATGTGGTCCAGCTTAAGTCGAGATGTAAAATTTAACAATAGGGTAAACCAAAAAGCGACCACACCTAATAACTTAGTGTAGTCGCTTAATAAAATGATTGCTAAGCATTTATAACGTGAATAGCTAACTAGCCTTGATTCGCCTGAGCTGCTTCCATCACATCTTGATAAGTGCTGGCCTTTTCAGTGACTGTAGCCGACTCAAGCACTGCATCAACAACCCTTTTTTCAATCAACATCATTTCTACCTGCTGCAGGCGATTTTGATCAGATAAATAGTGCTGCTTAACTTCTTCAGGATCGTCATACGATTTAGCTAAATCATCAAGAAATGCCATTAAAGCTTCGCGGTCAGGCTTGATCTCATAATCAACGATCGCTTGATTCAAAATAACCCCCAGCGCGACTCGCTTCTTAGCCTGTTCTTCAAACAACTCGCGAGGAAGCATGGAAAGATCGAAACTCTCTGCTGCGGCACCAAACTGGGCCAACGACTGCTGCTGTAAATTGGCTATTTCAGAGTCAATCATGGCCACGGGCAAATCAAAATTATTTTCTTCGAATAACCTATCCATGACTAACTGTTTACGATGCGCTTCTAATGAAGCGTCCAGCTGACGAATCATATTTTCCCTGACATTGTTTTTGAAGTCTTCGAGATCGCCCTCAACTTCAAACTTTGCAAAAAACGCCTTATCTAACTCGGCCAACACTTTTTCACTGACAGTATTCACTTTTACCTCAAAAACTACGGCAGCGCCTTTTAAGTCTTCAGCGTGATACTCTTCGGGGAAGGTTAAATTTAAGGTAACAACATCACCTGCACTGGTACTCTCTAGGCCAGATTCAAACCCGTCAATCATACGTTTGGAACCAAGCTCTAAGTCGCTGCCTTCGGCTGAGCCGCCATCAAAAGGTTCGCCATCTTTGGTGCCTGCGTAATCAATATTCACTCTATCATTCATCGCAGCTGGGCGTGCGACTTCCGTCCAGGTAGCCTGTTGATCACGCAATTTATTGATCATTTCTTCAACATCTTTATCGCCAACAGAGGCCGCTAACAGTTCGAGCTCGAAACGTGATGTATCTTTTAATGTGATTTCGGGAAAAATTTCAAAGGTCGCAATAAATTCAAAGTCCTTGCCTTCTTCATTGACTTTAGGCTCAATAGCCGGTTGCCCAACCGGTTTCAACTCTTCTTGTGAGACCGCCTGTTGAAACATTTGATTCGCAATCTCACCCAATACCTCGGCACGGATAGAATCACCAAAGCGCTGTTTAACAACTTTGCGCGGCACTTTACCCGGCCGAAAACCGTCTAAACGGACCTTCTTACTAGCATCAAAAATGCGCTTTGCTACTTCTGTATCGATCTGCTCGGCGGGCACAGCAATATTTAGCTTTCTTTCTAGCCCATCGATCGATTCAACGGAAACCTGCATTAAATTATCCTCTAAGGTTAATAAATCTTTGCCAGCTATTATGGTTCATCATTATTAAAGGCGTAAGAACTTGTCAGTCCTCAAGTGGTCTTGAGCTCAGCAACTTGACGGCATCACTCTTCACTTCAAAGCAAAAATATGGTGCGGACGGAGAGACTCGAACTCTCACGGGTTGCCCCACTGGAACCTAAATCCAGCGCGTATACCAATTTCGCCACGTCCGCAAATTTAACTTTCTATCCAGTTTACACTGTAAACGATGTGCCACATTTTAGGTGCTCGCCAAACGTGATTCTAGACTGCTGAAAGCGGGCGGATTCTGCCACATTTGACCCCCAATGATCAATACTTGATGGCCCGAACCCAAAGGAAGTTGAATAATGACAGTATTTAGCGCGACCAAGTTACTGCAAAATAGAAAAACAGGCACCAATCTAATCAATAATGACCGTCAAATAATCAAAATAGAGGCTGTAAAACCAAATGGATAGCCCTTCGACTTCAGATATTAACTGAACTCCGAGGGCTAACTTACAGCCATGAACTCCCCTGTCGAGCGATACCGCATAATATAGCTCATTTAAAAACGCTGAAGAATCGTGCTCACACCCTGCCCTAAGCCAACACACATGGTGGCCAGACCCACTTCCGTGTCCTCTCGCTCCATGGTATTGATTAGCGTTGTCATAATTCGGGCGCCAGAACAACCCAGCGGATGGCCCAATGCAATCGCACCACCGCAAAGATTAACCTTCTGATCGAGGTCATCCATCAAACCGAGGTCATTTAAAACGGGTATCGACTGAGCGGCAAAGGCCTCATTTAGCTCAACGCTTTGAATATCCTTGATAGACATACCAAGCCTTTCCATAGCATTCTGCGAAGAAGGCACAGGGCCATAACCCATAATAGAGGGGTCAACTCCTGAGACGGCCATTGAAATAACTCTGGCTTTAGGTGACAAGCCTAGCGCTTTGGCTTTGCTGGCACTCATGATTAACATAGCTGCTGCACCGTCGGTAATTTGCGACGATGTGCCGGCGGTTACCGAACCGCCTTTTGGCATAAAGGCAGGCCTTAACTGTGCTAGCGTTTCTAAGGAGGTGTCAGGACGAATCGTCTCATCAGCCGTCATTAAACGTAGAGCACCGTCAGCATCGTGACCAAGGCGAGGGATAATTTCAGCATCAAAGTGTCCCGCAGTGGCCGCCGCATGTGCACGCTGATGAGACCGAACCGCAAAGGCATCTTGCTGTTCACGACTTACACCGTGCAACATAGCTAAAGCTTCTGCCGTCAGTCCCATCATGCCGGAGCCTTTCGCAATGTGCTTACTAAGGCGTGGATTGGGATCCAAACCCTCGGTCATCGGCACATGGCCCATATGCTCAGAACCACCGATCACAAACACTTCACCGTAACCGGCTAAAATGGACTGCGCTGCAATGTGCAACGCTGACATTGATGAAGCACACAGACGGTTCACGGTTTGACCTGGGACCGTATGCGGGATTTGCGTCATTAATGACATCATTCTTGCTAAGTTAAACGATTGTTCCTTTGTTTGGTTTACACAACCCCACACGATGTCATCTATCTCAGCAGGGTCTAAATCGGGATTGCGATTCAACAAGCCCGAGATTAAATCTGCAGCCAGATCATCAGAACGGGTATGGCGATACATGCCGTTTCTCGAGCGACCCATGGGGGTGCGTGCACAGTCAACAATCACTGGTGTATTATCGGCTAAACTCATTATCTTTCTCCACTGGATGCCGTGCTAATTAACAAGCACAGACTAATCAAATTGTTTATAGACGCTTCTGTTTTAAGGAAAGAATATAGTGCCATCAATAAAATATTTTGCCTTCAGCCGCCATTGCTTTAATACTGTCGAGCAGTCTGTACGGCTCGCCTAAGTAGGCATATTTTTCAGCTTTGGCGCAGAATTCACTGATGCCGGTATTATCCAACCAACGACAAATACCCCCTCTAAACATAGGGAAACCTATCCCCATAATCAACGCCATATCAGCCTCAGCTGGCGTAGCTACAATGCCTTCATCTAAGCAACGAATCATTTCGAGCGCCATCGGAACCATAAGGCGATCAATAATTTCTTCATCGTCCATGGTTTTTGCCGCATCAATATGGTCACTCAATAAAACCCCTACTGCATCATCAGCGGTTTTTTGAATACGGCCTTTTTTATCAGGCACATACTGGTAAAAACCTTTAGCATTCTTTTGGCCTAAGCGCCCGGCCTCGAACAGTGCTTCGGCCGCACTTTTATAATCCACTTGCATACGCTCCGGAAACGCTTCCGCCATGACGCCAGATGCATGTTCACAAGTATCTAAACCAACGACATCTTGTAAGTAAGCAGGGCCCATAGGCCAACCCCAGCGTTCCATTACACGATCTATTTCAATAAAATCGACGCCCTCTTTCATCAGCGCATTTGCACTGCCAAGATAAGGAAACAACACACGGTTGACCAAAAAACCGGCGCAGTCATTGACCAATATCGGCGTCTTACCTAAAGACAAGGCGTAACTCATCGTTCTAGCAACCGCTGAATCACTGCTCTGTTTACCTCGAATGACCTCAACTAAGGGCATTTTATGTACGGGATTAAAAAAGTGCATCCCGCAGAAATTTTCTGGTCGGGTTAAGGGTTCCGCTAATTCGCTAATTTGAATAGTAGATGTATTAGAGCAAAGCACTGAATCATTGACCATCAATGCTTCGCACTCAGCCAAAACAGTCTTTTTAATCTTTGGATTTTCTACCACCGCCTCAACCACTACGTCTGCATTTTCAATGCCGGTATAATCTAAACTTGGCTTGATCTGGGTTAATGCCGCAGCCATTTTTTCTGGTTTCATGCGGCCACGATTAACGCGTTTACTAAACAAAGAAGACGCTTCTTGCATACCCGCATCTAATCCAGACTGAGCAATGTCTTTCATCAAAATAGGCACGCCTTTCGCTGCTGACTGATACGCGATCCCTCCACCCATAATACCCGCACCTAATACACCCGCTGATTCAACAGGCTCAACACTACCCGCTAAAGTACGTGCTTTTTTCGATACTTCTTGCTCATTTAAGAACAGTCCGACCAAACTGCGTGCCACATCGGTAAAGGCCAAACTAACAAAATGCTCTATTTCAACTTTGCTGGCTTCTTCACGGCCTAAAGTAGCGTGCTTCTCGATTGCTTTCAGCGCTGACATCGGCGCAGGATAATTTCGACCCGCCTGGGCCGAAACAAGCCCTCCGGCACTGGTGAAAGCCATTAGACGCTCCATGTCATTGAGAAGCACTGGGGCTTTTTTCTCAGCCCTGCGCGAAGCATAATCCAGTTCACCATCAATGGCCGCTTGCAACATGGACAAAGCGGCCTTTTCTAAACCCTCGAGAGGCACCACAGCATCGACCGCACCCAAGGCCAAACCTTCTGCCGCTTTGGCATGCTTACCAGTGCAAATCCACTCTACCGCATTATCGCAACCCATCACCCTTGGCGCTCTAATCGTGCCACCATAGCCAGGAATAATACCCAGCTTAACTTCGGGAAAACCTAAAGCAGCCACATCAGCACAGACACGAAACTCTGCCGTTAAAGCCAACTCAAAACCACCGCCTAATGCAAAACCGTTAATCGCTGCCACCTTGGGAAAAGGCAGATCTTCTAACCGATTAAAGAGCCGATGAACTTCTTGAACACCATCGTAAAGCGCTTGCTCGGGACCATTAAACAACTCTGTAAACTCAGTGATATCTGCGCCAACAATAAATGCACTTTTGCCACTGCTAATTAATAGACCGCGCACACTGTTATCAGCCTCAAGTAGGTCAACGACCTGCTTAATTTCTTCTATAGTAGCGATATCCAGCTTATTCACACTGTCTTGAGAAGAGAAACACATTTCAGCAATACCAGTGTTATTCTTGTTCAGGGTAAGAGTTTTACCTTCAAACATTGTTACTATCTCCAAATCGATCATTAATAAAGTAAAAAGTTAGCCGGTTAAACACGCCGGATCAAATACATACTGCTCAGTTAGCCAATCCACTAACTCGTTTGCATACACCGAGTTAAAATCCGAATAGCGAATGATTAATGCTTGCTTTTCCGTCGCGCTCAGTTCATCTAAGCCCTGAGTAGAAAAGATGGAGGCATCTTTTAAAACACTATGTGCTAAAGCAGAACCGAATAAGCGTTCCGCATCCTTCTGCCAAAGTAATTCAGCCGACTTTTCATCGGCATGCAAGACTGAGCCTGTATCAGCAACGTCTAGCCATGGGTATAGTCGGACTAGACTCGCTAACGGTAATTGAGACAAGTAAGGCTGATTCATCGGATTGGCGAAATGCCCAGCGCTCATATCAATCAGCGAAGATCGCCCTTTAAACGGCTCTAAATGTAAAAAACGACTCAATTTAGCCCCATCGTTAACCGGGTAATTATCCCATATAACCGGCAATCTCGCTAATTGATCTGAGATAAAATGAAGGTTATCTTCTCTAAAATCCTGGCTACAGACCTGCTCACCGGTCCAAAAATATCCGATCTCAGCGGGCAGCGCCTGACCAAGATCTCGCCAATAAGCCTTGGGCCTAGGACCAAATAGCTTCTCTAATATAGGGTCTGTAGAATAATAGCTAGGACAAACAATATAGCGATCAGCCACTGCCTTGCCAACAATATGATCAACAATACGTAATTGCCGTCGTGCCATATCATCGCCCAATGAGGGCATATCATCGAATAAAATGCACAGCAAATCTGGCGAAACACTCTGTATCTGAGCTAACTTTTCATCTAACTGCCGATAGGCTTTGGTCTCCGCTTGCGATCCAGCGTTTAACGCTGCTAAGCCAATAGGCGAAAGACCGATGCCAAAAGCAAGCCCTTTCGCTTTAAATACTTGCGCCAGCAACTGCAGGGCTGAAAACTCTTTATCAGTCCATGGTTCGAACCAAGCATGACGTAATTTTACATCTGATTTGGGCGCATAAATATAAACCGACAAATTTTCATCGGCCATAAACCGAGCGTACTCATGGCGTGCAGACCATGACCAGCTGCGACCATAAAACCCCTCTATTACGCCAACAGGTCGTTTTTTTTCAGTCATTTTCAGACCCCTAAATACGGTGCTAGAATTGAGGCCAGTCGATAGTTAATAATGAATTCAATACATGATGGATACTTAGGTATGGTATCTCAATCCACGAGCGACCTCTCTAGACCAAAACCCAATCTTAGCGTTTTCTTATGATAACACAATCATGACAGGGACTTGACGTAAAGCAAACTTATGATGAGTAGTATTTATTGTGATAGTCAAAAAAAATGGACATTCACTAAGCTAGAGCGTGAAGGGAGGATTATTCGGAGAAATGTTAGCGGCTAAATATGCCTCAACTTTACTGCTTAAAGCAGCAGCCTGATCTATCAATTGCACACCAATACCCCGCTGATATTGCAGCCCATAATGTCATGCCGACCAAATAACAGTAGCTATTAATACTGCCGTTTCAGGCTCATCGAGTAGGGTTGCGACAAATGCACACGATCGCCTAAGCGATAATCTTTATCGGTTGCAATGAAAAATCCGCCCCCCTTCCACAAAGGGTATATAAATTTTATGCAGGGTTTCTCGACCAAAGGCTTGCCAATGCAAGACCCCGGCAGCCTCAACCACTCTTAACGCATTTCCCATAACACTCTCACAGCCAAATTCGACAAGGTATGATGCAAACTAAAGGATTCGCATCGCAATAACTAAGAAGCTATTTAATCATGGGAAGTTTGAAAAAATGAAGTGCAATCCTGCAAAAACGTTTCTATAAGTAAGCGCAAGTTCGCATTTTGAGCTATAGCTTGCTTGGCGTTTATGGCTAAAGCATAGATTTCATGTCGTTGTTGTTCAGAAATAGCATCCAAACTGGCCAGCTCTTCACTCGATTCAGTCAAGTTAGCGGCCGACTGCCTAGCAAAAAGGACAAGCAAGGCATCTAAAAAACTCGTTGCACCACGTTGGTCAAGTTTGGCTGCGAAATCATAGCCCGAGCGTTTTCCTAGCATCAGCTCGATCAGCGTATCGTAATCAAACTGTACCTCATCAGATTCCAATAGCATTGATTTAACACGCTCAGGAAAACCTCTTGCTTGCTCAATAGCATGCTCTATATCAACCTGATTAAAATCACTTTTTAACCAATCGAAAATGCTATTCGCTGAAGGCAGCGCAAAACTAACACGTTGAGCACGGGATAAAATCGTAGGTAATATTTTAGAGACCTGATGCACAACTAATAGGAAGTAAGTATCGGCAGGTGGCTCTTCAAGCACTTTTAGCAAAGCATTGGCCGCATTTTCATTCATATTCTCAGCTGGGCAAATAATGCAAACCTTGTTACCACCCTGCTGAGAGGTTTGTTGTAAACGTTGATGAATCATCCGTATAGTATCGACCCTTATCACTTTGTGCGCTTCTTCGGGACCGATATTCGTCCAATCGGGATGATTGCCAGCAAGAGAAAGTAAACATGACTTACAACGTCCGCAAGCACGGCCAGCATCGGGTGAGGAGCAGAGCAAGAAAAAAGCTAACTGCTCGGCAAAATGTTGTTTACTGACCCCTAATGGACCTGTCAATATGAGCGCATGAGGCAACTTGTTAGACTGATAAGCGCAAATTAAATGTTGAGCCTCAATCATTTGCCAAGGCCTAAAATCTTCATCCTGACTCAACGCAACATCATGCACCTGATCATTCAAAATACTCATAAAAGCTTCAACCAATGAATATCAATAAGTTTAAAGTAGAGGGCAAACCCTCGAGCAAAGGCATCTTCCAACTCCTGCCATTAATCCAACAACTGCTCTAAAATATTCTGCAGCTCAGTGTTTACTTGCGCCAATGATTGAGATGCATCAATCAGCGCATAACGCTCTGGCGCCTCACTAGCACGCTGATGGTAAGCATCCCGTACGCGCTGAAAAAAATCGCTGCCTTCCACCTCAAAGCGGTCTAATTCACCGCCTCGTTGCTCAACACGCGCAGCACTTAAGGCAACAGGAACATCTAAGATGATGGTTAAATCAGGCTGCAAATCTTGCTGAACGAAGCGCTCAAGCAACTCCACTTTTTCTCCACCCAGTTGCCGACCCTCTCCTTGATAGGCATAGGTAGCATCGGTGAATCGATCGCAAATAACCCACTGGCCAGCCTCTAAAGCTGGCCTAATCACCTTACTGATATGTTGAGCTCTTGCTGCAAAAATAAGCATCAACTCGGCCAATGGCGCTAAACTTTCATTGTGGTGCTCAAGCAATAAATGCCGGATCTTTTCGCTGATTTCAGTACCGCCTGGCTCACGTGTTGCTGTAAATGGAATACCTCGCTGCTGAAAAAAATCAATCACATAATTAAGATTGGTTGACTTACCTGCGCCCTCCATTCCTTCAATAGTGAGGAATTTAACACTACTATTAATCATTTATTACCTTACCCGTATTGCTTTTTAAAGTGCATTAACTTTTGAACTATTGTCTAATAAAACGTGTCACTAAGCGACTTAACCCGAGTCTTTTTTTCGCGATACAGTTTGGCTAGCTGGATGCGAGTGATAATTGGCCCGGCGCTGCTGTATCTGGTAGCGCCGAACCGCTCTTTGATGCTCCTCAAGAGTCGAAGAAAAATAATGACTGCCATCGCCTTTAGCAACAAAATAAAGCGCGTCTCCACTGGCAGGATTTAACGCAGCATGAATCGCGGCTCGGCCTGGCATCGCAATGGGCGTTGTAGGCAAGCCATGCCTTGTGTAGGTATTATAAGGAGAATCGCGACGAAGATCGGCCCTTCGCAAATTGCCATCAAAACCAGCACCTAATCCATAAATAACCGTCGGATCGGTTTGTAAGCGCATTCGCTTATTTAACCGCCGCACAAAAACACCGGCTATTTGTGCGCGCTCCGACCCGACAGCCGTTTCTTTTTCTATTAAAGATGCCATAATTAATGCTTCATAGGGGCTCTCATAAGGTAAGTCAGGCTGGCGTATCGCCCACTCTGACTTCAGAACCTCAATCATTGCTTGGTGGGCACGATTTAAAAACATGAGTGAAGGCCTATGCTGATCATAAAAGTAAGT
The DNA here is from genome assembly GCA_002339085.1 of Cellvibrionales bacterium UBA1969. Taxonomy (GTDB): domain Bacteria; phylum Pseudomonadota; class Gammaproteobacteria; order Pseudomonadales; family UBA7434; genus UBA7434. The sequence goes on from DDDX01000045.1 coordinate 17,318, forward strand.
GTCAGGCAAATACCAACCCTCATAGCTTAGTTGCTCGGGCATTAAGTCAATAGCATATGAAGACAATACAAGACGCTGATCATTAATAATTGCTGAAGCTGGGGCATCTTTAACTAGTGCCATAAAGCCCTTATGCTCGCCTAAACGCCGCATCATCTGCCGATAATTTTCACCCTCGATGAACGTGATACCCGCCTGAATAGAAACACCTCGATCTAGGATAGCCATGATTTGCGCCGGCGATGCCTGCTTAGGTAAACGATATTCACCCGCTTTTAAAACAAAATCAGGGGCGAGAAAGAACTGCAACAGGCGTATTAAATTGGCTGCAGGGAAAATACCCTGTTGCTGCAAGTCATCAACTACATAAGCAAACCTATCACCCGGTTCAACGGTGAAGTCCACAGCTTGATTCATCTGCATTGCAGGGCTATGCCAAACACTTAATGCTAATTTAGCCGTGAAAAAAAACAGCACGAAAAGAATCACCACCAATAATGGGAAATAACGAATCAACGCCGATACTATTTGTTGAGACAAGGGCTTCATTCGACAGCGGCCTGATATGCTTGCTGTAGCTTCGACAGTAATGCATGCTGCGACCACTGGCATGCCATACCCTCACTCGACTGTAAGCTTGCGACTTGTCGCAGTCCTTGCACTGAATTCGTCAATAAACAAGCGTCGGCCGCTTTAAGCCTGGCAAGATTAATAGGCTCTTGACGTAAGGAAAAACCTAACTGGGGAATTAAATCCTCTATCAAAAACTCTCTCACTACACCTATCACACCCGCATCAACAATCGGTGCAGTAATAAATTCATTAGACTCAACAATAAAAAGATTGGCGGCCGTTGCCTCAACAACTCGACCTTCATGATCGAGCATTACCCCTTCATCGCAGCCGCTGCCATCAACCTCACGCCTAGCCAGCACTTGCTCTAAGCGGTTACAGTGCTTAATGCCGGCTAACAATGGCTGCAGAGATAAGCGTGTCTCACAGACCATCAAACGCAACGCATCAACACGCTTAACCGTATAAGGCTGCAGTAATAAAAGACGATTAACTGATGTTTGCTGGCTACTGTAACCAAATAATGTACTGCCGCGACTCACCACTATTTTTAAAATGAAATTGTCGCCTTTACGGATGAATGGCTCAATTAACTGCAAATCATTACTAAGTTTATCTCGCACGCAAGGGATAGAGAGCCGATGTAAACCATGATAAAGTCGCTGTAAATGGCGATCAAGCAATACTGCCTCACCCTTTTTTACCAGCAGCGTTTCAAAGACCCCATCGCCAAAACTATTGGCACGATCGAGCAGATACGATTCGTTGACACCGAACGCTTCGGCTCCAGCTGGAGCCATTAATTTACCATTGAACCAAATCAGAAATGGCTCAGACATCGATTAAACCTGGCTAAAAATGACAGTACCGTTAGTACCACCAAAACCAAAAGAATTAGACATAGCCACCTTTATGGGTTTTTCTTGGGCAGTATGCGGGACATAATTAAGATCACAATGCTCATCAGGATTATCGAGATTAATAGTCGGTGGCGCCAATGAATCCTGAATTGCCAGTACAGAAAAAATAGCTTCAACCGCACCGGCGGCACCCAATAAGTGGCCCATCATCGATTTGGTAGAACTGACCGCTAAGGCTTGACTAGCTTGGCCAAATACCGATTTGACAGCTAGCGTCTCAGCTACATCGCCAGCATTAGTGGACGTACCATGGGCATTAATATAATCAACTTGATCAGGATTGAGTCTTGCATCGCGCAAGGCATTTCGCATGGAATCTGCCGCTCCACGTCCGTCTTCGGGAGGTGATGTCATATGGTAAGCATCACCACTCATACCAAAACCACTCAGGTGTGCGTAAATTTTTGCACTACGGGCCTTGGCTAGCTCATATTCTTCAAGCACTAATACCCCGGCACCGTCACTCAATACAAAACCATCTCGATCTTTGTCCCAAGGTCGACTAGCCGCTTGAGGATCATCATTTCGTGACGACAGGGCCCGAGCAGCAGAAAAGCCGCCTAAGCCAACCGGAGTGGTCGCCATTTCAGCACCGCCAACCAACATCACATCGGCATCGCCCATTTGGATCATTCTCCCTGCAATACCAATGTTATGCGTTCCTGTCGTGCAAGCAGTCACAATCGCGATATTTGGACCTTGAAAGCCGTACTTGATCGATAGGTTTCCACCAATCATATTGGTGATTGAGCTGGGCACAAAAAAAGGCGAGATTTTTCTAGGTCCGCGATTATCAAGAATTTCTCGGGTTCTCTCTATTGAGCCGATACCACCAATACCCGATCCAATGGCTGCACCAATGCGCCCGCGATTTTCATCGGTCACCTCAAGTCCTGAATCCGTGATCGCTTCAATTCCGGCGGCAATACCGTATTGAATGAACGGATCCATCTTTCGGCCATCTTTAGCAGACATATAATCTGCAATATCAAAATCTTTGATACTTCCGCCAAACCGCGTACTGTAGGCAGACACATCAAATGCCGTAAGAGGAGCAATACCACTTTGGCCGCTCTTGATTGCCGACCATGATTGCTCCACGTTATTTCCTAAGGGAGAAACCATACCAATACCTGTAACGACAACTTTTCTCTTTGACAAGTCAAAACTCCTTACGAAATTAAAATTTTAAATAAATAAAATTGATCCAATAAAAAAGCCGCGGCTGAGAATCAGAAGCGGCTTTTTTTAAAACATACACCCTGCCTAGTGCAACAGCCAGAAGTGCTGTTGATTCATAACACCAATACTAGTCGCTTATAAACAAGCTAATCGATGAAGATTTAACAAAAACCGCTTGCAAAATGGCGTATTAAAAGACGACACCCAGCGACTTAGTCTAGGTGCTTGGTAATGTAGTCGATTGCTAACTGAACTGTAGTAATTGCCTCGGCCTCTTCATCAGGAATTTCAGTTTCAAATTCCTCTTCAAGCGCCATAACTAATTCTACGGTATCCAATGAATCCGCTCCTAGGTCTTCAACAAAAGAAGCCGAGTTTTGAATCTCTTCTTCTTTTACACCTAATTGTTCTGCAACAATCTTCTTAACACGTTCATCAATACTGCTCATGGTAATAGTAGACTCCTTAAGGTTCTCTATGTTTCTACATAGTGCTACATAATTCTATATAGCTATACATAGTATTAAATGTTTCGGTAACTGGCTATTAACGGTTACTAATCAACCCGTTTTCGTTCAATCTCATTAACACTCATGGCGAGAGCCTAGTGAGATATACTGCGATGAAAAAGCGACCTTAATTTGACGCGCATTGTACCCTGATTGATTAAAAAAGTAAGCGCTTTTATCGGTTTTTACAGTGAAAATCATTGGCTAAAATAAATCAAATCCATCATTAAGAAGAATGCTTTATGATCAATATGTGTATAAATAGAACAATTATGCCATATACATACCACCATTAACATGGATAGTCTCTCCAGTAATGTAAGCCGCACTATCACTGGCCAAAAAAGCCACAGTTGCAGCTACCTCTTCTGGCTGCCCTAAACGAGCCAGCGGTATTTTTTGAAGTAAGCTATCTCTATGCTCGTCCACAAGGCCGCTGGTCATATCGGTATCAATAAAACCCGGCGCAATACTGTTAACCGTTATCGACCGAGACCCCAACTCACTCGCCAGTGCACGACTAAAGCCTTCTATTCCTGCTTTACTAGCGGCGTAGTTGGACTGCCCTGCATTACCCATTGAGCCAACGACCGAACTGATATTAATAATTCTTCCCCAACGTGCTTTAGTCATAGCCCTCAAGCACGGCTTCACGACACGATAGACTGCATTCAAGTTAGTGTCGATCACCGAATCCCACTCATCGGCTTTCATTCGCATAAAGATATTATCCCGCGTCACACCCGCATTATTGATCAAAATTAAAGGGGCACCATACAATTGGGAAATAGCTTTTAAAACCGCGTCAATTTGTTGAGCGTCAGTAACATTTAAAGCCATGCCACAACCATGAGCACCGGCCTGAGTAAGATACTGCGAAATATTTTCAGCACCGCCCTCCGTCGTTGCCGTCCCAATAACAGTAGCCCCCGCCTTGGCAAGTTGCAGTGCAATAGCAAGACCAATACCTCGACTCGCGCCAGTGACTAACGCGACTTTACCTTCTAAAGACATAATCAGTTCCTATATTTACATGGAGATAAATAAGCTCAACATGATCACTGCTAACGACTAGTCACAGCAGCAAGTAATGCATCGGGCAATTCAATATTCGCTGTTATTAACGACTTATATATTCGGCGTGATAAACCACTCAGAACTTTACCCGGACCGCACTCAACCGTGTAATCAACACCCTGATTAACCATGAATTCGGTACACCGTGTCCATTGCACAGGGCTATAGATCTGCTCAACCATCAATGCTTTAATTTTATCGGGGTCGCTTTCGGTATTTGCCGTGACATTATGCACTATGGGGATTTCCGGCGCAGAGAAATCAAGCCCATGAATAAGCACCGATAATTGCTCGCCGGCCACTTGCATTAACGAGGTATGAAAAGGTGCACTTACAGGTAGTGGCAACCCCCGTTTAGCGCCGGCAGTTTTGCAGCCTTCTATTGCTTGCGCCACCGCTTCGGCATGACCGGCTATCACCACTTGACCCGGTGAATTATAATTCACCGCCTGCACTATCTGCGTTTCACTGCAGGAGGCACAAACCGCTTCAACTTTTTCATCAGCCAAGCCAATTATCGCTGCCATTGCTCCCACACCAACGGGTACTGCTGATTGCATAAAAGCACCACGATGACGCACCAAATCTACCGCATCGTCAAACGCTAACACGCCACTGCAGACTAAAGCACTAAATTCGCCCAGACTATGGCCAGCCATATAATCAGGATTTGACCCACCAACCGCCAACCATACACGCCATAAAGCCACACTGGCAGTTAACAGCAGTGGCTGCGTAGTTTCAGTAAGATTCAACTTTTCTTGAGGGCCTTGCTGTGATAGCGCCCATAAATCATAATTTAAGATT
>DDDX01000045.1:22785-28623 GCA_002339085.1 Cellvibrionales bacterium UBA1969
GAGCCTTGACCGGGGAAGATAAAAGCCATTTTATTGGAATTCATAGTACTCCTTAACGTCACAATACAGTATCAACTGAGTTGCTTCATCATCTTTTGAGTCAATTCGCCCTGCTCGAGAATAATCGCTTTTTCAATAGCCGCTTGAAAAGCGATAGCATCACTAGCCCCATGACTTTTGATCACAGTGCGCCTTAAGCCTAATAAAACCGCACCGTTAAAGCGAGCAGTCTGCATTGCTTGAAGCAATCGCTCCGAAGGTCCCTCAACGCCGCTTGATTGGCGTGGATTCTCTGATAATGCCTGCTGAGCGTAACTACGAATATAATCAGCCGTCCCCTCGCATGCCTTTAATGCAATATTACCAGTGAAACCGTCACACACAACCACATCACAATCATCCATTAATAATTGATTAGCCTCAATCAAACCAGCAAAGTCCATCGAGGCATCATCGGCACACAGCGCTACCGCATCAGTGACCGCTTGATTACCCTTACCCGACTCAACACCAATACTTAAAGCACGAACTTTCGGTTTCTGACCAAGGCGTTGGTCAAGCGGATAGAGACTGCTCACTAAACCACAACCCATTCGAGCAAACTGATGCAGCTGGCTAGCAGTGCAGTCAACATTGGCACCGACATCTAACAAATAGCTTGGGTGATTAAGGTTGGGAAGTTGAGCGCAAATAGCCACAGTTCTTACATCTTCAAAGGTACCACAGCAATGCCGTGCTAGACCGATCAAAGCACCAGTGTTGCCACTGCTGACACAGGCATCGACTTCATCAGCCGCGAGAGCCCGTAACGCTAAAAACATAGAGGATTCACCTCGCTCGCGTAACACCTTTGCTGGCTTATCGGCCATATTGACCTGAGACTCTGCATGGCGAATCTGTAAACGTTGTCTTAATAAGGGATTGGCAAGTATCCGCTCAGCGCTATCTAGGGCCTTGTTGATAGCGGTTTCATGGCCAAAAAGATGGACTTTAGTAATATCTGGATAAGCCTCTAAAACCGCCAGAGTCGCAGGGATCGTCGCAGTTAAACCGCAATCTCCCCCCATGGCGTCTATGGCTATTTTCATCGGCTTTAGCAATGGTAGTTAAAAACAAAAAAGCTCCGTTTAAAAATGCTTAATGTTGAATTAAGCTGTGGAGCTTTGTTTATAGAAATGATGATGAACTTTGAACAGAAGTCGTATATATCCTATCCATCAGAACCGGTGTCAACGACTTTCTTACCTCGATAAAAGCCTTCACTAGTTACGTGATGACGACGATGCTTCTCGCCACTGCTTTCATCGACAGATAATACACCTTTAACAAGGCTATCATGAGAACGGCGTTGCCCTCTTCTAGAACGCGTTACTTTACTCTTTTGAACTGCCATTTCGCTTACTCCTGACCGCCTTTGGTCGTTAATGTTTTCAGCACCGCAAAAGGATTTTCTAAGCCTCTTGCTGCTCGTCGTTCAATGCCTTCATGCTCGACAAATGATACTTCATCGGCTAACACCTTGGGGTGCAATGCCACCACCGGCAAACTCAATAAAATCTCTTCTTCTAACATATGATCAATATTCAACAAACCTTCGTCTAACACGATAGGTTCATGTGATCGAATACAACTACGGGCCTCTTCATCGTGGGCGACCACCGTAAGTGTCGTAGCAATCTTAAGCGGCACCGTGACCGGCTCTAAACAACGCTGGCACGTTAAATCTACAGCTCCGTGGATCTCAACCCCAATAATCATCTTGTTGGATTCGTCCATACCAAAGTGCAATTCTGCCTCTAAGTTAGCAGAAATTTGATGGACGACTTCAACTACCCTGGGTAAGCGCGCATCAGCAACAAAACCACTCAGCTTTGCCCCACTTTCGACAAGTTTTCTCACTGTGACTTGCTGTGGGAGCTGTTGATTGGGCATAATCGCGGCATTCTATAGGCATTACAGGCATGTCGTCAATTTCATTTTGCTGGATTAGTAGCATAAAAACCGCGGATTTAGGCCAATTCTCAGCTAATTTACGAGATACAAGCTCGTCGGCTTAAAAAAGGACCCTTTGGAGAAAAAATATGCGCATTGTATTAGGCTCGAGCTCACGCTATCGAGCAGAGCTGCTGAAACGAATTATCCCAAACTTTAGCACTGATTCACCCGATATTGATGAGAGTCCTGCCACGATCGAGACGGGCCGTCAGTTGGCCTTGAGATTGGCCTGCGAGAAAGCCGAGAAAGTGGCAAGTCGCTCGACCGATTCATTGGTCATCGCCTGTGATCAAGTGGCCTGCTTAGCACCCGATGGACCGAATGAAATCCAACTAGGCAAGCCCGGTTCACTTGCTGCAGCTGAGCAACATTTGACTCAATGCAGCGGCAAAACAGTCCATTATCTCACTGCTTGCTGCCTAATTGACACCCAAAAAGGCGACAAACAGCTGTTTGAGGATGAATACCGGCTGCATTTTCGTTCGCTAAGCTCTGAACAGATTGACCGGTACCTTCGCCTTGAGAAACCGTTTGACTGTGCCGGCGCCATTAAATCTGAGGGCCTTGGCGTAACTTTAATCGATAGGTATGAAGGCAATGACCCAAGCAGCTTAGTTGGACTGCCGCTGATCAAACTTAGCCAAGCGCTTGAAAATATGGGCTTTAATCTGCTAAAAAACTATGCTGGCGAATAAACATTTATCTTTACCTATCTTTACACAGTTTGGCACCACATTAACATCCAAATGCTGATAATGAACTCATACGGTTCTGTTATGACTCCAGCATAGTTAAGCCGTCAAGATATTAATCGCTCCATTCTCCGGAAAATAGCACCTGGTTCAATTGTCACACTCACATAAACCCGCCTCGGCGGGTTTTTTTTGCTTGCAAATCATACAGTTTTAACGTCAACGTTTTTAGTCAAGCAGTCTATAATAACCATTACTAAAAACGGATTATTCAGGCAAATATTTTTTTAAACCAATGTTAGATCGCCGAAGCGCCATCACTCTCAAACCGGTCACCGCTTTAGGAACAGTCATGACTTACCATATTCTAATTATCGATGATGACACTGAACTTTGCGAATTACTTAGCGAGTACTTAAGCCATGAGAATCTCCAGATCACTTTGATCCATGATGGGCTTGAAGCCATAAATCATTTACAGACTCAATATAAAGACAACAAAGAGTATGACGCAATCGTTCTCGATTTTATGTTACCTGGCTTACAAGGCTTAGATATTTTACAACGCATGCGGCAGTTTTCGTCCACACCCGTACTGATGCTAACCGCTAGAGGCGACGATATTGACCGCATTGTTGGCCTTGAATCAGGTGCCGATGATTACTTGCCTAAACCATGTAACCCTAGAGAGTTGCTCGCTAGACTCAGAGCGATCCTAAGACGAACCGAAACAAACCCCATCGTCCAATCGTCGAAAACGGTCTTTGAGGTACATGGCATCCGGCTTGATAGCGGGAATCGGCATGTGAGCATTGATGATGAAACTATGAGCCTCACCAGCGCTGAGTTCAATACCCTGCTCACTCTGATTGAACGAACCGGACAAGTAGTCACTAAAGAAGAGTTAACTGAGCTCGCATTAAATAGAAAACACACCCGCTATGATCGCAGCATTGATGTGCATATTAGCAGTATTAGAAAAAAGATTGCCGTTTATCGAGACCAGCTTGAATTAATAAAGACGGTGCGCGGCTCGGGCTATATTCTCATCAAGGACATAGGCACTTAGATCGTTATTAACTGGCAATCTCGCGCTTCTACTTGCAAGATTGAGACAAACCAATGGGGAATAGGTAGCACTCAAAATGCTTAGCTTGTATTGGAAAATATTTATTGGTTTTTGGTTTTCAAGCTTAATTTTAGGCAGTGGCGGCGTATTTTTAACGCATCGCTTAAACCAACAAAGCCCCAGCGATTTACAAGGCTTAGCGCCGGTGAAAATTATCGATCGATCAGTTTTTATTGCACGACGTCTGCCTGAAGAAATCGATGCATGGCAACGCCAACTAGCAGAAAATGATATCCAACTATTTGTTCTACATACCGAAAAAAGCCCTCTGAGCCAACCACTATTCAGCCCTGAAATAAACGCCTTATTTGCGGCGCTGGATGAGAGCCATTACAGCAATGAAACCAGCTTAACGAGGCTAAGAATAGCCCGTAAAGAGCGTTCCATCAACGGCCAGGAAATTAAATTTGTTCTGGATATGCCAAGTCCCAACGTATTTAAAGCCCGCGAAATATTGAGTAGCGCCGGTACCCAGCTAGTGCTTGGCTTGTTAATCAGTGCTTTGGTCTGCTATATCCTAGCCCGCTATCTCACTCGCAATATCGAACAACTAAGTATAGCCGCACGAGCACTCGCGAGAGGCGACTTAAGCGCTCGCGCACGCTTATCAAACTTGAGTAGAAATGATGAACTGTCAAATCTGGGGCATGATTTTAATCAAATGGCGACAGCACTTGAAACAAGTAAAGAAAATCAAAATCGATTAATTAGAGACATCTCGCATGAATTACGCTCACCACTGGCACGACTACAAATTGCTTTAGAAATTGCCCGTCGAAAAACCAATAGTGATGAGCTCAATCGTATTGACAGAGAATCGCAACGGCTTAACGAATTAATCGGCCAGCTATTAGCGATGCCTGATGATGACGCCCCACTGACCGATACCGTCGACATAGTTGAATTGATGAATTCAATTATTGAAGACTGCACGATTGAAGCCGAAGTCAAGCAAGTCAAACTCTTATTAGAAACTGATTACCATGAAGCCTTAGTGGCAGCCACGGTAAAACAACTCCATAGCGCATTTGAAAATATTATTCGCAATGCCATTCAGTACACTCGTAACGACAGCCAAGTGAAAGTCATCATCTCAACTCAGCCAGGACACGATGCGGTAATAGCTGTTGGTATTATTGACCAAGGACCCGGGGTGCCAGAACAAGATATCGGACATATATTTGAACCGTTTTATCGCGTCGATCGAGCACGCAATCGAAATACCGGCGGCTATGGCATTGGCCTTGCCATTGTTCAACGCGTGATTACGCGACATGCGGGCCAAGTAAAAGCCAATAATGCCGATGATGGCCTGTGCGTCAATGTGACGCTGCCAGCACTCGCTATCGGGGATGATTAATCACGTTCAATGCCATTGTGAAATGATTCACCGCAGTTGCGGCGCCATCATCGATCGAACCCCTAAAGCAAAATAGGTTCCGATCCGCTTTGCAAACTGCTCAAAGGGATTTGGCTCAACCGTATAGTCAATCACATCCTCAACCCCAATAACCTCTCTAGCCACATAGCCGGCACTGCCTAAGCCATCGATTAAACCCTTGGCCAACGCCCCTTCACCCGTCCAGATCAAACCAGAAAAGATCGCCGGATCATTAATCAATCGCTCGCCGCGACCGGTTTTAACAACCTCAATGAACTGCGCATGGGTTTCAGCTAAGACCGACTGCCAAAACGTCACATCACGCTCCTTTTCGGCACTGAATGAATCTAAGAAGGCCTTACTTTCACCCGCGCTGTAAATACGGCGCTCAACACCCATCTTTTCAATTAACTTTTCAAAGCCAAAGCCTGCACTGATAACGCCAATAGAGCCCACCAAACTGGCTTTATCCGCGTATATTTCATCGGCCGCAGACGCCACATAATAGCCACCAGAAGCACCGAGGTCAGCAATCACTGCATACAATTTTTTCTCTGGATAAAGTGCCCTCAATCGATAGATCTCATCGTTAATATAACCCGACTGCACCGGACTGCCGCCGGGCGAGTTAATGGATAAGA
>DDDX01000094.1:0-16698 GCA_002339085.1 Cellvibrionales bacterium UBA1969
CCAAGCCGAAACCATTTTGATTGCTTGCGCTCAAGCGGGTGAATACAGCCATACAGGCGCAACCGCTCCATGGACTCGGCCTAGCCATGAATTTTCAGAATGCTTTGGCCTTTATACCGCCGCAGAATTTGCACTGTGCGCACAACGCCACATGGCCATTTATGGCACGCCGGTCTCAGCTCTCGCTGAAGTCGCCGCAACCATACGAAGCAATGGGCATTATCACCCACAGGCACAGTTTTATAACAAAGGCCTAGTCACCCCTGAACAAGTACTGGCATCACGCATGATCTGCTCACCGTTTCGCCTACTCGATTGCTGCATTACCTCAGAGGGCGCTGGCGGCTTAATTATTACTACCGCTGAACGCGCTCGTGATATGGACGCACAAGCGGTCTACATTGTCGGTGCTGGCACAGATCGCCAAGGCATGAGCTACACCCGTGCGCCGGTCTGGGATGAATGTGGCAATGTCGGCAAACGAGCAGCTAAGCGCGCATTTGAACAGGCCCAACTGCAACCAAAAGATATTGATGTTTGTGAGTTTTACGACCCATTTTCATTTGAAATTATTCGCCAGTTCGAAGCCTTTGGCTTTTGCCAACCTGGCGAAGGCGCAGACTTTATTAGCGATGGACGCATCGCTATCGATGGCGAATTTCCAGTAGCCACTAATGGTGGCTTATTATCTTTCAGCCATGCAGGAAGCTTGCAAATGCTGCAAAAAATCATTGTCGCTTATGAACAACTCAGCGAAAAAATGCCGAAACCCTTACAAGTCAATAATCCGAGCACTGCAATGGCGACCAACGGGGGTTCAGGAGCTTTGTTTTGTGACGTAATGCTACTAGCCAACCAGTCGACTGCCGTCTAATGGGAAGCCTTGAGGTAACTAGAAAATGAGTACTTGGGATGACAACTCTGGCACAACCGAAACATCAACTTTTAACGCCCTGCCTCAGCCTCGCCCTAGCCGCTTATCTACACCACACTGGGATGGATGCAAAGAGGGTCAATTAGTCGCTCAACAGTGCCAGACTTGTCTGCAATATGCCTTCCCCCCTCAGTCATTTTGCCCGCACTGCATAAGCGATTCGCTGGAGTGGCAAATTTGCTCAGGTAAAGGACGCATATACAGCTTTACTGAAATCCATCGCGGCCAAACGCCAGCTTTTGAGACGCCTTATATTGCGGCTATTATTGCTTTAGACGAAGGCTGGCATATGCTAAGCAATATCGTCGCCTGCTCAGCTGAAGAGCTCAGTATTGACCAGCCTGTAACAGTGACGTTTATCGAGCGCGGTGAATCAATGATTCCTTGTTTTATGCCTACTTAAAAAATTAAATCATGTTTTACACTTTTAACGCATCCGTATGCCCGCCCCTCAAGAGCTTTAACTGATTATTCAGCCAGGCCGACAACCAAAAATTATCGGTCAGAGGCAGTAAAGCCTCATGCACTTGAATCGATAAAGTTTTAGCGCTGAGCTCTGAAGGGTCAACCGATAATACAATATCAAGCAAATGCAGTGCTTGCTCATATTCTTTACTCGCAAATTTTTCACCGGCTCTTTTTACCAATGCATCGACACCACCTGTCATTTCAATTAAATCTGCATTGATTGACTGCGGCGGCACGCTGTATAACTCGGTAGTCGATTGATGATGGAACCAGCCGGCATAGGATTCCCAGATTGCTCGAATACTCCACGAAACCTTTCCATACCCCTGGCCTACCTCGAGCTCAGGCGGCAGCTGAATATTTTGCATTAATGTATGCAAATCTTTGCCTTCGTTCATGCCGCGAACTGTTTCATCATGAACGTAGTGAATCGCATCACGTAACACAGCCAGTTCTGTTTGAATCACTGCGCGACCCACTACTGGCTGATGGTGACCATAAAGCAGCATATCCGCCTCTAAGTCGAGCACAGTTTCAACAGCATTTGCACAAGTTAATGCATCACGATAGCGGTCACCGCGCACAGTGACTAAATTAGGAAAGTGACCAAACGGGCAACCGAATAAATTGCCGGTTAAACAGATTTTTTGCTCGGGTAGCCATAACACCAGAGAGTCATTCGTTTCGGCACCCGCAGCGGCAATAAGAACTATCTTGATACCCCCAAGTGAAAACTCATATCGGTCATCAAAGGTAATATCAGGTATCGGTTTATCCTGAGGGGCAAAATCGGTATAGCCTTGCTCACCATAGTAAGCAAACAACTCAGCAAACTTATCGGCAAAAGCAAAAGCAGATCGGCTTGAGCGAAAGGCCTGTAAGCGAGCATCGTAAGATTGATGCTCCTGGTTACCCGATTGGGCAATGTATTTTGCTTTAGGATGCGCATTACGAAAGTGCTGAACGCCGCCTACATGATCAACATGCCCTTGCGTGGTAATAATGTACTTAATCGGCGCAGTAGAAAAATCAGCAAAGTTTCGCCGATGTACTTCGGCCTCAAATCCCATGCCGGTATTGACTAAGATACTGCCATCGCTGGTTTCAATTAAGTAGGCATTAGAATTGCCCTCGGACATAAAAATAAAATCATTAATCCGTTGCCCGCCAAAACGAGCGGCCTCAGGTCCCACAGGTCGTGACTTATAAATAGCATCTCTCATCAATTACCTCTCACTGATTCACGCTAGATAACGGTGTTAATAAATACCTTCTGGTCGCTGAAAAAATTCAATGACTAGAGGATCGCCGACCCGCTCTAGATAAGCCGCGGCTAAACCAGGCGAGAAGCACTTATACCAAATTGTATGATAATCAAGTTGCTTTGCCTGCTCGATAGTCTTATCAATATCGTCAACAATAAAACGAACATGTTGCATTCCTTCGTGACCCGCATCTAGAAATTCTTTATGCGGAGTGCCGCCTGAAATCCATTCAATGAGCTCAATTTCGACATCACCACTTCGTCCAAAAGCTAGGCGTATTTCACTGGCGGTGGGTACCCCGCGGTAATCAAATACCATTTCACCAGGGTCCATGGTGGTAAAGGGGCCAAACAATGGCTCATAGGCTTTCATTGCTTGGGATAGATCCTTAACCACAAAGCCAATTTGATCAATAGAGGGTAAATTAAGGGCAGATTGAAGATCGTTAGCCATAGCCTAAGCTCTTGTTATTGTTTTACACTGGTCATTGCAATCACCTTTAAGCGATGCATAAATCGAAACAAGGCCGATATCAACAAAAAACATCGCATTGAGTTAATGATAAACTGAATTTGTTTAGTTTTGCTATAAGGATCATTCATGTTCAAGCACCGTTATCGGTTTAATAGACAAGCTAGATACTCCCTGAATACGCTAATAATGGGCTTAGCCCTGCTCAGTCAAATAGGCTACTGCACAACAAAACCATCAATTGATCAAACAGACACCTATTCCCTACTATCATCACAAGGCGCTGTCACTGAGGATGAAATTAATCAGTATTTATCCATCATGGAGCACGTGCCTTTGGTGAGCGATAATTATCAGAGAGATTTCAGCTGGAATTACGCTGAATACTTGATGGGACTAGGCAAACTCTACCAAGTCAGCGGCGATCGTCGTCTGCTAGATACAATGATTGCTGGCTCTGAAAGAATGCTGGCGCGAAGAAATGATCGGCTCGACAAACTCTTTCTTTATATTGACGAGGCTATCCTGCCAGTTTGGCCATCCTTACAGCAAAAGTGGTCGATGAATAACAAAGCTGTGCCTTTTACCAACCTACTAATGACCGCAAATATCTTACAACCTATCGCCTATACTGCCTGGTTGATCGCGCATGATCCCTCATTAACAGAAGCTATAAATAAAAACGGCCAGTCTTATCGCATGAAGGCCCAACACTTTCTAGCAGAAACAGAAATTACAATAAAGCACTTTGCTTTAAGTCCACTCTGGCTTAACCCAAAGACTCTTCTGTTCCAACACGCGAATACGCAGCGTATGACGCGTATTAACGAAGTGCCACACTACAAAATCGGCCAACCGGTCGCGTTCAATCGTGCATTAACCATGGCGTCTGTAATGCATTATGTTGCTGCGAGCCACCGAAAGTTCGATCAAAAAAAACCAACAGCAAGCTATTATGAAAATATAATTCGCCAACAGTTGGCTTTTTTTAAACGGCATAGTCTTATTAGTGAAGAAAAAACTAGCACTCACACTTTTAAGCTACGCCAGTGGAACTTTGATGCAAATCAACACCAAGGAACACCATCACCACCTGAGGATATCTTTCATGGCGGCTTAGTTGCAGCAGCACTGATAATACTTTATAACGACGGTAAAAACCCCTACGCATTAAACGAGGAACTTATGCAGCAGGTCGCTGCCAGTTATTTATACCAGTTTAAGCATGATAATCAACAAACACCGCATGCCTTTTATGAATATATTAACGCAACGGGCAAGGCGTTAACCGAACAACGACGACTCAGTAATTTGCGCTGGTGTGAACTAGCACTCTACAACAAAGATATATGGCAATCATCGTGTGGGCCGCAATTGACAGATACAGGTGTCAGATTAAGAGATGGCAGTTACTATGCCTATGGCCTTGCGATAAGGCATAGACTGAATGACATGCTGTAAAAAACCTAGCGTCATTAATTTACATAACAGTAATCACGCTTTACGAATACAGCGGTATTATTAGGCGATCACAATATTGAAGGGGGTTATTATGTTTACAGGAATTACCTACGATTACTCTACCGCGACCGTGTTAGTTACCGGTGGCTCTAATGGCATTGGCTTAGCCTGCGCACAAGCCTATCGAAGCGCTGGCGCCAAAGTGATTATCACTGGACGAAAAGCCTCAGCCAATGACTACGACAGCGACCTTGACGGCATGGATTATCGACAAGTAAACATACAAGATAGAAAAGCGCTAATCGCGCTAGCAGCATCACTCGAAACACTCGATATATTAATTAATAATGCCGGCGGCACACAGGCCGATGAATGGTCTGATACTAGCTTTGATCAGTCAATTGATATTAACTTAGCCTCGGTGTTTCATTTAAGCAATGCCTGTAAAAAACAATTAGCCGCCAGTCAATTTGAGGGCGGTGCCAGTGTGGTTGGCATTGCCTCAATGACCTCATACTTTGGCTTAGAATTAGCGCCAGCTTACGGTGCGGCAAAAGCTGGCTTAGTACAAATGATGAAAACCTTTGCTATGAGTTGGGGGCAAGACGGCATTCGTGCCAATGCGGTAGCTGCAGGCTTAACACGTTCTAATTTAACCGCCTATGTCATCGACCATATGGATGAGATGATGGAAGCCACTTTTGCTCGACAAGGCATTAAGCGTGCAGGACAACCAGAAGATATTGCTGCGGCAGTGCTTTTTCTTACCTCGCCCGCCGCTAGTTGGATAACCGGGCAAACCCTACCCGTTGACGGGGGTTATACGATCGGTATGTAAATAAATAAGGTAGAGATAATTAGCTTTAGAACAATTTAGGGCATAATCCCTTAAACATAGCATCCAAGAAAATTCAACTCTGTGGTAAAATGAAGCAATCTCTTATCCATGATCGTAGACAAAAACATCCAAACCAAGTGAAAAATAAAAACACCCACATCAAGCGGATTAAGCTCAAAAACGGCTATGTCGCTAATCTGGTATTTTCATCGGAGTTATCCACTCATGAACTTGACCTAGAAACCCTTGAAAATGCATTCCATGCCTCGACCAATATCATTCAAGATAATAGAAATGTCATTAAGAAGGTTACGTTAAGTGACCAACAAACCGTAGTCAAATCTTTCAGACCTCCAAATTTACTGCAGGGTTTGATTTATCGATACTTTAGAAAGACTAAAGCTCGTCGATCCTACGAGTTTTCAGAAAGTCTCAAAACAAAGGCAATCGACACACCTAAAGCATTAGGCTATGTTGAAATATTCAATCGTTTTCGTCTGTGTAACAGTTATTTTATTTCTAACTCGTTAAATTATGACTTTCTCATTCGCGACATTATCAACGAACCATCTTTTCATCGCGACAGCATACTCAAACAATTTACTCAGTTCACATTCAACAT
Organism: Cellvibrionales bacterium UBA1969; assembly: GCA_002339085.1. Classification (GTDB taxonomy): domain Bacteria; phylum Pseudomonadota; class Gammaproteobacteria; order Pseudomonadales; family UBA7434; genus UBA7434. Next base: position 6,060 of record DDDX01000094.1, read on the forward strand.
GCATCAAAAAGGCGTCTTACACCTCGATTACAGCCTGGGCAATATAGCTTTTACCAAAGAAAATGACGACTACCGCTTTTACTTGTTCGATATCAATCGAATGCGATTTGGCAAGGTCTCGCCTCTTGACGGCATAAAAAACTTTTCACGCATTAGTTCGAATCCTTCAATCATAAAGCTTCTATCATCTGAATACGCTAAACTTGCTGCAATGGCAGAAAAAAAAGCTCATGATATCTTAAGCTTCGAATCAAAAAAAACCGCCAATTACTTTGCTCGTAAGCGGAAACTCAAACAGATTTTAAACGCCGATAAAAATTTATCTCCATCATTCTTTCCATGGGATGGGCATTCTGATCAACCTTATGTCATTCGGGACAAAGCTATCAGAAAAGAACTCTTGCGTCGATCTATTTTGCCAAGCTTTAAATTGCTATCTTCATTCATATTTCTACCAGTATTAATGCTTTCATTTTTATTTTCTAAAAGAGTCAAACTAAAAAAGAAAATTAACAATATTGGCTTATGCCTTAACCTTGATAATGTCACAACCGATAGAAACTCAATAGACAATCAAGCATTGCAAAAACTTGTGGGCGATTTAGCTGTTAAAAACCTTGCTATTAGAATTCCATTGGCTGACTTTGCCAACATCGAAAACTATTGTAGCTTTATTGAAAGCTTCAGTGACCAAGACGTGTTAGTAGTCATCCTTCAAGATCGTGAAAATATTAATAACAGTAAGTTATTAAAGCAGCGGTTACGCCATATTTTTCAGCGTCTTGAAGGAAGTGTTTCAACCTTCCAAATTGGCAATGCGATTAATCGAAAAAAATGGGCGTTTGTCAGCCAAGATGAATACTTCGATTTTTTTAAGATTGCTCAAGATATAAAGAACGAAACATTTCCATCAATCAAGATATTGGGCAGTAATATTATTGACTTTGACCTACCCTTTTTGACTCGGTCATTGTTCCACTGTAAACCAATCCACTATGATGGTGTTGCATCGCAGCTTTATGTTGATCGGCGCGGTGCGCCTGAAAATAAGCAACTAGGTTTTGACACCCTCTCAAAAATCAATATATACCATCATCTAACCAGCATGAGCCGCAAAAGTGATAACCAGCTGTACATTACTGAGGTGAACTGGCCGCTCAAAGGCATGGCTAAATGGGCGCCGGCACAAGGTGACTGCATGGTAGACGAGCCCGCACAAGCCGCTTATCTAGTCCGTTATTATTTAATGATGATTGCTTCAGGTAAGGTAGAAAAATGTTATTGGCATCAATTGATAGCACCGGGCTATGGGCTTATCAACGATCTCGACGGAAATATTACGAAAAGAAAGGCTTACCACTGCTTTAAATTTCTCATACAAACATTAGACGGCGGTATTACTAAAAGCTATAACGAAAAAAATGCGCTCTACCGCCTTAAAGTAGAAACCGATAACGCTTTAATCGAGGCAATATGGACAACAGGAAACGAATTAGACATTGAAGAAGGCAAAGATATGACAGCCTATAACATCTGTGGTGAGCGGCTATCTGAATCTAACTCTGCAAAAATAACAATTTCCGGCGATGTTACCTACCTAGTAAAGTCTAAGTAAGAACCTTCATGAATCCAAAAAATCTTCATCTGAAGAGATCTTTCCGTGTCATACCCTTTTTAAAATTTACCCTTTTTTTGAGAACCCCATCACGGTCTAAATATTAGCCCTGAATTACTATAGCCCCATGTCAACAAAAGCTGAGGGGCTTAATCATGAGAGGATTACTGATACTACTTATCGCAAGTTTCACTCAATATTGCATCGCAAATGATTGGGATCGCTATGATATGCATGACAAACATGAGAAAAATGCACAATTACTTTACGATAAAAAATTATGCTTATTGGCATCTGCAAACAGAGCCGCATCAATAAATAATATAAATTTAAGCAGGCGAAGTAATCGGATTGCTAGTTACGATCCTTTTGATGAAGATAATTTTGATGACGTGATGATTGATCCAGACGAAGGCAGCTTGCTTGAATCTATCGAGAAGCACGATACATTTAGTCGCTACAACTCGGTCTCTGAGTGTATTGAAAGCAAAGGATGGGCACTGGTGCCAAAAAATCAGAAAAATACTGAACGTTTAGCGATAAATATGTAGGCTATCAATGTGAAAAATATTGCGGAAGCTTTAACTTCCGCAATAAAATAAAAAAAAGACTTAATCGCAAATGTAAGCTGACAATATACCCATCGCTTGAGGCACTGAATTCATATAATTACCTGCATTCCATTCACTACTACTACATGATGCAGGTTTAGTATCTCCAGCATAGCTATTCGGATTTGCATAAGAATTATTAGAACAGAAACCACCAGCAAAACAATCGTACTCAGCGGTTTGGCCTGGTTGACATTGACCGTTCAACCAAGATCCACCAGCATTTGTGCAGATTCCTTGATTATCAACTGTTATGTCAACAGAGCTGACACCTGCATTATAACCTGAATCATAACTAGCTTGATTGTCTGCTGTTATATCAACTGAATTCGCACCGGCAGTGTAACCAGAATTATAACTAGCCTGATTATCTGTCGTGATATCTACTGAAATGACACCTGCTTGATAACCCGAGTCATAGCTTGCTTGATTATCAGTTGTTATATCAACAGTAGAAACACAACTACCGAGATCACCGTTTGAGCCTGAAACTAAGCTACCTTTTTCGAAAACAGAAGAACCACTACTGTTGTAACTCACGCAATTGGTATAGCCAACACATGCATATTCACCCATGAATCCAGCAAAACTTGGATCCTCGCCCTGTGCTTGATCCTGAAAATAGTTACAATTCGGATCATTAGAACAATATTGCTGACAAACAGCGGACGTCTCATTATTTAAAATATCATTTTCTGTGACAGGGCCTAGACCAGTAAATCCAGAATCTATACCTTGACCAACATTACAACTTATTCCAAAAAGCTCGTTATATTCATATGAGACCGCATCGACATATGATGTACCTTCGCCGCAAACAGAACTAATTTGATTCGATGGAACTATATCATTACAAGTGTCGTTAGAAGCATTATAAGAGCCTCCAGAGTTAGTACAAACAGCAGCATTATCTTGTGTTATATCAACAGAAGAGACACCTGAGGAATATCCACTGTCAAAACTTGCTTGGTTGTCAGTTGTTATATCAACACTTGCCGCACCGGATGTAAAACCTGAGTTATAAAGTATCCCATTAATTGAATCGACCGATGGACAAGAAACATCGGTTGGCAAAGCACAATTGATGTTGCTTATAGCACTTGATAATGCCTGGAAATTTTCATTGACATCATCGGCATCAGCCACTTCTCCATTTTGGAAAGTATTAAGTTGAATATCATTTGCATCTGCCATTAATGGTATTAACATTAGAGCAGCAACTGCTGGTAGTGTACGTATAACTCCCCAACGTTTTGAGATGATCATTCCTATTGAAAGCAAAGCGACAAAGAAAATTAATTGGCCGAAAGTTCCCATCATCGGAACGTTAGCCGAGGTTTGACCCCAGACCATAGAACCCCAACTGTCATTTCCCCACTCTGACCTGGCTGAAAGACTAAAAAGAAAAAACGTAATGCCTAGGTAAAATCTCATAACCAATACTCCAAGATTATATAATTATATTTTTGAATTATACGAGCTGGTTAAAATACCGGCAATTAGTTTAGGTAGGACAAAAGCCCTGCCTCAAATTTAAAGCATAACTATCAAATAGTTGAAAAACTTAAATTAGGTTACATCTGATTAACCAGGTGTTTAACTTAAAAATCTAGAACTACTTGGAGTATTTACGCGGGTTGCTACTTCATTATTGGCGTAAGCCTTTCTCGAACCTCGGGTGGAATCGTGGCAGCTTTATTAGTTTGATAATCAAAATACACCATAACGGCCTCGCCAGTAGCAACTAACTTCTTCGACTGCCAGGCCTCGTGATTAACAATGATCGAGCTATTTCCAAGTTTATCAATGACTGTGCGAATCTCGACGTCTTCACCAAAGTAAATCTGAGCCACAAATTCAACTGAGATCTTGGCCAATATCAACGGCCAATCATCGACATTTAGACTGGGATGAACGGCCTCGAAAATACCATGGCGACCCTGCTCAAACCAAACAGGAATAACTGTATTATTGATGTGGCCCAGAGCATCGGTTTCTGCAAATCTGGGGCTTACCGTAAGCCTAAGCATTCAATGCGTCCTTTATTGAGAAATTGATCGGTTATTTTCTTTATATTAAACACTAACTTTGTATTCCTAGTATACGAGGATCCACAATTATCACCAGATGATCTAAAGATAAGTTAGTTAATATATTGAACTTAATAAGCTTTCAAGTAATACCTTCAGAAATAACCAGCTCCATTATCACCGACAGCCATACAATGTGATTCAAACGGAAAATCCATCCACACCTTAAACGGCACTTTGGGCGAACGAAATACCATCATTTATAACCCTCTGCTGAACCTTCATCGTGTCAACAAATAAAGTTAACTTTACTTACCATTCGGTAAGTTTTTAATCAGATAACCTTCTGATAGATTGATTATATAATTTTTATATACAGGCCATTACAACTACCTAAGACAGTTGCATAGATCAGGAGTAAAAATGTTCGAATCTAAAGAAGATATTTCTCGCTTCGGAAAGAAGATTATGGAATATATTACTCACTCAGGTGCTTGTGCCGTTGGTGTTTGTAATGCTGATTCTTTGGAAGGAGGTCCGCCATCGGCTGATCTAACGCGAGAAATGCCCTCTGCAAAATCAGCTTTTGTGTTTGCCGTACCCTTGGATGACGACATTATAGAAGCCTACATGGGTAAGATCGACCCCGGTAAATATCAATCACATTATATTAGAACAAATATTGTCGCTGAAGGAATTGCGAGCTCTGCCTGTCATTTTTTGCGAGGGCAAGGTTATGAAGCACAGGTCGTAAATGCAGGTAATACGACCTCTGGCGGAGACGGTCGAGATGTAACCCCGCAAAATGACTCCCAACGCGCAGCAGCTGAAAAATATCCCACAACCGATATCGATATGATGATCGGTACAATACCTGTTTTATCACAACGATTTCTCGCAGCAGCAGCAGGAGTTGGTTATTTTGGTCGTTCGGGAAATATACTGACATCGAGTCATGGGGCCTCAGTGGTACTAGGCGCCTTAGTTACAAGTATGGAACTTGAGGCAACCCCACCAATACCACATGAAGAAAATTATTGTGATAATTGTAACTGGTGTGAAGCAGTTTGTCCGACGACATATATGAGTCGTACTGAAAATAACAATGTCCAGTTAGGAGAAATGGAACATACATATTCAAAAAGAATGCACCCAGGACGCTGTGCCTCTTATATGATGGGCTCAGCAGGACTTGCCGAGAACGGGAAGTTTAGTGCTTGGGGACCTGGCCGTAAAACTATGCCAAAGGAAGACGATCAAGTCCTCATTAAATTAATAGAAATCTCCACCGATATGGCAAACAGACCTCAAACACCTGGAGGATTTGTCAATCCTCCAGATCAAGGCGAGAAACGTATGAATATAAATTGCAGTGCATGCAATTTGGTCTGTCATCCAGAGCGTGAAGTGCGTAGGAAGCGTGTCAAACTCTGGACTCAAGGTGGTGTGAGTGTTCAGCATGAAGACGGAACCTTAGAATCAATGCCAAGAGAAGAGGCTGAAGCTTTTATTGCCGCTATGACCCCTGAAAGACGTGCTCTATATGAATAAAATTAAAGGTAAATAGAAAAACTAATGGCTAATAATAGCGTAGAAAGAAAAAATTCTCATTTCAAAAATAAACAAGGCAAATCTTCGCCAATAAAAAAAAGCAAGGGTCAACAAACACGTGAGGATATCCTAGCAGTAAGTGAAGAATGCTTTTCTAACGATGGCTTTCATGGCACTAGCATTAATTCTATAGCTAAATTAGTTGGTATTTCAAAACAAAACCTACTTCACTACTATCCAAGCAAGCGAGAATTATATTCCGCTGTAATTGAAAATATTATGATCCCCTTAGAGAATATCAATAGGATCACTAAAAAGCTGGGCGAATCATTTTCAGAGCCGCTCTCATTTCAAAACCGGTTGGATGCTGACAAGTCTTTAGAGTTATTTATCGACTTAATAACTGAAAGACCGAGTATTGCTAATTTAATAATGGCCAAAACCGAAATTATTGAAGGGTCGAGTCAAACAGATAAATTTTCAGAAATTGGTTCAAGGTCACTTGCTGTTTTTGAGGAAACTTTCAAAAAAATCGCGCCTAATGCAAGTGCTGAAGAGATCCATCATCTTGGCAGTAGTGTAACCGGCACAGTACTATTTTATGCTAGTACTTTAGATAGATTAACTGGAAATAAAAGTAAAAAAGAACTGGATGTTTCAAAGACTCGCCACAAAGAACTGGTTATTTTTACGGCAAAATCGCTTATTAGAGAGATAAATAAATCACAAAAATAAGAATTATCTCCTTATGCAAAGTACCTTTTAAGGCGTAAATGGCAGGTAAAGAATTTCATATTTTTAAAACGGTCATTAGTTTATAACAGTTATCGAAATTCAAAAAATTAGATTTAAAACGCGAGGATATCATGAGCTTTAACATTGCGGATACTTTAGAACTTGCTGTTGATCATTATCGGGAGCGTGACTATTTAATTTGTGATAATAAACGTAGGACCTATGGTCAAATGGAAGATCGAGCCAATCAACTGGCGCACCATTTACAATCATTGAACATTGGCTTTCAAGATCACATTGGAATCTATGGGTTAAATTGCGTTGAATGGGTAGAATCTATGTGGGCGGCATTAAAAATACGGAGCATCTATGTCAACATTAATTACCGCTTTGTCGCAGATGAATTGGCTTATATGTTTGACAATGCAGACCTTAAAGTTTTAATCGTTCAGCGCCAGTTTCTGCCGCTAGTCAACCAATTGAAAGGTACCCTACCAAAACTTGAACATATTCTTGTCATTGAAGATGGAACTGAGATTAATGATGAAGCAATTAAGATAAATTATAGTGAGTATGAAACCTCTTTAGTAAACCAATCAATAGAACGTGATTTTGAACCCCGATCTGAAAACGATCATTATATGTGTTATACGGGTGGCACGACAGGCATGCCTAAAGGAGTTGTATGGGAACATCGTAACGTTATGTTTGCACTTGGTGGTGGAGTTAACCAAATGACACAAGAGCCGGTAGATACCCCTCAAGAAATAATTGATCGAGGCATTGATAAATATGATGCAGTCATGTCAATTGCACCACTTATGCATGGAGCCACACAGTGGTGCTGCTTATCACGTGCGTTCGAAGGGAACAAAGTCATCATAATGTCAAAATTTGAACCCGAAGGTATTTGGCAGCTTATCGAAAAGGAAAAAGTAAATTCGACTTTCATTGTAGGTGATGCCATGGCCAGGCCGATGATTGAAAGTTATAACTTATTTAAGATGAAACCTGATACGTCCTCAATGTTTATACTTGTTAGCTCTGGTGCAATTTTTTCTCCTACCATAAAAGATCAATACCTTGAAGCGTTCCCTAATTGGATTATCGTCGATAGTATTGGTGCGACAGAGGTAGGTGGTACAGGCATGACAATCGTTGAGAAAGGGAAAACCGAAATGTCAGGCGGCGGACCCACCGTCACTCCCATTTCAGGTACAGTCGTTCTCGATGAAAAAACATTGCAGCTTTGCAAAGCTGGCGATGGGAAAATCGGTAAAATCGCACGTACAGGTTTCATACCAGTTGAGTATTATAAAGATCCTGAGAAATCTGCTGCAACATTTATCACTGCTGCCAATGGTTTACGATATTCTATGCCTGGAGACTTTGCTCAGATTCAAACTGATGGTCGTATCACAATTCTTGGTCGTGGGTCAGTTTCAATAAATTCAGGTGGTGAGAAAATATTTCCTGAAGAGGTTGAAGCAGCTGCTAAAGCACATGCGGATATTTTTGATTGCGTTGTAGTTGGTGTGCCTGATGAAAAATGGGGTTCGCGTGTCGTATTGGTAGCATCGGCAAGGGGTTCGGAGCAGCCTGATCTAAACGAGATCCAGAAACATTGCAGAACAAAAATAGCAGGATATAAGATACCTAGAGAAGTCCATTACGTTGATCGTGTGCCACGCAATCCAGCTGGAAAACCAAATTACAAATGGGCAAAAGAAGTTGCGATGCTAGAACGATGATGAAAAAATAAATTTCTTAGAGCAAGCCTAAAAATGCTTCTGAGTGAAATTATCATTGATAGATTATTAAAAAATCGTATTGCCATTAGCAAGCTTGAAGAGATCGCTACTAAATTATTGAACGCTGAGTTTACCTAGATTTTTGGATTTTTCCGGAAGTTAAAATTCTAATATTAATTAACAGATAAGTAAATTTGAATCGTGCCGAGATCGTATAATGCCATTATCAAAAAAATATCGAAATGCTTAAGATCGTATCTCCATACTTATACAAAAAAGGATTACCTTTAAAATGCATAAACACAGCTTATCTAGGATGCTATCGATTATTTGCATGTCCAACATTACCCACTACTTACTTCTACTAATATTGATCACACTAGCGCAAGCTAGTTTCGCCCAACCAACCTGTGATAACTATAATGCTAATCGTAACGCCTATTTTGGTGACCTGCATGTCCATACCTCTATATCAGCTGATGCGGTGGGCTATGACATAATTATGGGTCCTGATGATGCCTACCGCTATGCTTTTGGTGGTATAGCCAATTTACCGCCACTGGATTTGGGTGACAAACCAACTCGAAAATATCAAAACCCTCGGCCTTTAGATTTTATGGCTGTAACTGATCATGCTGAACTTATGGGTAGCGTAAAGGTTTGCACTGATCCTGACAGTATCGGCTACAACAGTGATTTTTGTAAAGACATGAGGGACAGTACCGGTCACTCGTGGTCACAAATAAAGACCATTGTCTCGCCCTTTCCATCAAGAGATAAAGAAGCCTGCGGCGACGACCTTAGCCGCTGTAAGATCGGTCGTGAAAGTGCATGGAAAGAAACCAAGGAAGCTGCAAAAAATTGGAATATTGCCTGCGAGCACACGACCTTTGTTGCCTATGAATATAGCTCGTTTCGCTTAGGTTCAAATCTTCATCGTAATGTGATATTTCGCAATCAAACCGTACCTGACAATCCAGTCAGTCATATAGAAGCTCCTCATGATTACCAACTATGGGAATCGCTCGCAAGCGATTGCTTAGATGCTAATACAGGCTGCGATGTACTGGCCATTCCACATAATATGAACATCAGTAATGGCAGGATGTTCTCACTTAACTACCCAAACGCCTGGACTCGTAAAGCCAAAGCCGAGATGGCTGAACTTAGAATGCGCCTTGAACCCATAATTGAAATCATGCAACACAAAGGTGACTCAGAATGTCGTAATGGCCTACCGGGCGTACAAGGTGGCGTTGATGAGCTGTGCGATTTCGAAAAAATGGAAGACGCTATTTATAGAAATGATGAAGGTGAAATTAAAGTTGGTGAATGCTATGAGGGTCCTGGCTCTCACTGGTTGCCGCGTCTGGGTCCCTCCTGTCTGTCAAGGCAGAGCTACGCACGTACAGCATTAATAGAGGGGTTAAGGCAAGAAGAAAAAATTGGAGTCAATCCATTCAAGTTTGGCATCTCCGCCTCGACTGATACACACAATGCCATTGGCGGGGCTGTCAGTGAAGATAATTTTCCTGGTCATTTAGGCAAATCGGACGCAACTATTTCAGATAGACTGTCTTTAGAGGGTGGTAAAACAGGAGGTATATCTACCAACCCCGGTGGTTTAATCGGCGTGTGGGCTGAAGAAAATACACGCAATGCAATTTTTGATGCCATGCAACGGCGTGAGGTGTTTGGAACGAGCGGTCCTAGGATGAAGGTGCGTTTATTTGGTAGTTGGGACTTTGACGACAAACTTTGTAGCAACCCTGACAATCTTACTATCGCTTATTCTACCGGAGTACCTATGGGACAAGACATGCCGTCAAAAACAGCCAAAACACCCAGCTTTTTAGTTCAAGCTCAAGCCGATTCAGGAGGGCTTGATGTGACGCCCGGTAATCACTTACAAAGAGTTCAAATAATCAAAGGCTGGATTGGTGACGATGGTAATCATCATCAAAAGGTCTATGATGTGGCCGGTAATTCGAATAATGGCGCCAGTGTAAATCTCGATACCTGTGAACCTAATGGCACTGGCTATCGAAGTCTCTGCTCAGTCTGGAAAGATCCTGAATTTGATGAATCCAAAAGGGCTGTTTACTATGCTAGAGCCGTTGAAAACCCAAGTTGCCGCTACTCCCAATATGATTGCACTTCCGTACCAGAAGACCAACAACCACCTGCTTGTTATGACCCATTTTACGCCAAGACAATTCAAGAACGAGCTTGGTCATCACCCATTTGGTATACTCCAAACTAGGTGGGTTAAGGGCTATTAAATACTTTTTTTAAATACAACAAAAATGTCAAAGGCCGCCCTACTTCTTCCTCAACCTAACCGCA
>DDDX01000094.1:17062-19007 GCA_002339085.1 Cellvibrionales bacterium UBA1969
CGCTAACAAGCCTATGCCGCCCATAGCTGGTACGTTTTTATTAACTGTAAGCATTAAAAGCACAGACTCAAAGGTTGAGCTTGTAGTATCTCCACCTGCAGCTGTTTCATAGTCGTCAGGCACACCGTCGTTATCTGCATCGGCAGTTAAGTTAGCTAGCGTGGTAGCAAATGCGGTTGAGTCAACTGATGTAGCGTCGCCACTTATAGCTATTTCTAGCTCATCAGGAACACCGTCATTATCTGTATCAGCAGTTAAGTTAGTAAGCGCTGTAGCGAATGTTGTCGAATCGACTGATGTAGCATCGCCATTAATGGCTATTTCTAGTTCGTCTGAAAGACCATCGTTATCTGCATCAGGTTTTATAAAAAGACCCTCTAATGTATAGCCAGATGGAAGTCGAATTCTTGTAGCTTCAGAGAGTAGACCAGATACATTAGTTAAAATAGCGTTAGACAAGTTAACGTTAGTCAGGTCAGTTTCAGTCAGATCAGCGTCAGTCAGATTAGTGTTAGACAGGTTCATGCCAGAAAGGTCAGCGCCAGAAAGGTCAGCGCCATATAAATTAACGCCAGGCCCAACAATGTTGTTATTGGCAATAATGTAACCAGAAGGAAGTGTGATACCTGAAACATCAGAGGGTTGGTTAAATGCACCATTTAAATTAGCGCCAGACAGGTTAGCACCAGACAAATTTACGCCAGGTCCAACAATGTAGTTATTGGCAATAATGTAACCAGAAGGAAGGGTGATGTCTGTAGCATCACGGAGTTGGCCAGATACATTAGTTAGAATAGCGCCAGATAGGTTAGCGCGAACCATGTAAGCGTCAGATAGGATAGCGTCAGTCAGGTCAGCGTTAGACAGGTCAGCGTCCATCAGGATAGCGTCAGAAAGGTCAGTGCCAGCCAGGATAGCGTCAGTCAGGTCAGCTTCACCCAGAATAGCGTCAGAAAGGTTAGCGCCAGTTAGGTTAGCGCCAGTCAGGTTGGCGTAAATCAGGTAAGCGTAATCCAGGATAGCGCCAGTCAGGTCAGCGTTAGACAGGTCAGCGTTAGTCAGCTCAGCGCCAGATAGGTCAGCGTTATACAGATTAGCGCCAGATAGGTTAGCGTCAGGACAGTAAGCTGTATTCTGTATCGTACAGCCATTAATAACTAATGCCTTTGCATTAAATGATAATAAAAAAAACAGACATGGAATTAACGTAAAAATAGTTTTCATTTCTTTATCTCTAGGTTCCATTTAGCCCTAACGCCATCTTGGGGAATGACGTTGGGTGTTATTTATAATTTATTTTCTTCCTCAACCTAACCGCACCTAAGCCCAGCATCGACAGACCCAGCGCTAACAAGCCTATGCCGCCCATGGCTGGGACGTTTTTATTCACGCCTAAGGTTTCGGTAATCTCTTGAGGGCCATCGTTTGGATCATTAGGGTCGGTACCTGCAGCTACTTCTACAGAATCAAGAATTAAATCACCATCAACATCTAGGTCACAAGCATCACCCTGAGAGTCACCATCTAGATTAGCTTGATTAGAATTTTCAATGTTAATACAGTTGTCGATTGCATTATCAACCCCATCCTCGTCATCGTCACCATTTGGTGTTGAGTCACAACTATTCCCTAGGCCATCGTTGTCATCGTCCAACTGAGATGTATTGGAAGTAAGTGGGCAATTGTCAATTGTTGAATCGACCAGATCGTCATCCTCGTCAGTTCCAGAAAAAGCAGTAATTTGAATCATGAGGTTGCTGACACTCATGTTTTCGTGATTAATAAAATTTCCATCTTCTGTCATTCCAATCATGCGCAGAAACCCAGAAGCCGACCCTGATCTAAGGTTGAAGGTATTTTCTGGGCCATGGCTAGTACCAGCGCCATAATAATAGATATAGAGCGTGTTATTAAGGTTGTTTTCAATTTCAAAATCAATTTCAAA
>DDDX01000106.1 GCA_002339085.1 Cellvibrionales bacterium UBA1969
ATCAAACCATTGCTCTAGTGCGGGCAAATTAATATTAAAACTATCCTGCATTATTAGGAATTAGCCTCTAGTAAGTGCTCAAACCGTTTTAATGCAGCTTCTTTTCGGGTTGGCACGTGCTCTGAGGGCCAGCCTTCTACGGCGGTATAACGCTTCAATTCAGACTTAGCGATGGTCACCTTGTGAACCTCGTTAGCACCATCAACTAAGGGCGCCATTCTGGCAGATCGATACATCAACTCCAAGGGCATGTCACAGCTGTAGCCCAGCGAACCATGAACCTGTAAAGCACGATCAACAACGTTGTATAAGACTTTGGCGTTATACACTTTCGCCATCGCTATTTCAGCCCGCGCACCATGATGACCGACTTGATCCATTTTCCAGGCTGCATTAAGGGTTAACAGCTTAGCTGTTTCAATATCGATACGTGAGTCAGCGATATATTCCTGAATCATTTGGTGCTTACTGTAGGGCTTACCAAATGAAAAGCGCGACTGGGCTCGTTCACACAGCATGTCAAAGGCTCGCTCGGCTTCAGCCAACCACCGAGTCGCATGGTGGATACGGCCTGGCCCTAAGCGAACCTGCGATAATATAAAGCCACCACCCACCTCACCAATTAAGTTGTCGCGAGGTACACGGACATTGTCTAGCGTGATTTCAGCATGACCACCGAGCTCACCAAAACTTTCAACCGGATGGTGCATCGTGGGAATATCTCGAAACACATCCATTCCTGGAGTGCCCTTTTCGACTACGATCATTGAACAACGTTGATGGACCGGTGCATCGGCATCCGTCACACACATAAAAATAATGAAATCTGAACGTGACGCATTGGTGATCATCCATTTACGTCCATTAATGACCCACTCATCACCGTCCAATACCGCAGTGGTTTGGATTTGAGTCGGGTCAGTTCCCGCCACCCACGGTTCAGTAATGGCAAAGCTACTTCGAATGTCTCCACGCAAATTAGGCCATAACCATTTTTCTTTTTGTGCTTCAGTTCCCCCCTCAGCTAAAAGTTCAGCATTACCTGAATCGGGCGCCATATTCCCAAACACCTCCTGGGCGAAGGGGCAGCGTCCGGTCACTAAATTCATCAAGGCCAATGGCAGTTGGCCATAACCCTGACCGCCTAACTCTTTTTCAAGGTGGCAGGCCCATAAATCTTGATCTTTCACCTTTTGCTTTAATGGGGCTAGGATTTCTTTTTGCCATACTTCATCACTGAATTCGCCTAGTAATGGCTCTAATGGAATCAACTCGTTAGCAACAAATTCTTTAGCCCAATCAAGTTTTTTTTGAAATTCTGGATCGGTTTGGAAATCCCACGCCATGATACATTCTCTCTTTGATGCTTTAAATTTATGAAAAGACTTTAACTACAGCGAATCAAACGCGCTAATATTACAAGTATTGTGTAAGTTATTATATTCTTTGAAGCTACCTGGGAATAAAAATGGCGCATGCCCAGACGCTGTTCGATAGTAGCTATTACAGTTCGAAGCACCCCAAGAAAACTGACTGAACTTAAGGGAAAGGTCTTGGTTATAGGCGTTACAGATGTCCGAATTTACAACCAACGCTTGGATACCAGATTTTTGCTTTTCTTTAAGCAGACTTACGATTGTCCTGACGTTTCTCTCAACATTAGTAAAATAAGATGCGTTAATAGCTAGGCCATTTGGACCTGCTGCAAAGAAGTAATTTGGGAAATCAGTTGCTGCTATGCCCATATAAGCCGTTGGGGATTTTACCATCTCCTCCGCTAATCGCTTTCCGCCTAAACCACTGACATGGATACGGTCATAATCAAGGATATGATAACCCGTACAATAAACGATAACATCAACATCGATATCTAAACCGCTAGCTGTTGTTATCCCTTGAGGCCTGACAGCTTTTAACCCTTCAGCGACTAAATCCACGTTATCGCGAAGCAGTGCAGGATAGAAATCATCGGAGACTAGGCCGCGCTTACAGCCGTAGCGGCTCTTGGGTGTCAATGTCTCACGAAGATCAGGGTCTTTGATCACCTCATGTAAATAGTCTTTTGCTATCTTCTCAAACTGATCCATCCGCTTATGACCTAGAGTGACACCTTCAACGGTAAAGCTCATCATATAAGCTTGAACACGCCGATAAATATTGACAAGGCCTGGCAGCCAATTAAAGAGGTTAATCAGATTTTTAGAGTAAAATTTTCGACCACGCGCCATAATCCAATTTGGTGTTCGCTGCAACACCGTCAAATGCGCAGCCTGCTTAGCCAGCTCAGGGACAATCTGAATAGCGCTAGCCGCTGAACCGATAATAGCAACGCGCTTGTCTTGTAGGTCTACCTGATGATTCCAACGTGTACCGTGCCAACTGTCACCATTAAAGCTATCAATACCCTCGACATCAGGATAAGCCGCCGTATGTTGATTACCCATCGCATTAATCACCACGTCAAAGCTAAATATTTCACCCGCTTCGCTGCTCAATCGCCAAGTCCGATCATCATTAAATTCAGCGTGAGTAATTTTTGTATTGAGCTTTATGTATTGATCAAGGCCAAATGCCGT
>DDDX01000097.1:0-3780 GCA_002339085.1 Cellvibrionales bacterium UBA1969
TATTAGCAATAGAATCAGCGACAAACCTGCCATTGAGATGTCACTGCTGATTCAATCATTCGGCTACAAAAATCATATTCCTGTTGATTCTGATTTTGTTTTTGATGTCAGGTGCTTGCCTAACCCTTATTGGAATAAAGAACTTCGCCCCTATAACGGTAACGATAAAGAAATTATCGAATATCTTAGTAAGGAAGAAGATGTGGTGACAATGATTGATAGTATTATTAATTACCTAACTATCTGGCTACCTAAATTAAAACAAACCAATCGAAGTTACACCACAGTCTCTATTGGTTGTACAGGAGGTCAACATCGATCTGTATTCGTAGCAAACGCCTTACACCTGCACTTCAAACAACAAATGGATATCATTCAAATTCGTCATCGTGAATTACTCAAAAAAACCATGCCCTGAGGAATACAAAAGTAGCAGCTTCAATTATTTGCAATGACTAATCATTTACCTAGACAATACACAGCCTCATGATAAAAGAAAAAATCGTTATTCAAAATAAACTCGGCTTGCATGCCAGAGCGGCAAACAAATTAGTTGATGTATGCTGTCAATTTGCCAGTGAAATATCACTCACACTTAATAACAAACGGGTTGATGGTAAAAGTATCATGTCAGTCATGCTTTTAGCCGCCGCAAAAGGCAGCCAATTGCTTGTCACAGCAAACGGATCTGATGAAATAATCGCTATGCAAGCGATAAAAGAATTAATAAACAATCGCTTTGACGAAGACGAATGAACCGAGTTATTCTCAGCACAAATCACTATCTATTGCACATAACTACCTATCGAACATGTCCAGCTATCGAAAATGGCTGGCCATCACACTGTCATTTATAACTATCACATACCCACATAACAGTTAATTAACCATGTCAACTATTGCTCAACCGCGTCCAAAGAGTAAGAATTAAACCCTTAGTTTACTGATAGACAATGGAGCAAATTTCATTATGCTTGACCTGAATGCAAGAGAATTATTGACAACTACTCGGAGCGTTCGTAAACGACTCGACTTCTCTAAGCCCATTGCAAGACCTCTATTGGAGGACTGTCTTGAGCTAGCGCTTCAAGCACCTAATGGTTCAAACATGAACACCTGGCAATGGCTCATTATCGATGACCCAACAACGATTACATCAATTGCAAGCATTTATAATGCCGCCATGGACGATTATGTTGCGCTACTCGGTGATGCTGTCGGCGAAAACTATATGGGAGCGGATATTCCCGGCTTTAACAAAATCAATCAATCCGTCGATTACCTGCGAGAAAATTTAGCCAAGGCACCTGCAGTATTAATTCCGCTGATGTCAGGCCGGGTCGAAAATGCAGGCGTCTTCATGCAAGCCAGCTCTTACGGCTCCATTATACAAGCCGTCTGGAGCTTTTTTTTAGCATTACGGTCTCAGGGGTTAGGCAGTGCATGGACCACAGCCCATCTTTGGCGAGAGCAAGAACTCGCCGAATTACTAGACATTCCTTTTGATCAATATACTCAAATTGGCTTATTTCCAATCGCCTATACTATCGGCACCGACTTTAAACCAGCTTATAGAAAGCCCGTCAAGGAAGTACTTTGCTGGAACCACTTCAACAATTCATAACTTTTTCAGAGATTATTTATCATGCCTCAATATTCGGAACAAGAAAAAAACAATATTGCCAGCGCCAATTCATTATTTGATGGCAGTTGCGGTGATCCCGCCAGTTTATTTGCAGACGATGCCATTTGGTGGAACGGCCTTCCGAGATTACCTGGCCTTGAAGGAAAAACCGAGCATAAGGGCATCGAGACGATTAAAAAGATACTCTATGGTGCCGGTCAAGACCAACCCAATTCAGGGACTGATTCATACGATTTATCAACTAATCGATTCACTGACTTACTGGTGATTGCCGATAATGATTATGTTATGCGCCAACACACGCAACACAGTAAAACTAACTCAGGTAAAGATTATAAAAACGTTTATTGTTTTGTTTTTCGTTTTAATGACCAAGGCAAGATCCAATACCTAACCGAACATTGGAATACCTGGTACGCCAATAAAATCCTACTCGATAATTGGGATCTTGACGCTGCGCACCCGAATGACTAATGTCTTTTTTTGATTGACGTATCAACTATGCAACATCGGAGTACTAAATGGCCTGGGATTTCTCTACCGAGACAGAATTTCAACACCAGCTCGATTGGATTCGGGACTTTGTCGATAACGAAATTATTCCGATAGAACTGATTCAAGGTGGGCTCAATCAGACGCAACTCGACCAACTTTGGGCACCTCTAAAAGACAAAGTTAAAGCAAAAAACCTCTGGTCGCCCCACCTCGGACCCGAACACGGCGGCCAAGGTATGGGCCAGCTAAAGCTTGGCTTAATCCATGAAATACTTGGTCGCAGTGAATTAGCCCCTGAAATTTTTAATTGCCAAGGTCCCGATTCTGGCAATGCAGAATTATTGGCAGTGGGCGCCACAGAGACACAGCGGCAACGTTGGCTATACCCCTTAATGCGTGGTGAAGTCCGCAGTACCTTTTCATTAACGGAGCCACACGTTGCCAGCTCAGACCCTACTGCAATCACGACACATTGCTATCAAGAGGGTGACGAATGGGTTATTAACGGCCATAAGTGGTATGCATCAAACGCCTCAGTCTCAGACTTCACAGTATTAATGGCCGTTACCGATCCCGATGCAGCTCCACATCAAAGAGCCTCTATGTTAATCGTTCCAAGCGGCACAGCTGGCATGAAGGTCATTCGTGATGTCGGCACCATGAGCCATCCCATGCTCGAGATTGATAATCAGCAAACGTCATACATTAGCGACCGCATTGGCGGTCACTCTGAAGTGCTATTCGATAACTGCCGCGTTCCTCTCGATCACATGATAGGTCAACCTGGTGAAGGCTTTCATCTTGCCCAAAAACGCCTTGGTGGTGGTCGCATTCATCACTGTATGCGAATTATTGGGCAATGCAATCTGGCCTTTGAAATGATGTGTGAACGCGCGGTTTCTCGGCAGACAAAAGGCAAAGCTTTAGGCCAGCTGCAAATGGTACAAGATGCGATTGCAGAATCAGCCGTTGAAATTGAGACTGCGCGTCTACTAACATTGAAAGCTGCTTGGACGATGGATACCCGCGGCGGCCATGGCTCTGAATCGAGAACCGAAATAGCCATGCTAAAATTTCACGTGCCGCGTATTCTTCTTACCGTTATCGATAGAGCAATACAGTTACACGGTGCCTTGGGTTATACCACCGATCTACCATTGGAATACATGTACCGCTCTGGCCGAGCATTGCGGATTGCAGATGGCGCCGACGAGGTGCACAAACAAACGGTCGCTCGCCAAATACTGAAATCAACCACGGCCGTTGAAGGCCTGCCTTCCATGCACATTCCAACGCGGAAAAAAGACGCCTGGAAAAAATTTGGTCATTTAGTCAACGTCATCAAAAACGAGCAATAACATGGTCCAGTATCATCTACTTGAGACTGCGCTAACAAGGGATGAGCTTCAAGGAAGGGAGCCGCTATGAACGAAACTAGCATTAAAGGCCTTGATATCGTAGCGGTCAGTAAGTGGCTTGCCCACCATATTGATGGCGCAACACCACCGTTCGATTTTTCATTGATCGCCGCCGGCGGCTCAAATCTCACCTTTCGTGTGAATGATGTGGCAGGCCATACGTGGGCACTGCGTCGCCCGCCAGTTTCAGCACGCTTAGCCACCGCGCATGACATGGCTCGC
>DDDX01000097.1:4089-26737 GCA_002339085.1 Cellvibrionales bacterium UBA1969
CCGCGCATGACATGGCTCGCGAATGGAGCATTATGTCCGCGTTAGATAAGCACAGTGATGTTCCCGTTCCTAAAATGCTGGGCTATTGTGATGACCTTAAGGTCAATCAAGCGCCTTTTTATGTCATGAGTTTTGTTGAAGGGCTTATTATTCGCGATCAAGCCTCAGCTAGCCATCTTACTGAAGCACAATGCTTAACCGCCACCCATTCCTTAATAGACACACAAGTCGCTTTTCATTCAGTCGATATCGATGCTGTTGGCTTATCGGGATTAGCAAAAAAACGTAGCCATTATATAGAACGGCAACTAAAACGCTGGCGTAAGCAAATTGACGCCGCAAAAATACGTGAACTGCCGCTTCTCGATGCCCTACACCAACGCTTATCAAAAAATATTCCCGCGGAGCAAACGCGACCTGGACTAGCGCACGGTGATTATCGATTTGATAATACCGTGCTGTCTGATGACTGCCGTATTGCCGCAGTTTTGGACTGGGAGTTATGTACGATCGGAGACCCTATCGCCGATTTTGTTTGGTCACTGCTTTATTGGGCCGAACCCAAGGATTCAATTACTTGGCTATTGGATCCGCCGACACTTAACCCCCATTTCATTCAACGTGATGCGGTCGTTGATCTGTATGCTCAACGCTCAGGCTTAGACTTATCGAAACTGGATTACTACCTAGCTTTTAGCTGGTGGAAACAAGCATGTATTGTTGAAGGCGTCTACGCCAGACTTAAGCAGGGAGCCAGTGGCGGAATGAAGGTTGATTCGATTGACGCGATTGCAACCCGTGTCGACAGTTATTTAGCAGTGGCCTCTGAATTAGCGGATCAAGCCAGCTTATAAATGCATTTGTATTTAATTTATTCTTACAGGAGTCAATTATGAAAGTACTCATTACCGGCGCTACCGGCTTCATTGGCAACCACGTTACCCGCATGTGCCTTGAACAAGGCGATGAGGTCCGCGTGATGGTAATGCCTGGCGAAGATCGCTCTCCTCTAGATGGTATGGCAGTGGAATTTGTTGAAGGAAACCTACTTGACCCCGCCTCTTTAACGCACTGTGTTGAAGATGTCGAGGGGCTTTACCATTTAGCCGCCCTCTTCGCTGTCTGGACAAAGGACCCTTTTTTGCATCACAAAGTCAACATCAATGGCGCACAGGCAATGATGGCAGCAGCCCAAGCAGCAGGCGTGAAAAAAATTGTTTTCACTTCCAGCATCGCTGCCTTAGGCGTACTGGGTAATGGCCAGCTAAGTGACGAGGAAACATTTTACAACAGCTGGGAAGATGGCAGTGAATACATTATCTCTAAGTTTATTAGTCACCACGTTGTCAAAGGAATGGTCGCCTCTGGACTGCCTGCCACGATTGTCTGCCCTGGCTTTCCGTTTGGTCCTGGTGACCGCATGCCGACGCCAACTGGCTCATTAATCGTCAGCATCCTTAAGGGTAAAATGAAACAATATTATGATGGCGGACTCTGCGCAGTTGACGTGCGGGATGTTGCTCGGGGTCATTTATTGGCAATGGAAAAAGGCCGTATCGGTGAAACTTATTTATTGGCCAACAAGCAAGGCAACCTCTCACAAAAAGACCTCGCGCAACTCGTCGGTAACATTGCCGGCGTACCAAACGTTGCCACCAGTTACTTATCCCCTAAGACTATGCTAACAGCTGCTAAAGTCATGGAGTTTTGGTCGAGAATAACAGGCAAAGCACCTATGACAACCATTAAAAACTCCAAATATGTAATGCAAGATGTGTTTGTTGATCCTAGCAAAGCGATTGACGAACTAGGCATGCCACAAACGCCAATCGAAACCGCGATTAAAGACGCGGTTAGCTGGTTCAGAGAGCAAGGTTATGATAAAAAATAAAATTTACTTCCCAAATTCGTTTATTGGACAGGCGCATTCGATTTTGTGGTTGCTACAGCTTGCTGGTACGGCGCAATCTCTAATCCGGCAGCGGGTTATTTCGTATCACTTATGACGCTCGGTATGTTCCTTGCCATGGCTGCAGCCTGTTTAATGTGGGCATCTAAGGATATGGTCAACCGTTCGCCGGTAATTTTTTGGCAGGGGCTTGTGCGTCTAACCGCAGTATCAGCCGTGCTTTATGCGGTACCTAACGGATTGGCAACGCCACCTGAATACGCACTGGTAGTATTTGATGGCACTATTGGTTTGGTTTATATACTGGGTATGATGAAGGTCACCGGCAACTCACTCGGCAGCTTATTACTCTGCCAGACTAAAAATAGCGAATAGACACGCCAACTCATAATAGCTAATCAGGGCGCTCAAGGCTCTCAACAGAAAAACAATTACTTACCGGCAATTACCGATGCTATAGACATAACATCGGTAATCTTGCCTGCTTCTGAGCTTGTTGCGATAAATACTTTGCCGCATACTCTAAGTCTATTCATGGTCATACAGCTGCGATGAATCTTTTGGTTGTGATATCGCATGCTTTTTTGATAATTCGATGCCGTTATGCCAGCTAAAATCGATCACAAGCAAAATCTCTCACATAGCCAAGAAGTGGCCAAACTACTTCAGTCAGGCACCTTTCAGCATGCCCGTCATATGCTTAAAGTGCTTGCCGCTGAAGAAACGGCGCATCTCATAGATGCCTCGCCACCACCCTCTCGACAAATTTTATGGGCGCTCATTGACGAAGAAAGACGCAGCGATGTGATGCCGTTATTAGGCGATGAACTGCAAGGTCAATTTGCGCTAGAGATGGACAATGAAGAGCTCGTCGCCTTATCGGTAGAACTAGAAACCGATGACATGGTTGATATCCTTCAACAGTTACCCGAGCAAGTTACCCGGGAAGTATTGCAAGCCATGAGCGCTCAAGATCGTCAACGTGTCGCCAGCGCACTCAGTTATCCTGAGAATACTGCTGGTGGTTTGATGAACACTGACACTATTACAGTGAGAGCCAGTCATTCAATCGAGGTGGTACTTCGCTACCTCCGTCGCCATGATGCAATTCCTGAAATGACGGATAAACTCTACGTCGTCAACCGCAGTGATACCTTTATTGGCACCTTACCGCTAGCTAAAGTACTGGTTTCTGATCCGAGCAATACGGTTCGCGAAATTATGCTATCTGACGCTGAAGCTCTCCCTGTCGATATGCCGGATGATGAGGTTGCTCGTCGATTTGAGCGAAAGGATTGGGTATCGGCACCCGTTGTTAATCACGAGGGGAAACTACTTGGCCGAATCACTATCGATGATATCGTCGATGTGATTCGAGAGGACGCCGATCATGCCCTTATGAGTCTCGCGGGTCTCGATGAAGAGGAAGATACTTTTTCCCCCGTCATAAAAACCACACCGCGCCGCGCCTTGTGGCTGGGTCTTAACTTACTAACAGCGTTTATCGCCGCCTCAGTCATAAATGTATTTCAAGGTGCAATCGACAAAGTAGTCGCTCTAGCTATTCTCATGCCGATTGTTGCCAGCATGGGCGGCGTTGCAGGTACGCAAACCCTTACCATTGTGATTCGAGGTTTAGCTGTTGGCCATATCGAACAACACAACCAACGCTGGCTAATCTTCAGAGAGCTAAGCGTGGGACTCATCAATGCCTTTATCTGGGCTGCGGTTGTTGCAGGTGCTGCCATTGCATGGTTTAACGACTTTATCATTGGCGGCATTATCGCCGCCGCAATGGTAATCAATTTAATCACGGCCGCGCTAGCCGGTGCGGTCTTACCCTTAGTATTGAAAAAGATGGACATTGATCCGGCGCTGGCCGGCGGTGTAATTTTAACGACCATTACCGACGTTGTTGGCTTTATGTCTTTTCTTGGCCTAGCTACTATTTTTTACGCTTAAGCTTATTGTTCACTCACTAAAATAACTATGGCTAAATCGCATCCCGAAAAAAGTAATGATCAAGACATACTGGTTAGTAAAAGCCAGCTCAAACGTGAAATGCATCATTTACAAGAATTAGGCAAAGCATTAGTTAAGCTTAAGGCAGAGGAGATCGAAAAGTTATCCATTAGTGAAATACTCATTGATGCCTTAAACGAAGCTAAACGCATTAAACACCGTGAAGGATTACGTCGACAAATGCAGTTCATTGGTAAGTTAATGCGAAAAGAACCGCCTGAAACTATCGAAAAAATAGAAGCTTACTTTGAAAAACTGCATAATCAACGTCAAAATCATACCCAACATCACCACCTTATCGAGCAATGGCGAGATCGGTTACTGAATAAAGAAAATTCTGAAATTGAAGCATTAGTGGCGCAATACCCAAATGGCGATCGACAATGGTTACGACAAATGGTCAGGCAAAGCTGGCATGAAACCGATAAAAACAAGCCCCCCGCAGCTGCTAGAAAACTATTTATTTATATCCGTGAATTAATCAATGACGATTAAGGCGTAAAGTCAACCTCAACTCGCATCTCTGCATCATCTTTTAGCCCTCTATAAGTAACGGTTAGCCGCTCCATGTCGCCAACTAAGGTAGGCTTTGAAAATGAGCCAAGGCTAATGACATCGCCAGCCTTTAATGATCGCTTTTTGACTTTCAGTTCTTGCAGTAAAAAAAGTATCGCATGATAGGGATGACCCATAATAACAGCGCCTCGATTAGAGGATAATAATGCACCTTTAGCATTAAAACTTTTAACCGTCATGGTAGCTAAACTATTAATGAACGCTTGGTCAGCAGTAGCGGCTATTTTTGTGCCTGATACCCCCCATTTCACTGCTGCATTACTCTTAATAAAGTCAGGCCCTGCATAAGGGTGAGGCGGCACAGATAACAATGGCAATTCAACAAAGGCCATGATATGGCTAATATGCTCAGCAACAGATTCAATGCTGTTGGCGTAATTGATTTCAGCACTGTTAACAACGGCTAACAAGTCCGCCTCAAAAGCTAAACGTTGAAATTGAGCGTGATCAATACGCTGTGGTGACGCTAATACCGTGTCTGAGAATAAGGCCCCCACCACTGGCGAAGTTAGACCAAACATATTCTGCGCAGCCGAACCGGCTAACGCCACTTTATAACCTACAATGGGAGTGACTTCTGCACGACGATCAATCATTTGCCACTGTTCGACTTTTGCCGCCGCAACAGATAGTTGATATGCGACACCCGATTCGGCACTATCAACTACATCCGTATTCGAGCAAGCGGTCAAAAGCAGCAGAATAACCCACAATGGTCGGTGCAATTGATACCAGAAAAAAGAGCGCAGATCTTTAAACATAAATACCTCAAATAACCCGCCCAGGGTTTAGAATATTATTCGGATCCATGGCTTTTTTTAAGGCACGCATCAAGTCAATTTCTTGCTCTGATCGGCATAAAGATAAATATTGGCGCTTCATGGTACCAATACCGTGTTCAGCAGTAATAGTGCCGCCCACCGTACCCACCAAAGTATAAACACGCTCATAAATCGAATCGACATCGTCCTCGCGCCCCGTCCATGCAATGATATGCAAATTGCCATCGGCCATATGACCAAACGTACACAACTGAAGGTTTTTGAAGGACGCCACCAATTCGACCTCTACGGTATGAACAAAGCTCGCCATTTGACTGATTGGGACACCGATATCAAAGTTTGCCCGATACTTAACCTTAGCCAGTATATCAATGACACCATCACGCAATTGCCAAAAGCGATTCACGTCTCTTTCTGACTGGGCAACAACGGCATCATTAAGCAGGCCAGCATCAAGACAGGCCTGAAGTTTCCAATTAAAGCAGTCGTCATCGCGTGCTGGATCATTGCCTTCGATTTCGATTAACACATAAAAAGAGTGATCATCAGCCAGCACTGGCATTAATTGCTGATTCATCTGCCGCACTTGTTTAACGTAGTTATCCCACATCAACTCAAATGTAGTCACCCTCGAAAAATTACGCTGCATATACTGAAGAAAAGATACTACTTGAGAAAAATTAGAAAACCCACACAAGGCGCTTTGCTTAGTTAACGGTTTAGGATACAAACGTAAAACGACTTCAGTGACAACACCCAGAGTTCCCTCACTTCCAACAAATAACTGTTTTAAATCATAGCCGGCATTATTTTTAAGCATTTTATTCATTGATCGAATGACGGTACCGTCGGCCGTTACTGCCTCTAGCCCTAATACTAAAGCGCGAGTCATGCCATAACTCAGCACTTGATTACCACCCGCATTAGTGGCCACATTACCACCAATGGTGCAACTGCCTCTGGCACCCAAATCCAGTGGCAGATAAAAACCAACATCATTAGCTGCCTGCTGTAATTGTTCAAGGGGGGTGCCCGCTAACGCTGTGATTGTCATAGATTCGACATCTACATCCGTAATACCGCTAAGCAACTCCAAAGATAAAACGATCTCGGAGCCTTGCGGCGTAGAGCCACCCGACAGGCCTGTCATGCCACCTTGAGTGACAATGGGTAAACTACTCTTATTACAGAACGCAAGCAACTTAGAAACATCAAAAACTGTCTTTGCACGAACAACAATATCTGGTGTATGAGCCGACTCACCACTCCAATCAACAGAATATTTAGCACTCACTTGTTGGCCTGAAAGCACTTGACCAGGGAAAAAAACAGAAAGATCTTTTATTACATCTACCATAAAAGTTAAATCCAAAAGACAACTGTGACAATTATCCTTAATAAGAAGATTATTTACAATCAAGAAAAAACTTAATATTCTTTTTTATATTTTTAAAACGTGTAAACTTTGCAGTCCATACTAATAAACAGTAAAAAAGGAATTTTTGGCAATATTTTCTGATAGAAACACTCAGGCAAGCGAGAGCGACATAAACCACACATGGAAATTCAACCTAAACCTCCACGAATCAATACTGAGCAGAACACCCTGAAAGGAGTTTTCCTGGGGCTGTTTACAGTTCTTATTGGCAGCATCCTTTCTGTCGTTGTAAAGCTGATAGCCAGCGATGTCAATGTATTTACGATTGTATTCTCTCAATTCACTCTATGCCTGTTATGCACAGTGCCATGGATCATTCAACAAGGAGTGAAAGAGCTCAAGACAAACCAACCGATGACCCACTTTACAAGGGGTATCTTTGGCTGCCTAAGCTTTTATGCTTTTTATTTTTCTATTAACCATATCCCTTTAGCCGAAGCGACACTATTACGCCATAGTGCACCTCTAATAGTCCCATTAATCTTATTCATATGTTTTAAAACCAGCATCCCTTCTTTAAGATGGCTGGCTTTATGCTTGGGTTTTATTGGCATAGCAATAATACTAAGGCCATCAGGCGAGCAAATCAGTCCGTGGCATATCGTCGGTCTGTTTTCAGGGATAGGACTAGCATTCTCAATGGTATTGACACGTAGATTAAGTAAAGATGAGCCCGAAAAAAGAATATTATTTTATTACTTTCTTATTTCATTAATTGTGTCACTTCCCTTTTTCATTACACATTTTGAACCCATTCCGCTTAGAGTATTGCCTGGGTTATTATTAATTGGCTTCGGCATGTATTTCGCATTCATACCCTATACCCGAGCTTATGCCTACGCAAAATCATCGATAGTATCGGCGACCAGTTATTTCGCTGTCATATACGCGGGGTTTTTTGATTGGCTAATATGGAACACCCTTCCCGAAAAATACGCCATAATCGGCACTCTGATCATCCTATTTGCTGGGTTCATTATTCTTCGCCAAAGCATGGATGAAGAAAAAAGAAATCAGGAATTATGCTAATGAAAGTAGAAAATACAAATATCGTTATAACTGGTGCCGGAAGTGGTATCGGCCATTCCCTTGCGGAACAATTGGCGAGCTTAGGTGCTAACCTTGCTCTTATCGATCTTCGTGAAGAACGAATTCAAGCACTGGCCAAAAAATTAGATCGCGCCAATATCAAAATTACCACCCACTGTGCTGATGTCAGTGATTCCAACTCTATGCAGGCTATAGCTACCGAAGTACTCTCAAGGCATAATCACGTCGACATTTTGATAAATAACGCTGGCGTGACCTTATGGGGTTATTTTGAAGAGAACACACTCGATGACTTCCAATGGCTATTTAATATCAATTTTTTTGGCGTTATTAATGGATGCAAGTTTTTCCTTCCACACCTAAAGAAAAGACCTAAAGCTAAGATTGTAAATATATCCAGTATGTTTGGCTGGACGGCTGCCGCAAGCCAATCGGCTTACTGTGCGAGTAAATATGCTGTTCGAGGATTTTCTGAAGCCCTATACACGGAGCTAGAAGATACCTCTGTTGATGTCATGCTGGTCCATCCTGGTGGGGTCAATACAAACTTAATGAACGACTCGAGGGCTGCCAGCAAAGAGTTTAAAGATTTTTTCTCGTCAATGATGGAGCGTTCCCAAGGCCCTAAAACCGTTGCTAGAAAAATCATTAAGGGTATACAAAAAGATAAATTTAGAGTTAGGACAGGACCTGAAGCCTACATAACAGAATGGATTAAACGCCTCTCTCCCGTCTGGGGGCAAAAAATGATTGGCAGGGTGTTAAAGAAAAGTATGGGAGTTTAATCACTTGCTTCAAATTAATGTGGGACTTAATATCGCTGAATCAGAAATAGATTTCTCAGCCATACGCGCACAAGGACCCGGCGGCCAAAATGTCAATAAAGTTTCAACGGCTATTCACTTACGGTTTGACATCAAATCCTCTTCTTTAGCAGAAAAATATCAACTTAAATTACTGCGAGCAAATGATCAGCGAATTAATAAACAGGGCGTTATCATCATCAAAGCTCAAAGTTTTCGTAGTCAAGAAAAAAATCGCGCCGATGCTATTGACCGCTTACTGCGTACTATCAGAGATATATTGATGGAAAATAAGCCCCGCTTTGCTACGAAACCCAGCAAGACCTCGCAACGAAAACGCATGGATACAAAAACAAAGCGTGGTAAAACAAAATCGCTTAGAGGAAAAGTGTTAGAATAATATATTAGCGGTTTAAAATAATTTATCTATCAGTAGATAAACAAATTAACATGAAAAAACCCAATCAAAAACGCTATCATGTAGGTGTTTGTGATAAACAGAATACGTAACTATGAATAGTAAAATCCTCACTCTTGAAAAAATTAGCGACCAACCCGTTGGCGGCAAAGCCAAAGGCTTAGCTGAATTAACCCGCTTAGGACTTCCGGTACCGCCCGCATTTGTAATTCCTGCTGCGAAAATCAATCAGCACCCTGATGACTTAGAATCACACTACCACAATATTGGTGGTGGCTTAGTGGCGGTTAGATCCTCAGCTATAGGCGAAGACGGGGATGAAAGCTCATTTGCAGGTCAATACGAAACATTACTTAATGTTAGCGGCATTGATAATTTAAAGCAGGCAATTAATCAATGCATAGCCTCACTTTCAAGCGAGCATGCCAATGCTTATAAATCTGAGCAGGCAGATATCGGTGACGTCGATATGTGTGTCGTGGTTCAAAGAATGGTCGATCCTCGAGCAGCTGGCGTCTTATTTACTGCGGATCCCGTGTCAGGCCGGCATGATCGCTTAATCATTGATGCCGTGGCTGGTTTAGGCGAAGCCTTGGTCAGTGGTGAAGTCACGCCCGATCACCTTGAATTAGATCCTTCTAATTTCATCACCCACTCCGAGCTGAGCTCAACTACCGCCATTCTTAACAATGATGATATTGATAAACTGGCAATAGGAGCAAGGCAAGCAGCTCAAGCTATGGGCTCAATGCTCGATATGGAATGGGCAATTGATAAAAGTGGTGAGCTCTTTTGGCTTCAAGCACGGCCGATAACGACCTTAGGATCTGATCTTAATGAGCTAGATACTCCTATTCCCGCAGACCATGTGATTACCCGTTGCAATGTCGGAGAAATGATGCCCGGTGCGGTGTGCCCGCTAACATTTACCGTACAGGGGCGTGCCATAGAGCATGGTATGCAGCACATGCACCTTAAGTATGCCGGCAGACCAGCTATTAATAATGACTGGAGTCAAATTAACCTATTTTTTGGGCATATGTTTATTAATATGTCTGGCGGTTTAGAATCCTCGCGATACGTATCGATTAATACACCAGAAACCATGGGTCAAAGCCTTTGTGGCGGTCCTGTGCCTGAATTAAAACCGCTGAGTGACACAGCACCAATTTGGCGACGTTGGTGGGGAACCCTCACATTTATTAGGTATTGCTTGCAGGGACAAAAATACTTAACCGAATTTGAAACGCGCTTTAAGCATGGCTTCATTGCCTACAGCAATGACAGTCGAACCATGATGCAAGCCATCAATGACTATTTTCCTTGGATACTTGAAACCAATGAAGTGCATCTCCGTTGTTCTGCCCTATCAGGTGTCATGGAAGGGGTGATTCAAGCGCTAGTATCTGGTGGTGGCCAAAACCCCGATAATGATCAGCAAGCTGAAGCGGCGCGTTTATTGGCTGGCGCCTCTGACGTAGAAAGCGCTGTTATGGTTGATCGCCTAGAAAATGTTGTCGAAATCATTGCTGAGCACCCCGATGCAGAAACTGCTTTTCAAACTACTTCCCCTACCGAAGCGCTCAAATGGCTGACCAGTGATTTAGCTGGCGCAGCAAAACTTCGATTTGAAGAATTCTTAAACGCCCATGGTCATCGCTCCATCCGCGAACTTTGCGTGCGCGAAAAAGGCTGGATTGACGAACCCAAAAAATTGATTGTTAGTATGCAAGTATCAGTAGCAGCCAGACGTCAGGATAATTACACGCCAAGAACAGCTGATAAAGTTGCGCTGCACGAGCTGCCAAAATTGCTTCAAAAAGCATTGCCCGTTGCGCATAATGCCATTCGCCGAAGAGAGCATACTAAATCGATGTTGGTATTAGTCACGCACCGATTAAAGCGGGGTTATCGTCACTTAGCTAAACTCTTGGTTAACGAAGGACACTTACCCGACGAAGATTTAGTGTTCTTTTTCACCCATGATGAACTGAATGAATTTACCCGCCAACCAACCATCGAATGGGCCGAAAAAGCTCGCCAACGCAGAGTTGCACTGTCTTTTCATGAAAAGATGGAATTTGATGACATCTACGTGGGAAAACCTGAACCTGTGCAATGGACACCAAAAGAAAATACTATCAGTGGAGAATTAAGTGGGCGGCCTGTGAGTCGCGGCATCATTGAAGGCTATGCAAGAGTGGCTCTGACCATCGAAGAAGCTGCCGCCTTACAGCCGGGTGAAATATTGATTGCACCTATTACCGATGTTGGCTGGACACCCTACTTCAATGTGATCGGCGGTCTAGCGACAGACGTGGGGTCAGCCGTATCGCATGGTGCTGTGATTGCACGCGAATACGGTCTACCCGCGATAGTGAATTTACGACAGGCGACTAAGCAATTCAAAACCGGTGATAAAGTTCGCCTCGATGCTGACAAAGGTCTACTAACACGACTGGATAAAAGTCGTTAAAAATCGCGACTAAATATAGCAGATGGCGTTTATTTTATTGCCGTCGAGATCACGAAAATAAGCTGCATAAGTCATGTCGCCTCGCTTACCTGGTTTACCTTCACACTGAGCGCCTAAGGCAATAGCTTTTTGGTATATGTCATCAACTTTTTCAGTATTTTCAGCGGCTAAAGCAACCATACTGCCGTTACCCACTGTCGCTTTTTTCTCATCAGCGGGCGTACATATGGAAATGCCTGCACCGCCGCCCTCAGACATCCAAAAAACCATCCTTTCATTGGCCATTACACGCTTAGCCCCGAACTCTTCTAATAGCTGATCATAAAATTCAGCGGATTTAGCTAAGTCATTAGTCCCAAGGGTTATATAGTTAATCATTTCAATTTCACTCCTTACTTAATTAATTTATTTTGAGCAATATTTATAGCCCATTGATAATCAGGTTTTCCAGAAGGTGAGCGCGGTATCGAATCAACATAGTGAATTCGACGAGGGATTTTGTAAGCCGCGAGCTTAGTTCGACAATGAATCTTAATAGCCTCACCCCATTCGACACAATTCATTGCATAGATGCCGACATGATCGCCTAGGCCAATACTCTGCTTTTGGAGGTAATGCGCTAGTTGATTCGCGCGGCTTTCCATTTCAGCATAAGTCCGACGCTGCTGATCACAAACCACATATTCTCGCTTGGCATAATGATCTACCGCCAATTCAAAAACATCAGCAATATTAAAACTCATAGCCCTACTATTTGTGAATGACTTTACTGCCGTCTCAGTGCATTAAACCGCCACCATCAGCAACAATGGCTTGGCCATTCACCCACTGAGCAGCAGGTGAACAAAGCCAAACCGCTACCCTTGCAATATCGATCGGCTGACCTAACTTGCCTGTCGGAGACATTTTAGCCAATGCATCTAACATCGATTGAGGCTGGGATTCAATCATTGGCGTTTCAGTAAGGCCCGGCAAAATACTATTAACTCGAATTCCCTGATGCGAAAAATCTTGCGCCGCCGACCGAGTCAACCCTAACACTGCATGCTTAGCTGCAGTATAATGCGGCTGGCCTGGCGCAGGTATTAAGCCGGCACCGGAAGACGTATTAACTATTTGGCCGCGCAGGCCATCGACAGCCTGCTGTTCACTCATCAGTTTTAGCTCTTCACGAAGACAATAAAAAACACCGTTTAAATTGACATCGATCATGCGTTTCCATTGTTCAAGCGGAAAGTTGATCCAAGAGCATTGTACGTCACTGACCCCTGCATTATTGAATGCCGCATCGAGACGAGAATATTGCTGTTTAATCTGACTGAATAACGAAGCTACTGAAACAGGGTCGCCAATATCAACATGTAAGGCTTGGCACTGACCACCATTAGCCACTATATTCGAAGCGACTTCTTGAGCGATGGCTAGATTAATGTCAGCGACAATAACCGTTGCGCCTTTCTTAGCAAATAATTCTGACGCAGCTAAACCAATACCACTGGCTGCCCCCGTGACTAAGGCGATTTTTTCGTATAGCTCATCACTCATGCCAGCTCCCAAAAATAATTAACTACCTATTTCAAACAGCCTGGAAAACGTGCTTCAAGCACGCCTTTCACGCCCTCTTGCCAACTAATATGGCAAGGGCCAGCTAATTCTTTCCGTAGGGTATTGTCGACAATTTTCATACCCCAAGTTGCTAATTCGCCCACTTCTATTTTCATCGTTAACCCTGTCAAAGACTCAATATAACGAATCATCTCTTCAACGGAAACTACCTCATCACCACCTAGATTAACGGTAGTTGCAGGTACTGAAGCATGAGCAATTAAGCCCTGAACCTGTTGAACAATGTCATCTTGATGAATCGGACAACAATAACTTTCGCCATTATCTTTTTGCGTATAAGGTATGCCACCCTGCATAAATTGATACAACACCGTTGGCACACCACCATGGCCACAGACACCATAAGCCACATCGAGGCGAGCAATAATTGTGGGTAAGTTGAGCTCTCGTGCTTGAAAGCGCACCACCCCTTCTGAAACTAACTTACTCATGGCGTAATGTTTAGAATAATTTGAATAACCACCTAGAACCGCTGATTCGTCAATAATTTCTTTTGGGTCAGCCGTGTCACGGTAAACCGAGTCCGACGACATATGAAAAAATGCTTTAACGTTGCGGTAACGTTTCATCAAAAACCCCGTACCCTCGGCATTATCATGCATACCTATATCTGTGGTTTTTGGCATAGTATTGACGCCACAATGAATAACGTAATCAACGTCCGGCATATGTGATAGATCAGACTCACCCATAGTGAATGCAACCGTATTAATACCTTGCGCTTCAAGCGCCTGTTTGGCTTCTGGATCAGAAAAACGAGCCGCCGCCCAAACCTCATTATTGGCATTTAATTGTTCTGCAATCGGACGAGCCACTTGGCCCGTCGCACCCGTTACCAATATTCTTTGACCTGTTAACATAGATTCACCTATTATTTTTAAGTAGTTATCAAAAGCCTATAACTTGTGCTAAACCAATAGCATTACGCTATCAAAAAAATCGCTCGGTATCTATTAGGCAGTTGTAACACTCGCTAATATCAGCAGGAATAGCATTTTATCCGGCATAAAAAAACGCCCTGTGGTTCCGCAGGGCGTTATAGCGACAAATACTTCATCGCGCCTATTACGAGCGACACTGTTACCAGCCGGTGATTTCGCTTAGGCCAGAGCCAATATCAGCCAGACTTCGAACAGTTTTGACTCCAGCAGCTTCCAAAGCGGCAAACTTCTCATCTGCTGTGCCTTTACCCCCAGAAATAATGGCGCCAGCATGACCCATTCGCTTGCCGGGGGGGGCAGTGACACCCGCTATATAGGAAACCACTGGTTTAGATACATTAGATTGTATAAATTCGGCTGCCTCTTCCTCGGCTGTACCACCTATTTCACCAATCATCACGATCGCTTCAGTGCTGGGATCTTGTTCAAACAAACCCAAAATATCAATAAAGTTAGAACCTGGAATTGGATCTCCGCCAATGCCAACACAGGTGGTTTGACCAAAGCCTACATCCGTGGTTTGCTTAACTGCTTCATAGGTTAAGGTGCCTGAACGAGACACAATACCCACTTTACCGGGCAGGTGAATAGCGCCAGGCATGATACCAATTTTGCACTCACCAGGTGTGATAACACCTGGACAGTTAGGCCCAATTAAACGCACTCCTAATTGATCGCAAGCCACTTTCGCTTCGAGCATATCTAAAGTAGGAATACCTTCGGTAATACAAACAATTAATTTAAGGCCGCTATTCGCCGCTTCTAGAATAGAATCTTTACAGAAAGGTGCCGGGACATAAATCACTGAGGCATCTGCCCCTGTTTGCTCAACCGCCTCAAGCATGGTATTAAATACGGGCAAATCTAAGTGAGACTGTCCACCTTTACCAGGAGTTACACCACCCACCATTTGCGTGCCATAAGCGATGGCTTGCTCTGAATGGAACGTCCCTTGGCCGCCAGTAAAACCCTGACAAAGCACCTTCGTGTTGTTATCAATCAAAATACTCATTCAACACCCCCTGCCGCAGCAACAACCGATTCAGCCGCTTGTTTCAGACTGTTCGCAGCAATAATATTTAATCCACTATCAGCTAAGATGGTTGAACCTTTCTCAGCATTATTGCCTTCAAGACGAACAACAACGGGGACCGTTACCCCAACCTCTTCAACGGCACCAATGATGCCTTCAGCAATCAAATCGCAGCGTACGATACCACCAAAGATATTCACCAATACCGCTTTAACGTTATCATCCGATAAGATAATTTTAAACGCTTCAGATACCCGCTCTTTAGTTGCACCTCCACCGACATCAAGAAAGTTAGCGGGCGAACCGCCATGCAGGTTAACAATATCCATGGTTCCCATTGCGAGTCCTGCACCGTTAACCATACAGCCGATATTGCCATCTAGAGCCACATAGTTCAGCTCCCACTTAGACGCATTGGATTCACGCTCATCCTCTTGCGAAGGGTCGTGCATATCACGCAACTTAGATTGGCGATAAATGGCATTACTGTCGATATTAATTTTGGCATCGAGGCAATGCAGATTGCCTTCATCAGTAATCACTAAGGGATTAATTTCAAGCAAGGCCAAATCAAGATCAGTAAATAATTTAGCCAAACCCATAAATATTTTTGTGAATTGTTTGATTTGGTCACCGTTTAAGCCCAATTTAAAGCCTAGCTCTCTCCCCTGATAAGGTTGGGCACCCACTAAAGGATCAATAGTCGCCTTTAGAATTTTTTCTGGCGTCTCGTGAGCCACTTTTTCAATCTCAACACCACCCTCAGTTGATGCCATAAAAACAACTTTTCGCGTCGAACGATCGACCACAGCACCTAAATAAAGCTCCTGAGCGATATTTGTACAGGCCTCAACCAATATTTTGCTAACTGGCTGGCCATTTTCATCAGTTTGGTAAGTAACGAGATTTTTACCTAGCCATTGCTTAGCAAATGCCGCTATTTCAGCCATATCTTTAAGTAATTTAACACCCCCAGCTTTACCGCGACCGCCGGCATGCACCTGAGCCTTGACAACCCACTCAGAACCACCAATTTTTTCTGCCGCAGCCACTGCTTCTTCGGGTGTATCTACCGCATAGCCTTTGGAAACAGGCAAGCCATATTCAGCAAACAACTGCTTGCCTTGATATTCATGCAAATTCATGGGATTAATTTCCAGTTATGAAAAGAACAATAAAGACTTAATCGTTTTTATCTTCACTAAAAACGAAGATTGGATTTTCGCAAGAAAAGGGGGTGTTAAGCAAGACCGAAAACCGTCATATCGCTATGAGCAATGTGATATGACGGTAATCTTTACTAGCCTTTACGTGGACGCTTATTAGCAATATGAATCGCATGGCCAGAAACGGCCAAAGCAGCCTCATGAACGGCCTCAGAAACGGTTGGATGACTAAAGACAGTCAGCGCTAAATCCTCAGAACTCGCACCAAATTCAATAGCAATCACTACTTGCTGAACCAAATCGGCCGCACTAGGCCCGATAATATGACAGCCCAAAATTCTATCGGTCTGGGCATCAGCAATCATTTTTACCATCCCCGTTGTTTCATTGGCCGCTAATGCCCTGCCACTAGCAGCAAAAGGAAACGACCCTACTTTATAATCATGGCCCGTGGCCTTGAGTTCCTGCTCGGTTTTACCAACCCATGCAATTTCGGGGTGGGTGTAAATCACGCCCGGGATATTGTCATAATTAATTTGAGTTTGCATGCCGGCGATGCGTTCGGCGACCATCACACCTTCTTCAGAGCCTTTATGGGCTAACATAGGGCCGCGAACGATATCACCTACTGCGTAAATATCTCGAGCATCGGTTTCACATTGTTCATTCACAAATACAAAGCCGCGCTCATCTAAATTAACGCCCGAATCGGGTGCTAATAAATTCTCACTTAAAGGTCGACGACCAACACAGACAATCAAACGATCAAAATTTGCTTGTTGAGTGCCCTTGGCATCACTGTACTCAACTATTACCTGACGATTAGCACCGTTACTAGTTACCTCAGTGGCAGTAACTCGGGTACCAAGCCGAATATCCAAACCTTGTTGCTTAAATACTTTCTTGGTTTCTTTAGCGATGGTCATATCGACAGCCGGCAAAAAGTCATCCAATGCTTCTAACACTGTGACTTCAGCACCTAACCGCGCCCAAACACTGCCAAGCTCTAAACCAATCACGCCTGCACCAATAATGCCCAACCGTTCTGGAACTGAAGAAAACTCTAAAGCGCCGGTAGAATCAACAATGATATCGTCCACTAGGGGCGCTGGCGGAATAGCAATGGGCACTGATCCTGCCGCTATAATAATATGTTCGCCTTGATAAATAGTCTGCTCGCCTGCCGTATTGATCACTTCAACCTGTTTATTCGCTAATAACTTAGCCGTACCAAAAATTGAATTAACTCCATTAGACTTGAATAAACCGGTAATACCGCCTGTGAGCTGCGAGACAATTTTATCTTTTCGTGCCAGCATTTTTTTAATATCGATAGTAACTGATTCTGAATTGATGCCGTGGATAGCGAAGTCTTTCTTTGCATCAACATATTTATGACTCGAATCAAGCAAAGCTTTAGACGGAATACAACCCACATTTAAGCAGGTACCACCGAGTTTTGACTCGCCTTTATCGTCTACCCACTTTTCTATACAAACTGTTTTTAAACCCAACTGGGCGCAGCGAATAGCAGCTACATAACCGGCAGGACCGGCACCGATGACGATAACTTGATAATCTTCGGACATAATCTTTATTCCATTCATCTACATGTGATTTGAATTATAAGGGGACTGCAACTCATCCAAAGATGAGTTGCAGAAAATTCAAGGTAACTAAAAAGCGCCTAGAGCTCGAGTAAGATCCGCGCCGGATCTTCAATCATTTCTTTGATGGCCACTAAAAACTGAACCGCTTCTTTACCATCTATCAATCGGTGGTCATAAGATAAGGCCAAGTTCATCATCGGCAAAATTTTCACCTCACCATTAACCGCCATTGGTCTATCTTGAATTTTATGCATCCCTAGAATACCTGTTTGTGGTGGATTCAAAATCGGCGTCGACATCAAGGAACCAAACACACCGCCATTAGTTATCGTAAAGGTACCACCGGTCATATCGTCGATGCTCAATTTACCGTCTGCCGCCTTACCCCCAAATTCTCGAATTTTACTTTCGATACTCGCTAGACTCATGCTGTCAGTATCGCGTAATACTGGTACGACTAAACCTCGATCACTGGAAACAGCGACGCCAATATCATAATAGCCATGGTAGACAATATCTTGCTCATCTATCGAGGCGTTGACTGCAGGAAAACGCTTAAGCGCTTCTGTTGCAGCTCGAACGAAAAACGACATAAAACCTAAACGGGTGCCATTATGCGTTTTCTCGAACTGTGCCTTATACTTGGCTCTTAGCTCCATCACAGGCTGCATATTGACTTCATTAAAGGTGGTCAGCATCGCAGTTGTTTGGGTAGCATTTAACAGCCGTTCAGCCACCCTAGCCCGTAAACGCGTCATAGGAACACGTCGTTTGGTTCGATCACCCGAAAACTCGGCCTCAGCAATTGCAGTTGGCGCCGATGGCGTATCTTTAACTGCTTCTGCGGGTATGGTCTTACGCTGTTCAATGACGGCTTGTACGTCCTCTTTAGTCACCCTGCCGGCTTTTCCAGTACCAGTTACTTCGTCACTTTCAACTTTATTTTCAGCCATCATTTTTTTCGCCGCAGGACTGATAATAAGCTCGGCATTGCCTATACTTGCCTCGGCTTCTAGCTCATTAATACCGACCGCTGGCGGGGGTGATTCTGCTATCTCTCCCGCCTCAAAATGTGCTATCAATTCATCACTGATCACAGTTTCTCCCTCTGGCTTTAATATATAGGCTAACGCACCTTGTGCAGGAGCATTGATTTCAATGACGACTTTATCTGTCTCAATGTCAGCAATTAACTCATCTCTAAGGCAAGCCTCACCTGGTTTCTTATACCAGGTAGCAATAGTTCCATCTGTTACTGACTCAGGAAATGAGGGCGCTTTAATCTCAATAGTCA
This sequence comes from Cellvibrionales bacterium UBA1969, assembly GCA_002339085.1. Taxonomy (GTDB): domain Bacteria; phylum Pseudomonadota; class Gammaproteobacteria; order Pseudomonadales; family UBA7434; genus UBA7434. Next base: position 23,234 of record DDDX01000097.1, read on the forward strand.
TAAGGTAATGCTCTTCACATAAATACTCAATTAATAGGCTTTTGGCCAAGCTAAAATTTTTACTCTAAGGGTAATTCTAAAGCAATCGAAACTAACCGTTTTTGCTGTTGCAAATGCAGAGCCATATAACCAGCTGCTGGTGAGGCAGATGACTGACGACCCGCAAAACTCAACGACAAATCTTTATTAATAAGATCCAATACACGGCGCAGGCGGTGCTGACTAGTATACCATGCACCCTGATTCTTAGGCTCCTCCTGACACCAAACCACACTTTCAAGGCGACTATAATCAGCAATAGCAGCAAACATTTCTGCATCAGGAAAAGGATACAACTGCTCTAATCGAATAATCGCAATATGATTAAGTTGATGCTCGCGCCGCGCCTCTAATAAATCAAAGTAAACTTTACCGCTACAAATAACTAAGCGTTTAACACTATGCGAATCAATATCATCGATTTCAGAAATGACATTATAAAATTGACCGTCAGCAAAATCTTCTAAACTTGATGCCGCTTGTTTGTGACGCAATAAACTTTTCGGCGACATAACGATTAATGGTCGTCGCAATGGACGAATAGCCTGACGACGTAATAAATGAAAGATTTGCGAGGAGCTGGTTGGCGTGCAAACTTGAATGTTATGCTCTGCACACATTTGCAAATAGCGCTCCAGCCTTGCTGATGAGTGTTCGGGGCCCTGTCCCTCATAGCCATGTGGCAATAACATAGTCAAACCACATAAACGGCCCCACTTGTGCTCACCACTGGCAATGAATTGGTCAATTACCACTTGGGCACCATTAGCAAAATCACCGAACTGGGCTTCCCAAATCACTAAGCCGGTTGGACTGGTTGTCGCATAGCCATATTCAAAGCCTAACACCGCCATTTCAGACAAAAGTGAATCATAGATTTCAAATTCAGCTTGGCTTTCTTGCATAGCACCCAGAGGAATATAAGTTTCGGCTGTCTGCTGGTCATGCAATACAGCATGACGGTGAGAAAATGTTCCTCGACCGACATCTTGTCCTGTTATTCTGACGGGGTAACCTTGCTCGAGTAAGGTCGCATAAGCCAGTGTTTCGCCAAACCCCCAATTGCCCGGCATAGCACCGGCGCCCATTTTAATACGATCCTCAATGATCTTTGAAACTTGCCGTTGAAGTGCAAACCCTTCTGGAACTTGTGAAATCGATTGGGCTAACCGCTGAAGCTTTTCAAGCGGGTACCGAGTGGGACCACGGACTTCCCAGTCGTGTGCTAGGTAAGGAGTCCAATCTACAAATAATTCCTCATTAGGCTTTTTAACCAGACTTTTCACTACATGATCACCGGCTTCTAGCGCTTGTCGATAATCGTCTTCCATTTGTCGCACGTCTGATAAACTAAGAGTGCCTTCCTCAACTAATTTTCTCGCATAGATTTCACGCGTAGTTGGTTGAGCCTTAATCGCGTTATACATTAAGGGTTGTGTGCCTGACGGTTCATCGGCCTCGTTGTGACCACGCCGACGATAACAGAGTAAATCAATCACTACGTCACGTTTAAATTGTTGACGAAAATCCAACGCCATCTGTGTTACAAACAAGACAGCTTCTGGATCATCACCGTTAACATGAAAAATAGGCGCCTGCACCATCTTAGCACAGTCAGTGCAATATTCAGTGGATCGGGCGTCTTCAATATGCGAGGTGGTAAAACCCACTTGATTATTAATCACAATATGAACCGAGCCACCGGTTTTATAGGCACGAGTCTGTGACATCTGAAACGTTTCCATGACCACGCCTTGCCCAGCAAAAGCTGCATCGCCATGCATGATAATAGGAATAACCTGATCACGTTCAATATTTTTTCGACGATCTTGTCGAGCACGAACCGAACCCTCAACTACAGGAGAAACCACTTCAAGATGGGAAGGGTTAAATGCCAAGGCCAAATGTAACTCACCACCCGCCGTCATCACATTAGATGAGAAACCTTGATGATACTTCACATCACCAGAGGAGTTAAAAATAGCCTTGCCTTCAAATTCATCAAATAATTCTGAAGGTTGCTTGCCCAAGGTATTGATCAAAACATTCAATCGACCTCGATGGGCCATGCCGATAACAATTTCTTTCGCAGCATAAGAACCGGCGCGCTGTACCAACTCATCTAGCATCGGAATAAGGCTTTCACCGCCCTCAAGACCAAACCGCTTAGTTCCTGGATAACGCGAACCTAAATATTTCTCTAAACCTTCAGCAGCCGTTAATCGCTCTAACAGATGTCGTTTAGTGTCGAGATTAAATTCAGGAGAAGACCGAACACCGTCCATTCGCTTTTGAATCCATTGACGTTGTTCTGTATCAACAATGTGCATGATTTCAGCACCAATCGTGCCACAATAGGTCTGCTCTAAAGCATCAATAATCTCGCCTAAGCTGGCTTGTTCTTTACCGATATAAAAAACACCAGTCTGAAATTTGGTATCGAAATCAGCTGGGCTTAATTGATGGTAAGCGGTATCAAGATCAGGCACTGGCTCTCGATACAAAAGGCCCAGCGGATCGATATTAGCTTTTTGATGGCCACGTTGCCGGTAGGCACTGATAAGTTGCAGCACCCGGATTTGTTTTCGCTCGTGCTCAGTCGCTAAACTATCAGCCACCGTGGCTCTAACCGCACCACGTCTTTGGCGAGCCAATTCAAGAAAATGCGCCCTTATCGTTCCGTGTGGAATATCTGGACTAATATTACCGTTAACTCGCGGTAATTTATCAAAGTAATCACGCCAATCTTGATCGACTGAGTTAGGAGATTCGAGGTACGTTTCGTACATCGCTTCGACATAATCGGCATTACCACCGGATATGTAAGACGATCGCAACCAATGATGCATTGGGTGCTGCTGCTGTGGGGACTCCGACATTCTGACTACTCAAAGATAGATAGTAATTATAGATATAAGTGTATCGTGAATAACGAAAGGGACAAGGAAGAAAATTGCTAATTCTTCGCAGAAAAGAACGGCAATGTTAACCAAGCAACCGATAGGGTCAAATAGTCACGTCGAAAGCTAGCTATAAATGGCAAAAGTACCATCAGTTAGGGTGATTCTTTAAAATGGAATAGTCGCTGGATGGCACTAAAGGCCCAAAAGCATGGAGCGAATATGACCAATTGCCTTAGTAGGGTTTAACCCTTTTGGACAAACTGAAACGCAATTTTGAATACCATGGCAGCGAAAAACGCTGAACGGGTCTGATAGGCTTTCTAGCCTTGATTCAGCTTCATTGTCTCGGCTGTCGGCTAAAAATCGGTAAGCCTGAAGCAGGCCAGCTGGGCCGATAAACTTATCCGGATTCCACCAGAAAGAAGGGCAGCTCGTTGAACAACAGGCGCAAAGAATACACTCGTACAAACCATCAAGTTTTTCACGTTCTTCTGGGGTTTGTTTTCGCTCAATTCCAGTCTCTGGTATATCGCCCTGTAGGTATGGCTTGACCTTTTCATAT
>DDDX01000057.1 GCA_002339085.1 Cellvibrionales bacterium UBA1969
ATCAAAACCGGGTTAATCCCTTCGGTCACCATTTCTGCCCCCTGACTAATCGTCGTAGCAATGGTTCTTGATGTGAAAAAACCTGGCCCATCATTGACCACTATCGGTGTCTTACCTAATTGCTGAGCTAAATCAAACGCTTTGGCTAAGGTGCTGTCAGTCGTTTTATCACCACAAATGATTTCAACCAATGGCATTTTTTCTGCTGGAGAAAAGAAATGCATACCGATGAAATTTTCAGCTCTTGTGCTCGCTTCAGCCAGTTCAGTGATGGGTAATGCGGAGGTGTTTGAAGCAAAAACTGCGCTGTTAGCAAGCACTGCTTCGGTATCCTTTGTGACAAAAGCCTTAACACCTCGATCTTCAAAAACGGCCTCAATCACGAGCTCGCAGTCAGCGAGATCAGCATAATTATCAGTCGCTTTAATACGCGCTAAAAACTGCTCCGCTTGAGCTTCATCAACCCGTTTATTTTTAGCATACACGCTTGCTGCATAGCCTTTGCCTTTATCAGCATTATCCTGATTGATATCTTTAATCACGACATCAATTCCTTTCTGGGCAGCCATAGTCGCTATGCCTGCGCCCATTTGGCCCGCGCCTAGAACACCAATCTTAGTAAACTGGGTGCGCTCGAACGAATCAGGACGATTAGCGCCGCGGTTCAGTGCTTCCATTTGCAAAAAAAATGCCGTCATCATATTACGAGCCGTTTGGTCTAACAAAAGACTTAACATATAACGGCCTTCGATTTTTTGTGCCGTATCAAAGTCAACTCTAGCACTGTCAACGATGCAAGAGTAAATCGCATTTTGTGCAGGCATAAGATTTTTCGTTTGACCCATGGTTGCCGCCGGACCAAAAAAGATAAAGCCTTGATTTGCTGCATCGTCTGGGAGTCCGCCTGGAATTTGATAGCCCTCGGTATCCCAAGGTTGCTTGGCGTCAGGATTTGCTTTGATCCAAGCTTTAGCCTTTTCAGACATTTGAATTTCATCTTCAGCCGTGTCATGAATAATGCCTTTTTCAAGTGCTTTAGCAGCCGTTAAACGTCTGCCCTGCGCGATCAATGGCATCGCTTGCTGCATACCCAATAAGCGTGTCAAACGAACCGTACCACCGGCGCCAGGCATGAGGCCGATCTGCGCCTCGGGCAAGCCCATGGCGACGCCCTCTAATGCAATGCGATGATGACAGGATAGCGCAATTTCAAAACCGCCACCCATGGCTGGGCCATTGATTCCTACCGCAACAGGTACACCTAATAACTCCAAGTCACGCAGCGGTTGCTTAGTTTCCATCAAACCGTTGTAAATACGCGTTTTCTCTTCAATATCAACATTCAGATCCATCTCCAGCATGTCTTTAATATCGCCGCCGGCAAAAAACTGTTTCGGCTTACCACTGGTTACATATATACCAGTCACACCGCCTGCCGCAATTTGATTTTTAACCTCTCCCATGGCTTCGTCCATAGCCTGCTGGTAGTCAATACCCATGGTATTAACCGTTTTACCGGGTTGATCAAAAATAAAATCAATAATGCCGTCACTATCTTTTTCTAATCGAATGTAGCCCATTGGTATTCTCTCTTAACTAATGAAAGCGAAGCTACCAAAAAAATAACTATCGCTATTTAACTTGACTCTTTAAACGCGCTCGATAATCGTTGCGATACCGATGCCACCTGCAGCGCACAAGGTACATAAACCCGTACTTAAATCACGACGCTCTAATTCGTCTAACAAAACGCCCAGGATCATGGCCCCGGTAGCACCAATAGGATGGCCCATTGCAATCGCACCCCCATTGACATTAATACGCTCATCCTCAACATTTAATTCACGCTGAAAACGCAATACCACTGAAGCAAAGGCCTCGTTTAATTCAACTAAGTCAATATCATTCATCGTCATACCGGCCTTTTTTAAGGCCTTTTGGGTAGCAGGAACGGGTCCTGCTAGCATGATAGTCGGCTCGCTGCCAGTGGTTGCAAAACTCACAATACGCGCACGCGGCTTAAGGCCTTGCGCATCGCCTGCCGCTTTATTGCCAAGTAAAACCAGTCCAGCACCATCAACAATACCCGACGAGTTACCCGGCGTATGAATATTATCGATTTCTTCAATCTGCGGATAACGCAGCCTCGCGACATCACCATGACCAAAATCATTAAACATTTTAAACGATGGCTTTAGACTTGCTAAACTTTCTATACTAGTTTCACGAATCAATTCATCATGATCAAGAATGGTCACACCGTTTAAATCAACTACAGGTACTAAGGATTTAAAATAGCCATTATCTCGCGCATGCGCTGCTCTGACCTGTGACATTAATGCATAGCGATCGACATCTTCCCGCGTAAACCCATCGAGTGAAGCCATCAAGTCTGCCCCTAGCCCTTGAGATATAAACAAACTTTTCATTTGCACCGCTGGGTCAGTAATAGCGCCACCAGATGCCCCCATCCCTACTCGGGATAAAGATTCAACACCGCCACCACAGACTAAGTCCTCCATGCCTGCCATAACCTTAGCTGCACTCACATTGACCGCATCTAAGGCACCTGCACAGTACCGATGAATTTGCGCACCGGTAGTGACTGCATCCCAACTAGAATAATTAATTGCTGTTTTAGCCAAATTAGAACCCTGCTCATTAACAGGATCTCCAGTCGCAATTATCACGTCATCAACCTGTGCAGTATCTAAGTCATTTCGTGTTTTCATCGCTTCAAGTAAGTTAGTCACCAGATCAATTGGCTTGACTTCAAAAAGGCTGCCTTTGCCTGGCTTACCGATACCTCTTGGGGTTCGGATCGCATCATAAATATAAGCTTCAGTTGTCATAAGGAGGGTCTGCTGTTAAAAAAGTGAAAAAAAATATACTCAATCAAAATTTATAGCCGCGCGTTGAGATTCAAAAATAAAATAAAAATTGTAACCATTTCGGTCATTTACTCAATAGCAATATAGGGCAAGGCTTATTTCCGTTAGTTCGGCATGCCTTATTCGATCAATAACGGCCAATACAATCAGCATAAAAAGTTAATGAACGTTGACCGCTTCAAAATTAAAAAGGACTAAGGCTCATCCGCTTGAAATGCAATCGCCATATCAGCCTTGCATATGAAGGTGCACTTGCAAACCAGGGTCATTGGGCTTAAAAATTAACTGGAAATCATGCATCTTGGCAACCGCAGCAACCAAACTTAAACCCAAACCATTTCCAGGCTGTAAGCTTCGACTGCTCTCTTCTCGATAAAACCGACGCAATACTTTTTTATAATTACTTTGATCTATGCCGCAGCCACTATCTAATACACTAAAAGTGACTGAGGCTTCTTTATTATTGCTACCGTCCAGATGGTCATCAAAATCACATTGATCACCCTGCGATAATGAGACCTGAACATTGCCGCCTTGGGGCGTATATTTAATTGCGTTGTCAACAATATTAGCACAAGCCTGAAACAATAAATTTCGATCAGCCACGCATTCAGTAGGATATAGCTCTAGCTGTAAACGAATACCCTTTTCTAGTGCCAGCGGCTCATATAGCTCGACAACATCTTCAATTAATTTATCCAATGCCAAACTTATTTTTTCTGCTTTTGTTTCACCCAGTTCAATACGTGCAATACGCAATAAAGCGTTGAATGTAGCCAACATATCATCAGCTTCAGCTATCAAAGTCTCAACCCTATCAAATTCATGAGTAGAGCAATCTTTTTGAAAAGAGACTAAGTCGTTTCTCAAGCGGGTTAAAGGGGTTCTTAAATCATGCGCAATATTATCCGAAACTTGCTTAACGCCATCCATTAAATCCTGGATCCGGTCAAGCATAATATTTAGATTAATCGCTAATTGCTGCAGCTCACTACCCTCGTCACGTGGTAGCTGGCTGATTTTGAGGCGAGCCGATAAATCACCCGCCATAATGGTTTTTATTGAGCGATTAATATTATCTAAGCGTCGCTGAAACTCCCATGTAACAATAAAGGCAGCTACTGCACCCAATATCACAGTAACAAGAAAACCTCTAAAAAGAATCCCCGTCACAAAACTCACGTAGGCCAAAACTTCAACATCACTGCGTGCGACAAGCAAATGGTTACCGTCTTGCATCAACTGAGTTACAGCAACAAAGTCTTGCTCGCGGGATGAATTACCGTCTTGCAATATGCCCATTTCAAAATTCAACCAGCCATCGCCGTATTCTCTATATTCCGGCCAATCTTTTAAGTTACCCGAAATTTTCTCTAGATCTTGATCGGCGATGACGTAGGCAAAATGAACCACGTGAAATTGCTGACTTCGCTGGTCAATAAAATGATTGGCAAAAGGCAATCCGCCCTGCTCATAGGCGTCGCTAAAGCGCTCTAACTCAGTTGACAAGCCATCGTGGACGCCATTGAAATAGTTGTAAGAAAAGAGACTGTAGACCGCTAACATAACGATAAGGACAACAATGCTGATGCCTAGCACAGTTGCAAGTGCAGCACGAAACGTATAGCTACTTAATATTTTTGCTAAAATCATTACTTATCCAAAAATAAAAAATATCTCGGCTGACCTTACGAGGTAATCTTTAAAATGCCTTGTCCGGGTCATTTAATACATAACCAGACCCTCGTACAGTTAACAGTAATTGTGTGTCAAACTCTTTATCAATTTTCTGCCTTAATCGGCTGATATGCACATCAATAACATTTGTTTGAGGGTCAAAGTGATAATCCCAAACATTTTCTAATAACATAGTCCGAGTAACAATTTGTCCCGCATGGCGCATCAGATACTCTAGCAAACGAAACTCTCTTGGCTGAAGCAGTAGCTTTTGTCCCGCCCGCCTTGCCTCATGAGCTAATAAATCCAGCTCTAAGTCGGCCACTTTTAACCTCGTGATGGGGGTATCAATATCACGACGTCTCACTAGCACTTCAATACGTGTATAAAGCTCTTCAAAGTCAAATGGCTTTGACAAATAATCATCCGCGCCGACTTTTAAGCCATCGATACGATCATTGACTTCTCCCAGCGCACTTAAAACCAATATAGGCGTATTATCCTTTTCATTTCTCAGCGCCTCGATGATGCTCAAGCCATCAAGCTCAGGCAACATTCGATCGACAATAATGGCATCATAATCTTCATCTTTAGCTAAGCCCAAACCATCAACACCCGTGGCAGCAAGAGTAACTATATGGCCTTTATCGATAAATCCCTTCTCAACAAAATTAGCTACACTGAGGTCATCTTCAATCAACAAAATATGCATAAATGCTTTCCAATCAAATAAAAAAATTGTGCTCAGATTCACATCATTATAAAAAAGCTGTGAAAAAAGCTCTCACGTCGTAAATTATAAGTGAAAATATAGTTCACTAAAATAATAAAGTTATATTTATCAATAATTTAGCCTTATAACTTGTTTAAAAAAATAAAAACTGGTTAATAACCAACCGTTCTGGTATTTATACTACACTTTAAGACACAGACTTGCGCTTGCCAAAGCCGTTGTTTTTTGGGCGGCGGCTGAACGAAAAGGATAGTCACAAAAAACAACCATTAATTAGGCGCTTTATCGAGCAGTTATTCGCTTAGTAAGGCTTACTTAAAGGAAGTCACATTGATCAATGACAGCTTAATACACAGAATGAGATTCCCACGCCTAATCAATATGGCTCGGTTAGCTGTTTTGCTACTTTTAGCCAACGGATTTTCCTACGCGGAAAACAATAACACACTGAGTGGTCATCAGAATCCTTTTACTGAAGCTCTTGAGAGAACTACCACAGCGAGCGAGAAAACCTTCAAAGACAGTGGTATTTCAGACCATACAAACTATCTGGCGTTTTTTACGCCCCAAAGAAAAAACAACGCAATCGAGCAAAAGAAATCACAATCACGATTAAGCCATAAGCAAACTTCAACCATCAATGCTGTTCTAGCAACAGGTGAATTTGTCAGCTCGGACACCGAGCTACTCATCTATCCTCACGGCGACAGTAAAGACAGCGATTACAAGACCGGCACCGCTGCATTGGGCCTCTTGCTGAAGTTAAGCCTAAAAAACTGGTTTAAACAGAGCAACATTAACAATAATTTTCTTAACAATCTCAGCAAAACCAAACCAATTGAATTAAATAATCCCACATTTAAGACCAATCAAGACAAACTCTGGGATTATTCTGTAAAATTATCTGGTGAAAAAATAAAATTGCAATTTGGAAAAGAATTGTAAGAAGTTATCTCTCATATTACCTGATCAATTTACCGGATACTCAGCTCGTTAAACTATGTCTTGTGACGAAAAAAATACAGACCCTATCTCAGCCCCTCTTGGCCGCCGACTCATGGCCATGCTTTACGACGCATTTTTATTAATGGCTATATTAATGTGCACCAGTGCAGTGTACACCGTTATCGCGGTAAACCTTACCGGTGACTTTACTCAATCTACAGCGATTAATACCGATGACGTGCTTCATGATCTTAAGCCTACTGAATTAGGTTGGCCAATATTTCCCGTACTCGGGTCAGTCTACTGCGGATTCTTCATTTACTTTTGGCACAATACTGGCCAGACTTTAGGCATGCTAGTATGGAAAATAAAAATCGTAACAAACAATCATGGAGCTATCTCAATATCACAATGCTTGATTAGAATCATCATTGCCTTTTTTTCATTCGCTTTATTAGGCGCAGGGTATCTTATCCTACTAAGAAAGAACACACAGCAATCATGGCATGACCGTGCATCAAAAACCAAAGTGATTCGCTTAAGCGATTAAATCTACCCGCATAAAATAAGAGTGAAGCCTGCTAGCAGTCAAGAACTACCTGACTCTATAGAGCAAGATAAGCCCAAGGGCTGATATAATAATAATGGGACTAAGCACAGCATAGAATGGCGAGAAACCATAAATTAAACTGCTAGGGCCTAATAAATTCTGTGCAAACTGAAAGCTTATACCGACTACGACACCAATAAATATTCGATAGCCCATTGTCGATGATCGAAGGGGGCCAAAAATAAAGGACAAGGCAACCAATACCAGACTCATAATTGCCAAGGGGTGTAAACACTTTTGCCAAAAAGCTAATTCATATGCCTTAGTATCTAATCCTTGCTGCTCTAAAAAAGCAATATATTCAAATAATCCCGTCGGTGACAGCTCTGAGGCATCCAGAGACAGATAAGACAGCATCTTAGGGGTTAACTGTGTTTCCCACAGCTGCGTTGTGAATTGATCTTGTATAATTTTATCATCGCTAAAGGAAGTGACCTTCACATTTTCTAGCAACCAATTACTGTTCTGAAAACTCGCTCGATCAGCGATTAATGTCTGTGTCAGCTTACCTGAATGATCAAACTTGAAAAGCGTGACACCGTATAGCACTCCACCGGGCTGAACGACATTGAAATGCATGAAATTATCGGCCTCTCGATGCCAGAGGCCACTTTGTAAAACTAATGACTGATCACGACCTGACAATTGCAAATCTTTGTGGCTAGTTGCCCATTGGTCCGTAACCGGCGAAATAAATTCAGCTATGACAATAGATAAAATAATTAGCCACAAAGTCGGCTTAAAAACTAAACGCATCAATTGAAATAACGAGACGCCGCTGGCACGCATTATCATAATTTCACTGCTGCTAGACAACATACCCATGGCCACCAAACAGCCAATTAAAGTAGCCAAAGGAATGAACTCATTGACTCTACCGGGAATAGTTAAGCCAATATAAATAAACGCTTGCCGTAGGTTATAGTCATTGCGCAAATCACCTAACTGATCGATTAATGCAGAAAGCACATCCAAACTTAATATTAAAAGTAGAACAATGAAAAAAGCAGCGAATACTTTACCGCTAATGTAAGCGCTCAACTTATTCACAGTGCATTTGCCTTTGCGCGCAACCTCGACATAGCAAACGCTCTTAGTATGTCATCCTTCAGCAGAATACTAAAAGCCAAACTGAGAAACAGGGTGTGCAGCACCCAAATTGCTATTGCTGGCTGGGAGCCATATTCAACCTGCGTTCTAACTGTCGTAATAGAAATTATATAAATCAAATACATTAAAATAGCAGGCAATAATTTAAGATAACGGCCACTCCTATTATCAGTTTTGCTTAATGCCAACGCCATCACAGCAACCACTAACACAACAACTGGTAAAGAGAAGCGCCAATGCAAAGCTGCAATATCGGCATTTGAGTCTGAATTAAATAATGCAAACGTCGACTTAGCGTCAACTTCTAACTGCAGCTGCTCTTTAGGCCTAACAATCGTCAAACTCTGAGAGAATTGAGAAAAATTGGCAATACGATAATCTGCTTGGCCGATAAAACCGTCATAAATACTGCCATTTAATAAATTCAAATAACGAGGCACCAATACATCACTATCAGTCAGGCGCGCTGATTCCGCCCGGATTATAAGAACACCGCCCTCATCATTATAATCAACTAACAATACATCACTAATTGTCTTATTCTGCTGATCATACGCCTCGACATAGCTCACGCTTTGAGTATTATCAGCCTGCTGAAATTTACCAGGCCGAACAAAAGAAAAGGCATCGTTATTGTTTGACTCTTCAAGTAAAACCTGCAATCGATTGAGACTGCTTGGAGCAGCAATTAACGTGAGATACGCCACAAAAACACTGACTACCACAGCGGGAAATAAGGTAATGCCTACTAAACGCTTTTTACTGACACCGCAGGCGTTAATAACTACCATTTCACTATCAGTATATAAGCGACCCAAAGCCAGCAATACGCCGATAAAAAAACCTAAAGGTATAACCAATGGTAAAAAATCAGGGATACGATAAAAAATAACCCAAAAAACAATTTCTGATGAGAGGTCGCCGGTACTGGACTGAGACAGGTATTTTGCTAAACGCCCGCTAGTGACTATGGATAAAAGAACCAACGTCACCGCAGCGCTGGTCTGAAAAATTTGTCTACATAGGTAGCGAAATAGAATCATAAGAATAAATAGTTCTCAATATTTCACCTTATTAAACCAACCTCTGAGCTTAAAAAGCAATATGACAATTAACAAGCTTGTACTAATCAGGGTAGTCAACACCTATCGGTTATTAATGAATAAAAAAAATGGCTGAAGGAAAAATAATCAAAAGTGTGATTTATGACCGTTTAATGATATAATATAGGTAATTAATTCGCATTTAATCTTAAAAAAGTGGCGCTTAACCGTGGAAGAACTATGATCATTCTTGTAACAGTCTTTGACTGCTACAACTCCAGGTCAAAAATAACCTCTTATAAAGACGTCCATTGGACGTCTTTTTTTTATCTACTGCTTTTTAATCAGCTGAACTAGTACCCAAGGAGCCGTTACCACTGCCCAAAGGTGCTCATCTTTTTGATGCCAATCAAGCGCCTGCTCATCACTAACAGCAGCTAATTGATTGGCACCCACCCACTGAGAAACAACTTTAGTACTATCTGATGATACGGCTGCGGCCACTTCCACTAAGTTAAGGCTGTTATCGACAAGCAAGACCTTTCCTCCAGCAAAAAATCTAGCCAGCTCACGCCAGGCAATTTTACTGGTCTGCTCGTAGATATTGTCTAGCATATTGTCATTCATAATATAGCCTTATTGAACCGACAAATACTATCGAAGTTTCCGCTGAAAATAATCAGGTAGCGACGTAGAACCTAATAAAAAACGACGGACTAAATCTAATGCCAAGGCGCTTATCATTGTTTGAAAAAACTGCCTTCCAACAGGATAATTAAAACGCTTAGCCTGCAAATTATTTCTACTTCCCCATGCGATCCAAACTGTTCCGACTGGCTTTTCTGCAGTTCCACCATTGGGTCCGGCTATACCCGATACAGAGATAACACAATCTGCTGATGCTGAATCAAGGGCACCCAAAGCCATAGCTCGCACAACGTCCTCACTGACAGAACCATACTGCTGAATCAAGTCACTATCAACGCCTAAAAGTTGCTGCTTAATCGTATTAGAATAAGTCACAAAACCCGCTTCAAATACTGATGAAACACCGCTAATGCCGGTGATCTGAGAGGCAATCATACCGCCAGTGCAGGATTCAGCAACCGTTATTTGCTGCTGGCGCTGTTGAAGTAAGTCAACCACCACAGACGCTAAGCTATCATCATTCTCGCCAACAATAAATTCACCAATGATACTCTGCAACTGGGCTTCACAGTCGTCACGTAAATGTAAATGCTCGATACTATCTATTTCTAGCTTAAGCTCTAACAAAGGTGCACCTGCGCGAAAGCCAACCGTTACTTCTTTGGGCCAATCAGGACAATGATCTGCTAGCAATTGCTGCAATGAAGATTCACCCATACCAAATAGCTTTAAGCGTCTAACTAAACGAGCCTTAGCGAATGGAAACATGCGTTTAAGCGCCTCCGTGATGGAACCATCAAGCATCGCCGTCAACTCAGAGGGAACACCCGGCGTACAGAGCAATAAAGACTCGTTAAAAAAAAGCTGTATACCCACCGCACTGCCAACCGGATTGGCTAACACAGCGGAATCAGCTGGCAACATAGTTTGCTTTAAGTTTGCAGCGTTAGCATCAACGCCTCGCGCCTCACACCAGCTCTTGACATGAACTAAAGCCTCTGCATTTTCAGCTAGTGCTTGGCCACTTAAAATAGATAGCGCCTCAGCGGTCAAATCGTCAACGGTTGGGCCTAAACCACCGTTGACGATCACAATCTCGTATCGATCAGTAAGATTTTGCAACTCCCGAACAATTAAGCCAAGGTCATCGCCCACGGTGACTTTATGGGCCACATCAAAACCTTGCAAAGCCAATGACTGGGCTATCCTCGAAGAATTTGAATCAACGGTATCACCCGTCATCAATTCATTACCTGTTAACAATAACGCAACTTTCAAAAAATACACCTCGTAATAATAAAAAATTAACCACTTTGCTTCGCCATTAAGCCTCCGACAATAAAATCAATTAAATTTTCGGTCCGCCATTTAAGTGATTCTGCATCAAGCTCGATCGCATTAATACGTCTAGCCTCATCCCACTCAGCAATAGCTGTCATTGTTTGGCGACCCATTAATTGCAAGCGAAGATGAATAACGGGAAGCGGTAACGGCTTGAGTGACTTAATCATCAAGCTGGTGATTTCAAACATAGCGCGATTTCTATCTCGATTCTTTTGAAATAATTCGCGACCGGGCTGATAAGCATATAACTGAGCCAGAGTAGAAACATAAATACTGTCTTCAGCAGGCTTCAATAACTCTTCAGCAAAAGGTCGAACAAAGACTTCGGTTAGCTTTCTCACCGTTACTACTTCACCGCGATGCTGAAGAAGGTCAAGGCGCCGAAGCCGCTCTTGATTAATGGGTGTAATTCGGTAATTAAGGATCGCTTCAATTAGCCCGTCTCGGCTTCCAAAATGGTACTGTAATGCCGAGTGATTTTTATGGCCCGCTTCTTTCGCTATCATTCGCGTTGAAACTGCTTCTAAACCCTGAGCAGCAAAAAGTCGCTCTGCAGCCGTCAGCAGTGCCATGGCGCCACTTTCAACATTATCGGAATTTAAGTCGAGTATTTTTCTTGTCACTCATCCACCTTTTAACGGTATCAACCTATTTTTGCCCCAAACAAGCCTAAGCTTCAGTGTCAAACTGAGCAAAATTGGGCGAGCGCTTCTCAATAAAAGCAGCCATCGCTTCTTTTGATTCAGCTGAACGCAAGGCCTCACCAAACTGCTCCATTTCATATGCAATTCGTTCAGTCAGCGTTTCTTCGTTGCGACGCATCAGCCGTTTAGCCTGACGAATAGTCTTTTTGGGGAGTTTAGCAATTCGCCTCGCCTCTTCGGCGACCACCTCTGTTAATTGATCTACAGCACAGAGATGACCGATCAAACCGCAATCCTTTGCTTCTTCGGCAGTAATTCTTTCAGCGAAAATTAGTAAGCGAGCAGCCATTTGATAACCTAAATACTTGGGCATTAATAGAGATGAGCCCGCTTCTGGGACGACACCAAGACTCACAAAAGGAGTTGAGAAGAAAGCGCTATCAACGGCATAGACCTTATCGCAATGCAACAAAATAGTCGTCCCTATGCCAATAGCGGGACCATTCACAGCTGCTACTATAGGTATGTCAGTATTGGCTAAACGCAGTAATAATTTCACCACAGGAGACGTCTCACCTTCAGGCGGCTGAGTCATAAAATCAGCAATATCATTGCCTGCACTAAAAAAATCACCCGCCCCTGTCAACACAACAACCTTTATTTGAGCCTCATGTTCAGCTCGAGAAATGGCTTCATTGATTTGATCATAGATACCGTTAGTCATAGCGTTCTTTTTTTCTGGTCGGTTAAATGTCACTGTTAACACGCCTTGATCAAGATTAATTAACACAGGATCTGTCATCGAGAAAGCACCTTTAGCATTGATAAAAGTAGATTCTTTAATATAATCGATTCCTAACAAGGAAAATACTTTTTTTGGTTTTTATTGCGTAATATATTGCTAGTGAACACAAATGTTCCCATTCAGGGTCTACAATACAAACTAGCTAAACTGAGCCAAATTGAGCTAAACTGACTCAAAATAATCTAAAATGATCATTAATAAAAGTTATGCTCAGTAATTTAGAATCGAATACAGTCACAAAGTTAAACTATGAGCCTAAGCATCTACCATATTATTTTTTTATCGCTAGGATTACTGCTGGGTCGGTACTTTTTCTCTGAACTAAAAGTTCGAGAACTCACCTTGCAAGCGGTAAGAAAGCACTGCCAACTGATGCAAGTACAACTGCTAGACCAAAGTGTTGGTCTATACCGAGTTTGGTTTAAACGTGGTGCAGATAAACGCTTACACTGGTGGAGGAACTATCAGTTTGAATTTACATCAACCGGAGAGGAACGCTACCAAGGCTATATTATAGTGCTCGGTAATCGTGTCGAGAGCATCGATCTTGGCGTTCATAAATTCCCCGATCAAGAGAACTAAGAAAGTGACTAAATCTCACCCAGTCGAGCCATTAAAACAAATGATATTGGATTTTTCTGACTCTACCCTAAAGCCGATCAATCCTAGCACTGTAACTGAACCCACAGCCCCTGAACCCACAACTACTGGGATTCACTACCAGCTTATACGAAGCAAAAGAAAAACTCTGTCGATCAGCGTAAAGCGAGCGACTGTAGAAGTGAGAGCGCCTTTAAAAGCGCCTCTTAAGTGGATTAAAACCTTTATTCATAGCAAGGCAGATTGGATTCATCATCAAGTCAATATTCAGAAACTGCAACTAAGCGACATTTATCGCATTTGCGATCAATCCATTATACCCGTGTTAGGAAAGCCGCTACTCCTGACTATCAACCCAAACAGCAATTGCAAGCGATCATCCATTACCCTCAATGATGATGTTATTGACATTCAGTTTAATACCTCTATGTCATTGAGCAGTGATGAAATCGAGGAAAAGAGCACAGTCATTTTCTTAGCGTGGCTAAAAAAACAAGCTCAACACTACATGTCAAAAAGGACCAACAGCTTAGCCAATCAATTAGGCTTAAAAGACAAACTAAATAAAATCAGTTATCGTCGCACTAAAAGTAAATGGGGGCATTGCACCAGCGAAGGAAATATACAATATAATCCGCTCATTATCATAGCGCCCTTATTCGTCGTCGACTATATTATCGCCCACGAAGTCTGCCATTTAGCCCATGCCAATCATTCAAAGCGATTTTGGGCAACCGTTGAAAAAACTTTTCCGCAAAGAAAGCATGCGGAGCAATGGCTCAACCAGCATGGGCATCGCTTAGCAATTGAAATTAACAGGTAAGAACACCTACTGCATTAAAAGCTGACGCTTATCTTCTAGGTATTGCCTTAACTGATCGAGCAATGCTAATTGCTCTGAATTAGAACCCTTCAAATTCTGAATATTTTCTAACTCGCTTTCTAATCGGCTGTCCTCACCAGAAAAACATTTGTCGCGACAAAATTCAAACCACTCCTGCTGCTCATCTGACGATAGGCTGTCAGGAAAATTACGCGCACGGTATCGAAGCAGCATCTCGACTAAACGAGCATCTTGAAAGGGAAAAACTTTCTCGGACAGTGCCTGGGCATCAGCTGATACAACCGATGCCATTAGCCGCTTATCGTTATTAGGAATAAAGCCGTCATACAATAAGGCCTCTGCATCTTTACCACTATTATCAAAGCCTGTTACAGCGATGACTTGTTGTAATTTATCAGCCAAATGAGTGCTGGCCAAGTAGCGTTGTCGGTGCTGCTCACACACGTCAAGATCTATATTAAGCCTGCTTGCAACGGCTGGGGTCAGCAGTTTAGCGGTTAACACGACAGGACATTTATTAATATGAATCGATTTTATTGGAATGCGCTCAATACCTTCAGGCAAATCTTCTGAGCGAGTAAACAATAACGAGGACAGTTTTTCAACCGGTAAACCCAACACAGGGTCTGGCTTGTGACGAAGATCCAGACAGATAATTTCATTTTTATTTTTTAGGCTTTGCGCCACCGGCAACACTAATGAAGCGGCCTTAGTTTCGGGACCAAAACGCGAGGAGATATGCAAGATTGGCTTAGTTGAACCCAAGGCAAGCAGACTTGAAACCTTAGGCTTCTTCCTTAACTCGAAAATATGTTGATACAGCTCTGGCTGTTTTTGCTTGATCAGCTTGGCGACCGCTATCGTTGCATAGACATCAGACAAAGCGTCATGGGCAGACTGATGCTCAAGGCCATTCGCAACCGTTAAGTCTTCAAGACGAAATGAGACCGCGCCATCGTCGCGGCGTGGCCATTGAATACCATCAGGCCGCAAGGCATAACACAAGCGCACCATATCAATAATATCCCATCGAGAATTATTGTGTTCCCATTCGCGCGCATAGGGATCATAAAAATTTCGGTATAAACCGTAACGCGTCACTTCATCATCAAAACGGACACTGTTATAGCCAACCCCACAGGTATTAGGCTGTGCCAGTTCATGATGAATAGCCGCGAAAAACTCACGCTCGCTAACCCCTTGCTGCTCAACCTGTTGAGGTGTCATGCCAGTCACCATGCAGGCTTTAGCATGAGGAATAATATCTAAACTGGGTCGACAGAGAATATTTAGAGGTGAGTCGATAATATTAAAATCCATATCGGTTCGTACACCAGCGAATTGTGATGGTCTATCGTTTGCGGGGTTCACCCCCCAGGTTTCATAGTCATGCCAGTAGAGCGTATCCATTAATCACCCAAAGCTATAGAGGGTCAATTATTCTTCAGAAAACTGATGTTGAGCAAGCTTTGCATACAGCGGCGAACTTTTCAATAGACTGGCATGATCACCTTGTGCAACTAAACGCCCCTGATCCATCACGGCAATACTGTCCGCATGTAAAATGGTTGATAATCGATGGGCGATAATCACCGTAGTACGACCTTGCATTAAAGCGGTTAACGCTTGCTGAACATGGTATTCGCTTTCTGTATCAAGCGCGCTGGTAGCTTCATCTAGCATCAATATGCGAGGATTTTTTAGCACTGCTCGCGCTATCGCGATGCGTTGCTTTTGTCCACCTGAGAGACGAACCCCTTGCTCACCTAAAAAACTCTGATAACCCTGGGGTAAACGGGTAATAAACTCATGCGCATATGCGGCTTTTGCCGCAGCTATAAGCTCGTCGTCACTCGCTTCTGGCTTGCCATAGCGAATATTACTGGCCACATCATTAGTAAACAAAACAGGTTGCTGAGACACCACGGCCATCTGTTGCCGCAGAACTTGAGGATCTAATCGGCTAATATTGGCACCATCCAACAGCACCTCCCCATCCTGAGGATCGTAAAACCGCTGAAGCAATTCAAAAACTGTTGATTTACCCGCGCCAGAGGGACCCACTAAAGCAATCACTTTACCTTCAGATAATTGTAATGAAAAATCAACTAAAGCCGGCTGTTTGGGCCTTGAGGGGTAATAGAAGTTTACTTTGTTAAACGCCAACTCAGCTTTCAATGGGCCTGCAATATTATGATCACCCTGCTGTTCGATCAGACTATCAACCGCCAAAATCTCAATTAAGCGTTCAGTAGCGCCCGCTGCCCGCAACAAATCAGAAAAAACCTCTGAAATGGTTGCCACCCCCATCGCCACTAACATGGCATAAAATATAAAAGCCGCTAACTCACCGGCAGTCATCAATCCGTCAATGACGTCTCGGCCACCAAACCAGAGCATCACTGCCAACGCTAAAAAAACCATCATAATGACGGATGCGATTAAAAATGCACGATGCTTAATGCGTCTCCTAGCGAACATAAATGCGCGTTCTACCTGTCCCGAAAACGCCACTGTTTCTTGCTGCTCTTGGGTATAGCTTTGAACGGTTTTTATATTTTGAATAATCTCACCAGCATAACTACCTACATCAGCAATTGAATCTTGACTGTCGCGCGATAATTTCTTCACCCGCTTACCAAATAAACTCATGGGCAAAATAACTAGGGGAACGACCCATATCACTTTAAAAACTAATAAGGCATTAGTCACAAACAACATAACCAAGCCGCCCAACGTCGTTAGCGCACTTCTTAATGCCATCGAGACTGAGCTACCAATAATGGTCTGCAATAAAGTCGTGTCAGTGGTTAATCGCGAAGTAATTTCACCGCTACGATTGGTTTCGAAGTAACTAGGATGGAGACGGGTTAAATGATTGAATACTTCGGTACGAATATCAGCACTGACCCGCTCACCCAGCCATGACACTAAATAAAAACGGGTAAACGTGCCCACCGCCATCACTATCGCTAACACGACTAAAATGACTAATGACTGATTAAGAAGTTCAAGCGAATTTTCACCAAAGCCTGCGTCAATCACAAACTTAAGGCCCTGCCCCATCAATAGGCTTATTCCAGATGTCACGATTAAGGCAAGCAAAGCACCCAAGCAATAGATTTTATAGGGTGTTAAATAAGCAATTAGATAGCGCAGTGAAGAAAGCTTCTGGCTGGCTTTACGTTGCTCAAATGAACTATCAGCCTCAGCCTGATTCACTGTCGCACTCATTGAGACAGCGACACTATTGGAGCTGTTATTATCTGGCATCGAGGTTTATCGCTGTAAAAAAGCTAATGTCACACTTTCAAATTCTTGTTTACGTTCTATCATCGCCCAATGACCGCAATTAGGAAAAATATGCAATTCAGCATTAGGAATAAGACGCATCGGCAGTAAAGCCATATCGACGGGTGTGACACGATCATCACGACCCCAAGTGACCAATGTGGGGACTGTGATAGAACCTAAATGTGCGATTCTAGCGGTAGCGTCAGGCCCTCGAAAAGCTGCGGCCATAGCTTTTTGTGTTTCTCTCGAATACATCATGCGACTGGTGGCTAATGTTTTTGCCTCTAACGCTCTTTCCATGCGGGTATTAATTAACTCTTCGGTTACCATAGACTGGTCAAACACCATCGACCGTAACCAGGCAATAATTTTTTCGCGAGTGGGGTCTTCAACAAAATTAGTTAGTAGATTTAGTCCCTCACAGGGAAAGGGAGAAAACAAATTCATCCCCAAACCACCTATAGTGACATAGCGATGAACGCGATCACTGTGTTGTGCCGCTAAATAACCGCCAACAATACCACCTAAGGAATTGCCAATAATATGCGCTTTATCAATACCCAAGCCATCGAGTAATCGAATACAGGCACTGACGCATTCCATTACCGGGTTTCCCTCTACTGGATCACTCCCACCATAGCCGGGCAAATCAATGATCAAACAACGAAAATGCTTAGCAAAAAAGGGTAAATTGCCTTCAAAGTTAGCCCAACCACTGACACCCGGCCCAGAACCATGGATCATCAATAACGCAGGTCCCTTGCCCGCCTCGTGGTAATGAATACTGCCTTGCTCGGTCGCTAACAGTCGACTGGTCGACTCAAAATCAAAATCTGACATACAACAACTCACTCACTATTTTTATGATTAACCTTCAGAGGCAATACTGTGATCACGCTTATCAATTGAAGCCGCGTAGTCTTCGATACTCATATTTAAATCTTTGGCTTTTAGCATATCAAGCGCAACATCGACGATCATGTCCTCTTGACCACCCACCATTTTACGCCGGCCCAGCTCAACCAAAATATCTCGCGTTTCTAAGCCATAGGTCTCAGACGCTTTTTCAGCATGGCGCAGAAAACTGGAATACACCCCCGCATAGCCCAGTGACAGGGTTTCTCGATCAACCCTAACCGGTCGATCTTGCAAAGGCCTAACTAGGTCATCCGCCGCATCCATTAGCGCATAAAGATCAGCTCCATGATTCCAACCCATGCGTTCAATGGCAGCAATGAAGACTTCCAAAGGCGCATTACCCGCCCCCGCTCCCATGCCTGCAAGCGAGGCATCAACGCGATTAGCACCATTTTGAACAGCGACAATAGAATTCGCCACGCCCAAAGCTAAGTTATGATGCGCGTGAATACCGCGTTCAGTCTTGGGGTCTAAGGTATCGCCAAAGGCCTTAAATCGATCAGCCACATCTTGCATGTTGAGCGCGCCGCCCGAATCGACAACATAGACGCATTCAGCACCGTAAGACTCCATTAACTTCGCTTGCTCGGCCAAGCCTTGCGGCGTTTGCATATGCGACATCATCAAAAAACCAATCGTGTCCATACCCAGCTCGCGAGCAAATTCAATATGCTGTTTAGACACATCGGCCTCGGTGCAATGGGTAGCAACTCTCACCGAGCGGACGCCCATATCCCAAGCCCATTGCAAATCTCCTTTAACCGCAATGCCGGGCAAAATCAAGGTGGTTAACTTGGCATGTGTCAATTCTTCAGCAACAGCGGCTATCCACTCTTTATCCGTATGCGCGCCAAAGCCATAATTAAAACTGGTGCCAGACAAACCATCGCCGTGAGCGACTTCAATGGCGTCGACTTTCGCATTATCAAGTGCCTTAGCAATCGCCTTGACGTGATCAATCGAATACATATGTCGGATAGCGTGCATGCCGTCACGCAAACTGACATCTTGAATGTAG
This sequence comes from Cellvibrionales bacterium UBA1969, assembly GCA_002339085.1. Classification (GTDB taxonomy): domain Bacteria; phylum Pseudomonadota; class Gammaproteobacteria; order Pseudomonadales; family UBA7434; genus UBA7434. The sequence continues at coordinate 19,125 of DDDX01000057.1, forward strand.
ACTTTATCTTTGCTTGGATCAATACTCATCATTTATACCCTCTGCGTGTTATGCCGCAACCGCATATTTTAATTGCGCCAATCGCTCAGCAGTTCCTAGCGCCGCCGAAGTCATAATATCCAAGTTGCCGGCATACGACGGCAAATAATGGGCCGCACCTTCAACTTCTAAAAAGATCGATGATTTAATCCCGACAAAATCACCATGACCAGGAATATGCAGCGGTGACGATTCATCAAAATGCTCAAACTGAACCTCTTGCTTTAAACTATAACCCGGCACATAGGTTTTAACACCTGTCACCATTTCATTAACTGAATCAATGATTTTTTGCTCATCAACCGGTGCCGACAAAGTAAAGACAGTGTTGCGCATAATCATAGGCGGCTCAGCAGGATTTAAAATAATAATCGCCTTGCCTTTCTTAGCCCCACCAACCACTTCAATACCGCGAGAAGTGGTTTGGGTAAACTCATCGATATTGGCACGAGTACCGGGGCCTGCAGAGCGCGATGAAACGGAAGATACAATTTCTGCGTAATGCACTTCAGCGACACGACTCACTGCCGCGACCATTGGAATCGTCGCCTGCCCACCACAAGTCACCATATTGACATTAGGCTGATCTAAATGCTCTTCTAAATTAACCACAGGAATCGTATAAGGGCCAATTGCCGCTGGCGTCAGATCGACCACCTGCTTACCGTGCTGTTGAAGGATCTCATTGTGGTGCTTGTGGGCATAGGCAGAGGTGGCGTCAAAGCAAATACGTATGTCTGCAAAATTATCCATTTTAACCAGGCCTTCAATCCCTTCATGGGTGGTCGGTATCCCCATTCGTTGGGCGCGCGCGAGGCCATCAGAATCAGGATCAATGCCCACCATCCCCGCCATTTCCAAATGGTCGGAGCTACGAATAATTTTAATCATGAGGTCGGTACCAATATTGCCCGAACCAATAATTGCGACTTTGACTGTCATCGCGAGATCTCCTCGATTATTCTCTATAAAACAATTGAATTTTGTTGGTACCTTTAACACCCTGCTCAGATACCTGAAGACAGCTCAATCATACCACGTGACACTGCCTCAAATGCGGCAATAAACACCGTTTGAAACAGCAGGCATGAACTTATTTGCTATCAGCTCTTTTCACTGCGGCCCTTTTTAATTACCGCTTCTCGCCGACTCGCCACAAGGTGAGCCGCCGCATTTTTAGCTGACTCTATAGCAATTTTTTCTTCATAAATCATGGCTTCATTGAATGGCATACTAAAACCATCATCAATCAGCTTTTTATATTCACGCATAATATGCGGCACGCAAGCACACATTTCTTCTGCCATTGCAATGGCAGAAGGCAACAGCTGGTCAGCGGCAACCACATGATTAACCAATCCCCATTCATAGGCTTCTTGGGCGAATAACGGCCGACCCGTTAACGACAGCTCTTTCGCCCGAGACAAACCTATTAGGCGAGGCAATCTCTGACTCAAGCCCCAACCGGCCAAAATACCCACTCTTGCATGGGTGTCGGCAAAACGCGCCTGCTCCGAGGCAATAATCACGTCACAGGCAAGAGCCAATTCAAAACCACCAGTAATTGCATGGCCATTAATCGCCCCAATGATAGGCCCATCAAAGGCCTCCATGGCCCGCGCGATAATATTATCCGCTGTTTCTGCGGCCGTGCCCGACTGCGGAGCTGCCAGCTCTTTTAAATCAAATCCAGCAGAAAAAGCCTTACCTTTACCCGTGATAATCAGCACCCGTATTGCCTCATCGGTTTGGCAATCTTCAAGAACCTGCACAAAATCATCGCGCAACTCACGCGATAAAGCATTCATGCTTTCGGGCCGATTTAAACTGACCACAGCATAGCCATCATGCTTTTCAACGATTACTTTATTCATTGTTCATTCCTTATAAAGAAGTTTCATTAAAGCAACGACGCTGTTGACAACACACCTAAATATTTTGCAATTGCAGGACCTCGTAAAACCTCAAGGGGCTGCCAGTCTTCTAAGGGTTCATTGTCAGCCAGCCAAGCCACTACTGATGCAATCGCTTGCGGCGTGCAAGATTTAAAACCCTTTAACACCTTTTCATCAATGCCTAACTCTCGCATCACCTCTGTGATGACCGTCCCAGGCTCCAAATTAAAAACTCTTAAACCGCTGTCTTTATGCTCAGCTCGGAGAGAACCGGCCATTCGACCGAAGGCCGCTTTTGACGACGGATAAGCAAATCCCCAACCACCCTCGCTAGCCGGCGCAGGGGGATCATTAAAGGCAGTAAATGAGACCATATTAATCACTGTGCTTGAACTTAGCGACAGCATGCTTGGCAGTAAAGTTTTGACTAAGGCTAACGGCGTAAAAATATTACTTTGATAAATATTTTTAAGCTGTTGATCAGTCACCTCAAGCAAATTTTGTTGATTGCCATCGCCTTGATACACCGCGTTATTAAACAGTAAATCAATCTGACCAAAATGGGCCATCGCCTGTTCTGCAGCAGAGACAACCGATGCCTGATCAAGAATATCTGCTTTTAAGCAAAGTGCCTCAGCACCGACTTCATTCACCGCCTGCGCTGTTGCCGCTAAACTGCCGGGCAGCGCTCGCTGGCCAACGGCATAGTTTTGTGCCTCACCCTCATTCAAGGTTCTGGCAGTTATTGCTACATCCCAGCCGACTTTGGCCAAGGCCACGGCAGACTCAGCACCGATGCCTCGACTAGCGCCAGTAATAAACGCAACCTTTCGTGTTTGCTTATTCGTCATACCTACCTACTTAATTATCGTAACCACTTAACAGTTATTGATGATGGCTTCCCTAACGCTTCGTTGGCTGTAAACGTCACTTTACACATTGTAAGCCATAGTTATAATAAAGTGACTTACTATAATGAAAGCCTATAAATAGTTTATATTATCGCCTCTTACTCTGCTTAGGACGTCTCATGTTTGAAGTTTTTGCTGCCACCCCCGAAACGATGTCTCCGGCTGAAATTGGCCAACACGCGAAACGTGCTGAAAAAATGGGCTTTAATGGCCTGCAAGTACCCGATGCGGTTCACGACGGACTATTATTGGCGGCTTTAGCACTCAATGCGACATCATCTTTAGTGGTGTCTACTAGTGTCTTAGTCGCCTTTCCGCGCAGTCCTATGACGGTTGCCGTCGCATCATGGGACTTGCAGCAACTCTCCAAAGGTCGCTTTGAAATTGGTCTCGGCACACAAGTTAAAGGCAATATTGAAAAGCGCTACAGCGCTCACTGGGGTTCACCTGTTCCTCACCTCCGCGAGTACATGCAATCGCTAAGGACGATTTTTAATGCCTTTCAAACGGGTGAGCGACTCAACTTTGAAGGTGAATATTATCAATTTTCAAAACTACAACCATTTTTTAACCCCGGCCCTATTGAACACCCTGATATCCCTATTTTAGCGGGCGCAGTTGGCCCTAACATGACCAAAATGGTGGGGGCTATAGCAGACGGTATGATTACTCACCCAACTAATACACCACCACGCTATATTCGCGAGGTGTGCATTCCTCGTCTTAATGAGGGCTTCGCGCGTAGCGGGCGCAGTGGTGATGACGATGACTTTAAACTCATTCTTGGCCCGCTCACGGCCACTGGCAAAGACCAAGCGACCGTCAATGCCGAGTGGGAAAAGCAACGTGGCTTATTGGGTTTTCTATACTCTACTCCTGCTTATTGGCCGAGTTTAGAACTGTTTGGCTGGCTAGAAAAAGGGCAGCAATTACTCGATATGACCCGTGAAGGTAACTGGTCAGTGATGAAAGATATCTTATCAGATGAAATGCTTCACGAGTTTGTACCGAAAGGCACTTATGATGAAATTGCTGAAGTGATGATCAATCGCTATCAAGGTCTGACCAAACGAATTACCTTTCCTATTCCAGAAGATCCTGCCGACGATGCCCTAGCAATGAAAGCAATTGAACTCTTGCGGGGTAATTAATCATATTCTAATACCCAACTATAAACAATCAAGCAGGCAAAAAAAAAGCCCAAAATACTATTGGGCTTTTTTTGCTTAAAAAATTTTCTTTATAAGAACACATCGCCGTTTTCAAGGCCTAACTGGGTAGCCCCCAAATTGCGGCTGAAGCTGGTTGGGTTATTGGCAACATGGGCTCTTGCTGTATGAATGTCCAAGAATCGTTGCTGAATGTCACTGTCCAAGAAAACAGAACCGCCACCGGCAACATTAAATAAATGGTCGACTACAGCGATACTCTTTTCAATAATCAACGATGATTGATAGCGATACATAATGCGCTCGTCCATAGGGATTTCTTGGCCTGAATTAACGCATTCCATCATACGATCAAAGTTACGCATGAGGATGCATTCCATTTCATCGATACCGTTAGCTGCAAAAGCAATACGTTCATTCGTGCCAACGTCACCAGCTAATTTAGTTGGATCTGCACTGGCTTTATTTTTAACTAAATCTTTGTACAAACGTAGTGCTTCCTTACAAGAACCAATCGCTGGGGTACAGACGGTTCGAGCAAAGACTTGACCCCAAGGAATTTGATAAACCGGCGCCTTATTCACATCATAGCCAGGATTAGTCAGATTAAATCCATCCATTTGTTTATGAGTTCGGTGATCAGGGACAAATACCTCTTTAACCACGACGTCATTACTGCCAGTACCCTGAAGACCCATTACTTGCCAAGTATCGACTATTTCATAATCGGAATTAGGGATTAGGAAAGTTCGATAACCCTCGCCAGGTATAATGCCACCTAACAAGGCCCAAGTGCAGTGGCCTGAACCACTGGACCAACCCCATCGACCACTAAATTTAAACCCACCTTCTACTGGCTCAGCCTTGCCCATAGGAGCATAAGAGGAACTGACGCGAGTATGAATATCATCAGCCCAAACGTCTTGCTGAGCTTGGTCAGGCATTAGAGCCAACTGAAAAGGGTGAACAGCAACAATACCCATTGCCCATGAAGTGGACATACAACCTTCGGCAAGTGCCATGCTAAATTTGAAAAAATGCTGAGGATCCAATTCATAACCGCCGTAACGTTTTGGCTGAAGAGCCAAGAAAAAACCTAAATCTTGTAACTCTTGAACACTCTCATCTGGCACCCGACGGTCTTCTTTAGCCTGATTAGCTCGCTCACGTAAACGTGGCTGCATCTCGACAATACCCTGCAAAATACCCTCTGCAATAGCATTCTTTTCTTCTTGTTCGGTCAGTACTTGTGCTGCTTGTGCGCCCATTTTCATTTGCCTCAAAGCGAATATGTAGATTTTTTAAAATCATTACAGATGTATACGCCTCTTTTCCAAGAAAGTATCAAACTGCATCTAGAATTCTATTATATCGATCGAATATTGAGAAACAATAAGCGTAAAAGGTCATCAAAAGTGGCTTTTGACCTAAAAAACGTGCCGTTAAGGTCATTGTTGGGAATGGCTACATTATAGCGGGTCAGGTAAACGTAGACTGGGCTCCGCCAACGATGACACCAGCTCCTTTAGCTCAAGAATATGTTCTGACCAATAGCGCTCAGTATTGAACCAAGGGAAGCTAATGGGGAACGCTGGATCATCCCAGCGGCGCGCCAACCAAGCACTGTAATGCAAAACCCGCAGCGCCCTGAGCGGCTCTATTAGACTCAACTCGGCAGAATTAAACGGGTAAAAAGCCTCATAGCCCTCGATAATTTCACTCAATTGGTGTTGCTTATTGAGGGTATCACCCGACAGTAGCATCCATAAATCCTGAATAGCAGGGCCGGTCATTGCATCGTCAAAATCAACAAAGTGCGGCCGATCATTGCGCCACAACACATTGCCTGGATGGCAATCACCATGCAGACTTACGCGATTAAATCGTGGGTTATCAAGCGAGGATGCATCAATTGCTGCCAGTAATTGTTCGGTAATCGATTGATAAGCAGCTCGTAAATCAGCGGGAATAAAGTTTTTTTCAAGCAAGTAAGCCACACTGCTGTGACCAAAATCTGCTACATTTAAAGCGACCCGATGCTTAAACGGATAACTGGCACCAACGGCATGAATGCGACCAATAAATTGCCCTAACTGATAAAGATGTTCAAGATTATCAAGCTCGGGCGCTCTGCCCCCTTGACGCACATAAATTGAAAAATAAAAATCTTGATAGCTGCCAAGGGTCGGCGTGTCGCTGTCATTAATCGACAGTGGTGGCACCACAGGGATATCCAAATCATAGAGCTGTTGCGTAAAGCCATGCTCCTCTATGATCTGCTCTACTGTCCAACGTTCTGGGCGATAAAACTTAACGATCACCGGTTCAGACTCTTCAATACCCACTTGATAAACACGATTCTCATAACTGTTCAACGCCAAGATTCTTGCATCAGAGAAACGCTGTGTGGATTCAACCGCATCAATGACGACATCGGGCGTTAGCCGCTGATAGGGGTGTGCGCTTATCGATTGCTGAACGGATAATGGAGCTACTTGCCCGACATGAGCGTCATCGTCAGATAGACGATTACCACGATTGTCGTCATCAAGTTCATCTTTCTTGGGCGGTAAGTTACTCACCTTTGACCTCGTCAGACACTCTAGCCTTGGCTAAATGACTGCATAGTTCCTCTGCGCCGAGCAAAATACGCGGCGCATGGCGCACCATAGTATCGGCATTGATGACAAAAAGCTGATTTTTTTTGACCGCTGTAATACTGGGCCAAAGCTGCCAATCGTCAAACCAAGACGGCCTTTTGCTATTAGATACGCCGGTAATAATCAGCTCTGGATCTAAAGCAATTACCGCTTCAACCGTGACTTTTGGTGCGATTTCTCGCTGCTTGGCAAAAACATTAACGCCACCGCATAAGCTGATCACGTCATTGACGATATGTTTATCGTTCAAGGTTTGCATTGGCCGATGCCATATTTGGTAAAAGACCCTAACCGGTCGTTGATGATGGTAGCGCTGAGTTAATTCGTCTAAGCGTCTAGCATAGCTAAGAGCAGCTCGATTGGCCGAAACTGAATGACCGGTTAATTGCCCAAGTGTTCGTAATAATTGCTCTACATCTGCTAAGCGCTGCGGCTCTGAAGCAAATACCGTAAGGCCTAAATCTCTCAGTTTCTGTATTTTATCAACACCAAAGCCAGACGCCCAAACCACCACTAAATCGGGAGCCAAGGCTAAAATCTTTTCGTAATTGATGGTATTGTGCGATGCGACACGAGGTATCGTTCTTGCCTGCGGTGGGTAGTCAGAGTGATCAGCTACGGCCACGACCGTATGAGCCGCATCGATCGCATAAATACTCTCAACTAAATTAGGCCCCAATAAAATAACTCTTTGAGCCGCTTGTTCCAAGTTAATTTCTACGCCTAAATCATCTATTAAACGAATGGGTGCGGACCATGCAAATGCGTTAATAAAAAAAGATAAAAACACGCTTAGGACAATAAAATTACGTTTCCTTGCGTGATGCTTTGCAATAGCGCCAAGTCTTAACATACTCGCTAAAACTCTCTTATCACAAGTGGTTTAGCCGTCTTAGGGTGGGCAAGAATATCAACTTCAATTCCATATGCATGCCGTATTGACGCAGCCGTAATCACATCATCTGGGCTGCCAGCGACAAGTAATTGACCCTCTTTTAAAAGAGCGCATTGATCGGCATAAGCCGCCGCTAAATTTAGATCGTGAAGCACGACAGCGACCGCCAAGCCAGCAGCACAAAATTCTTTAAGCAATATCATTAAACTGGATTGATGCGATAAATCGAGTGACGAAACTGGCTCATCTAACAATAGTACACTGCCAGAACTTATCGACATATCAGCATCTAAAATAAGCTGTGACAGCACTCGAGCAAGTTGTGTCCGCTGCTGCTCACCGCCTGACAGTGAGGTATAACAGCGACCAGCTAAAGTCGTTAATTGCATCATTGTGAGTAGCTTATCAGTGATGGCGGTATCAACCGTGAAGCCTGTCTTATGAGGAAAACGGCCAAGCATAATGACCTCCCTCACTGAAAAAGGAAAATTCAACACTGACTGCTGAGGCAGCATGGCTAATATTTTTGCCCGCTGCTGTGGACTAAAACCAGCAACCGATCGGTCCTGCAATAAAATCTTGCCACTGTAATCACTAACGTTATTAACGCAATTTAGCAAACTGGTTTTACCTGCGCCGTTTGGTCCTAACACAGCCAGCATTTGACCGGCCGCTAAGCGCAAATCGACATCCTTCACCAATGACTGCCCATCACGATGCAGGGACACAGACTCAAAGCGCAATACAGTATCGCTCATAATATACTCACTGCAAGCCATGGCTGCGACGCTGCCGCAGTAAAAAAATGAAGAATGGCGCACCTAACACTGCCGTTACGACACCGACAGGTAATTCAGCTGGTGAGACCAGCGACCGGGCTAACACATCGGCCAGAACCAGCAAAATGCCCCCAGCCAAAGCTGAACACAGCATCAACTGCCGGTGACTTGGACCAACCACCATTCTTAATAAATGCGGCACCACTAATCCGACAAAACCTATCACCCCCGCCAGTGCAACCGAGGTGGCGACCGCCAAGGCTACCATAACAATTAATAAGCGTTTGAGATGACTAACGTTAACACCTAAATAATGGGCTTCAGATTCGCCCAGCAAGAGCGCATCCAAAGACCTATGCGAACGCCAGACGATGAACATGGCGGGCAAAATAATGAATACCCCAAATATAAGTCGTTGATCATTAGCGCCATCAAGACCACCCATATTCCACAGACTGATACGCCGCAGTGTTTCATTATCAGCAACGAAAGCCAAAGCGCTATTGGCCGCACCAGCCAGCGCTGTGATCGCAATACCGACTAATAACATGGTGGCCACCGAGTTGCCCTGCCCTGATAATAATGATCCAGTCTTAGCTGAAAGCGGCGTTTCGCTCGCCAATCTATAAACGATCAAAACTGCCAACAATCCACCTATGAAAGCGCCCACCACTAAACCAGACAGACCAAGCCAAACATCGATTTGTGGACCAATAATCACTACTGCAACACTGGCACCAAGAGACGCGCCGCTAGTAACACCGATAATCGATGGGTCTGCCAGTGGGTTGCGAAATAGCCCTTGCATCGCCGCGCCAGATAACGCCAAGCCGCTACCCACTAACCAGGCTAGAAAGGTCCGTGGTAAGCGTAGCTCTCTGACAATGGCATAACTGCTCATTAAATTAGGCTCAGCCGGCGACTGAGAAGACAGTAAGTAAGGCAGCTGACTCAACACTTGAGGCGGGGTAATCGCAACAGGACCGACACACAAGCCTAAAAACAATACCAGCGGCGTCATTAATAGCAACAAGGTGGGCATTAAAAGTCGACACCTTTACGGGCCATAATACCGGAATTGAATGCATGTTTGACTTCTTTGACCTCGGAGACAGTATCCATAACAGCTTGTAAAGATGAGCCGCCGCCACGACCGGTAACTACCACACTTTGATTGACAGGACGTTTAGCAATTGCATCAAGAACCTTTTGCTCATCGAGATAATCAAAAGACAGCATATAGGTTAACTCATCAAGTACAACCAAATGAACCGAGTCATCAGCGAGTAATTGTCTAGCAACTTCCCAGGTCTTTTTAGCTGCGGCAATATCGCCACCGCGATCTTGCGTATCCCATGTAAAGCCAGTACCCATTTGATAGAAAGTGACATCTGGACATTGGTCGCGAAGGTATAACTCTTCACCCGATAGTTGCTCACCTTTAATAAATTGCACCACACCGACTTTATAGCCGTAACCTAAGGCGCGGATGACCATACCAAATGCTGAACTGGTTTTTCCTTTGCCATTACCGGTTAATAATATGCCGACACCTCGCTCTTTATCGGCAGCGGCAATACTGGAATCGATATTGGTTTTTTGTTTTTTCATGGCCGCTTCATGCTTGGCGTTTTTTCGCGCCTCATCAACTGACTGCTTATTATCTGACATAAAACAATGGACCTCGAATAATTATTAGCAATACGGCCAGCATATCATAGACACTGGCCATGAATCACGATTGAATGATTTAGTATTAATCAACTCGATAATCACTCATTGAGACGGGATTTTAGCAGAAAGCGTATTTAAATCTGCACCAGTAATGGCCAAGTGGGATGAGCGGTATGTGTGTCGCTCTTACTGAGCTATAAAGCTTTACTAAAAGATAATTTGCTAAGGGAAGGTGACTGTATTCACCCTAATGTGAATTGGTAAAAAAACCGCGACTTTTGGCCGCGGTTTTTAAGGTAACAAGTGATATAATTATTTCTTTCTTCGTGAGAAAACGCCTAAACCAAACATTGATAAGGCTAAAGTAATTAAGCCCAAGCTACCCACCATAGGTACAGTCACTGCATCACCTGCGAGACCGTCAAGTAGATTTTGTGCCGCTTGTGCGCCATCACTGGCATCAAGCGGATTCGAGTTAATAGCAAGTTCGATGGTATTTAGAATGCCATCGCCATCAGCGTCAGCGTCACAGGAATTACCCTCGCTATCCTGATCAATATCCGCCTGATCAGCATTACTTATAAATGGGCAGTTATCTGCGTTGTCACCATAGGTGTCATTATCGGTATCGAGGGTCTCAGCTGAATTATCAGGGAAAGCATCAGAATCATTATTTACGCCATCGCCGTCTCGATCAATATCACACAGGTCACCGATTTGATCACCATCAATATCTGACTGGTTATCTTCATTCGCCCCGTTAGCAACAAATGGACAGTTGTCTACATAATCAAGAAACCCATCGGAATCAGAGTCTAGTGCAACATTCGTATTGATACTGAACGATACACTCAACATTCGAAAGCTTCCTAATGTAGGTCTCAATGAAAAACTTGGCGAAGAAACTGTAGACCAAGATGTGCCGCCGTCGGCAACGTTGCCAGAACCACTGATTACTGAACCGGAGGGACCTCCCTTAACACCGTAATCGACCACACCAATTGACAATGTTGCCAGATCTGTTTCAGCCATAGGGAATGGAGTGGATGTAACAAAAGAAAAGTTACTGACACTCACCGGCCCACTAGCATCGGAGACTTGAAAGCTAACTGTTTCACCTTCATTAATCTTTCTATCAGCAGTGGGGCCAGTTTGAGAAGCCGCCCTAACACCAAGACCATATAATGTACCGTCTGCAGCTGCCTGACGAGAAAGCTTAGCCGTAGCGTTTGCAGTGTCCGTTGCAGTAATCGTTACCGTGTAAAGATTATTATCGGATGAGATTTCTAATTGATCTTGGCCAAACACATTATCTTGATTATTGATAACGCCATCACCATTCTTATCGATAGGTATTAAGTTAAACATAATATTTATAATCCCATCACCATCAGGATCTGGGTCACAAACATCACCTATGCCGTCTTGATCGCTATCATCTTGATCAGCATTTGCATTATTAGGGCAATTATCAAGAGAGTCTTCAATCGTATCGCTATCAGCGTCGGAGAGAATACGGTATTCATAGACACCCAACTCTACAAGGTCACTAAGATTAACAGGGGCAGACCCTGGTGCACTGAGAATGGCATTATCCAAATGGTACCCGCCTAAATCCGTTGGTCCTTTTACATAGATTTGAACAGGATCATCTTGAGAATAGGTAAAGGAGCCACTTAACTCAGTCCAACTGGAATTATCAGCCGGAATTGGATCAGTTAAATTACTAAAAGGGTTTCCATCTTCACCCACCTTCATGGATAACTGCACAGTACCCGAAGCCGCCGAGGCCAATTTTGCATTGACCACAAAATTGTATTGTTGACCCTCTTCAAGGGATAACTCGGTAAGAGAAAATTTTGCACCATGCCATGCAGCACTTCGATTCTGTACGAGTAGACTTTTAGAGCCAGACATGCCAGTCCCAGAAGAAAGAGATAACGTGGCATCGCCAAAATTGTCCCAACCACTGGCATGACTTTCAAAAGTTGATGTAGCAATACCAGAAGGTCGTAACAGATTATTAATATCCTTCTCTGCTACATAAACTGAGTGACCGGCATTTCGCGCTGGAGAATTAGCGCCTAAGTTAAAGTCTGCTGTCTCGTGATCAGTAGTGGGATTAACAAACTCTGGGTCAATATTTAACATATTGCTTGGGTCAAGTGGCGTAGTACCAGTAAGCGTGCCGTTAACAAAAAGATTGTTCTTTACAACTTTAGTCAGCGTATAACCATCATTTTGAAAATCGTCCGTAGCATATATACCAATAGCTGAGTATTGATTATTTCGAGTAACTACTATGTTATTAGTGACAGAAACTGAGGTTACATTTCGTGTATTAATACCAGCCACTTTGTTAGGCTCAGCATGCTCGCTCTGAACAAGGCTGGTTGAGCCGTTGTGATAAATCGTATTATTTCTGATGATGCCTCTCGCTGAATGCGAATGATCAAAGTGAATCCCGTTTTTACCATTATTAAAAGTAATATTATTTTCAAAGAGGAATGTACCGGCATAACTAGGGTCACTCCGAGTGACATAAAGCCCTTGTCCATCAATAATGGTATCTTGAGCATAAGTGCCATAAGAACCACCAGGGCCATTGCCATTTGGAACACTAGATCGTGAATAAAATGGAATTCTATTCCAATTGTTATGAACAACATTACCACGCATTATCATTTTTACTTCGGTACCGTTATCTCCCGACTCAGCAATAGTTTCAGCAAATACAATTGCACTAGAGGCAGAATGTGTCCACCACGTGGTATTGTAAACTTGATTAAATTCTATCGTTGAACGATCGGCATCATTAAGGCGAATGCCAGAGCCTGAAGTGTCATGCACAACACAATTGCGAACAGTAATATTATTATGGGGACCAAAACCATAAATACCTCTACCCGCAAAATAGTTATGGTTCGTGCCATTATCAGGATCACCATTATTGTATGCTGAGTCTCTATTCGCTATTGCCTGACTATAATCAATTGAGGCAGCAGGCCCAATAACTTCAAATCCGTCAATGACCGTGTCATTAACACCGCCATTAAGCTTAATGCCACCTGCCCCATCAAAATCAATGACCGGTGAGTGTCCTGGCGCATTTTTTAAAGTAAGACCAGATTTAGTAATTGTGACTGCGTTTTGATTATTTAGATTGGGCGGATTGACGCCAAGAGTTTTTGAAAAATTATAATTTGAATTTCTATATGTACCATCCATTACGTAAATGGTGTCACCCGACTGTGCCTCTTGAATCGCTTTTGAGATTGTTTCGAATGGCTGAGCCTGATTTCCAGGGTACCAATTTTGTCCCGATGGCGATACATACCAGTCAGCAGCAATGACAGAATTTATCATTACAAAACCAAATGTTAAAGAGATACCTATTTTTCTGAGGGCTATAGACATTTTTTCCCTTGGTGGTTATTTTTTATTCTGAAACTGTTTCCATCCAAAGAGCAAGACGAAATGACAGCGCTGTCAATCAATGGTAAAAAAAAGGCCCTTCTTAACTGAATATGGATAAAAAATAGACTATTACGACGAAAAAAACAAGCTTTTTCGATTATTTAAAATAGAATCAATTATTTACGATGACTCATGTGCCTTTTCAGCAGACGCTCAAGCGACTTACGTACATCTTTGTATTCGGGCATTTTAGCGAGATTTTGAGTTTCATCTGGGTCATTTTGATTGTCATAGAGCATTTCAGCCCCCAACTTCCCATTATTGTTATACCACTGAGTCAGGGTGTATTGATCGGTATGGATAGCCTCTGCCGAATGATAACGCGGAAATACGGCTGATCTGGCTGGCAAACTGTCATCACTCATATGTTTAGCCAAACTCATTCCAGCAGCTTGTTCTGGCTTGGGTATACCGGCTAAATCAGTAAGCGTGGGAAATACGTCAATAAATTCGACTAAACCTTCTACCCTTTGATTAGCGGGCTTATTCGGTGCACGAATAATAAGAGGAGTTTTCGTTGCTACATCGAATGTTGAGTGTTTACACCAGAGACCGTGTTCTCCTAAACTGTAACCATGGTCCCCCATCAGAATGACGATTGTATTTTCGCTCAAACCTAATCCATCAAGCTTATTCAACACCTTGCCAACCTGGGCATCAGTGTATGACACTGCGGCATGATAGCCATGCACTAATCGTCTCGCTTGCTCTTCACTAACAGGCCCCTTTGGTGGCGTATCACTGTATGCTCTCAACTCACCAAATTTGTGGTAAGCGCGGTCGGGAGCGTCTTTAGGTAATTCAGCAAGGGGGAGAACAAATTGCTCAGGCTCATATAAGTCCCAATATTTTTTCGGAGCATTAAAAGGTAGATGAGGCTTAACAAAGCCCACCGCCAAAAAGAAAGGTTGATCGCCCTTTGCTAGTTTGGCCATAGTACGCATGGTTTTATCCGCCACCATCCCATCGAAATAAGAATCATCTGGCCCATCGTACATTTCGGTTGATGGGCCCCGATTAGTCTTACGATACTCAGCAATATTCTCTGGGCGCTGGTAGTTACGGAATGAGGTATTGCGCGTTTGATCTTGGTCATAATCAGCTATCCAAGCTCGGCCAGAGGTCCAGCTTTTTTTCGCAGTATCTTGCGTTTGATGAAAAATTTTTCCATAACCAACAGTGTGATAACCATTATTTTTAAAATGCTCAAAAATTGTTTTGGCATTAGGTGCATCTTCTTCAACCCATGTATAGTAATTTTTAAACCGGTCAGGTAAGGCCCGCATACCCGTAAATAAACTGGCACGCGAGGCACCGCAGACCGGTACGCTGACATAGGCATTAGCAAAGCGAGTGCCGCTGGCAGCCAGTTGATCAATATGAGGCGATTTAACATGCTGGGCGCCGTAAGTGCCCAACTCAACGCGTAAATCGTCAACCATAATAAATAAAACATTTGGCTGTTCGGTATCCGAAGCATGGCCTGCAACAGATACAAAAGAAAAAATTAAATAAATTAACAATCGGTTCATGAATGTAACTTCCTACTAAATAATTTTTATTTGCGAGTTTTCATGTAATCGGCTAACTGGCCACTGAGATCTTTAACCACAGCTTTATACTCCGGCATATCAGCAAGATTTTGCGTCTCATTGGGATCATTCACGTTGTCGTATAACATCCGTGGACCCTTTTGATTATTATTCCAGAACCACTGCGTAAAGGTATATTGGTCTGTGCGAATCGCTTCAGCCGCATGGTAACGGGTAAAGACTGCCGGTTTTGCCGGTACTGAGTCATCAGCCAGTAACTGAACCAAGCTCATACCGACAGCCTGTTCAGGTGTGGGGATATTGGCTAAATCGGTTAAAGTTGGAAAAATATCAATAAACTCAACCAACCCATCGACCGTTTGTTTAGCTGGCATATTTGGCGCGCGTATGATGAGTGGTGTTCTGGTTGCCAAGTCAAAGGTAGAGTGCTTACACCACAAACCATGCTCACCCAAGATATAGCCATGGTCACCCATTAAAACAACCACAGTATTATCACGTAAACCGAGTGCATCCAATTTAGCCAATATTTTACCGACTTGAGCGTCGGTATAGCTAACCGCGGCATGATAACCGTGAATCAGGCGGCGCGCTAACTCTTTATCGACTGGGCCTTCCTGTGGGGTATCACTGTAACCATTTCTCAGCTCACCATAGTTATGGTAAGCCGTGCTCGGAGCTCCTTTTGGAAGATTCCCCCTAGGATTTGGGTTATCAGTATCATAAGGTAAAACAAATTTAGAAGGATCGTATAAATCCCAATATTTTTTCGGTGCGTTAAACGGTAAATGCGGCTTGGTAAAGCCCACGGCTAAAAAGAAAGGCTGATCTTTTTTAGCTAACTTTGTCATTGTTTTAATAGTTTTTTCGGCAAGCTTGCCACCAAGATAGGCATTATCTGGGCCATCAAACATTTCTGTCGCCGGCCCTTTTTTGGTTGCTTTTACTTGCGCAATATTTTCTGCTAATTGATAATCTTTATAGCGAGAGACCTCACGCCAATTCCATACTTTTCCAGCACTCCAGCTGCGCTGTTCAGTATCACGCATCTGATGGAAAATCTTGCCATAACCTTCGGTGAAATAACCGTTATTCTTAAAATGCTCAAAAAGTGTCACTGCCTCTGGTGTTTCTTTATCAACCGATGAGTAATACGTTCTAAAACGATCAGGCAGAGGTCGCATGCCCGTCGCCAAACTGGCCCTTGATGCGCCGCAAACCGGAACGCTAACATAGGCTTTATCGAATCGTGTACCGCTATTGGCTAAGGCATCAATATGAGGTGACTGCACATGCTGGGCACCATAGGCGCCCAACTCAACCCGCAAGTCATCGATCATAATAAATAAAACATTGGGCTTTGTTTCGACAGGAGAATCCGCTAAGGCATGAAAAGAAAACAAAAAACATAACAGTAACAATAAATTAGATCTTCGCATAAAAAGTCCTAGTGATGCCATCAAGCATTTAATGCTAAAAAAACGCCAGTTTCTGTTTGACTTTTAAACAGAATGACTGACTTAGCTTACCGATGTCTATTATAGCAATTAGAGAAAGTAGAGTGCGAAAAAAAAGCGCTCTAACCGCTGAAAAAGGTGGCTTGATGTAACAACTATCAGGATTGATACAGAGTGATACAATAATATAGTCTACCTACACAACGGGACCTTCTTTAACAAGATAGGCTTCAATTATAATAATTCAACGCACATAACATTAACCACGGTAATACTGACTTCGCCGATCACCATTGATCATCTCGCCAATCAATAGAAGTTGGTCAACAATCACGAGAAAAATAAAACCTATGAACGATATAACCATACAAACTGGATCTGAAAAACTTTCTGTTATTGAAAAAGTAGGCTATAGCTTGGGTGACCTGGCTGCTAACTTGATTTTTCAAACCTTCGTGACATTTATTGCGTTTTTCTACACAGACGTTTATCAAATTCCGACAGATAAAGCGACGTTAATTATTTTCACTGGCGGCATGGTCGGTGCATTTTTCAGTCCTGTCATGGGCATTATTGCTGACCGAACCAGTACTCGCTGGGGACGCTATCGACCCTGGATTTTATGGACATCAATCCCCTTTGGCGCGTTAACTATTTTGGCCTTTAGCACGCCTGATCTAGGTGCAGATGGCAAAGTCATTTATGCCTTTGTCACCTACATCGCATTAGTCGTTATTTACTCAGCCAATAACCTGCCGTACTCGGCACTCAGTGGTGTGATTACAGGCAACATGGCTGAACGAAACAGTATGTCGTCATACCGTTTTGTAGCGGTCACTATTGCGCAATTTATTATTCAGGTTTTACTACTGCCTTTAGTACTGATCCTTGGGGGTGGCGACAAAGCGCTTGGCTTTGAAAACGCAATGATGTTTTTCTCTAGTATTGGCATTATCTTCTTTATCATCACCTTCATTACCACGAGAGAACGTGTAATCACCACTGAAGAGCAACAATCATCTGTCATGCAAGACATAACCGATTTGTTCAAGAGTAAGCCATGGATAATCATGTTAACGGTGACGATTTTCTTATTTATCACACTTTCACTCAAAGGTGGAATGTATATTTACTATTTTCAAAATTATGTCAGCGAAGTACATTTGGCAGAATTCCAAAATGATATCGGCTTTAACAGCATGATTGCAGGGCTGAACAATTTACTAAGTAATGCTGGTCTAACAGAATTTCTCTGGCCGAAAGATGTGGCGATCTCAGGCAATAGTATTTTTAACGCCTGCGGCATCATTTTCATGCTGGTTGGCATTGGCCTTTCTAAGCCATTAGCTGATAAATACGGCAAGCGAGATGTCTTCAACTCAGCCTTATTTGCCTCAACGCTATTTATTATGTTTTTCTATTTTTACCCGCCAGAATCGATTAGCTTAATGTTTAGCTCTCAAATTGCGCACGGTTTTTTCTACGGTATTACTATTCCAATTTTATGGGCCATGATTGCCGATGTTGCGGATTACTCTGAATGGAAAAACAAACGTCGAGCAACCGCTATCGTCTTTTCTGCCATGCTGTTTGGCCTAAAATCAGGTCTGGCCATAGGCGGCTCATTAGTCGCAGGTATCTTAGCTAATTATAATTACGATGCCAGCTTAGCAACACAAACTCCAGAAACAGTTGAAGGCATTAAATTTGCTGTTAGCATCTATGCCGCCATACCCTTCTTAATAGCTTGCGCCAGCCTGCTGTTCTATGAAATCAATAAAGCTATGGAAGTTGAGATTGAATCGGACCTTAGGGCCTTCAGAAGCTAACTTAAAGGCACCATTCAAAACAAAAAAATTATCAAATTTATTCTTAGGAGTTTTCATGGCTAACAGTTCTGAACATGAACCCAGTTCCAAGGGCACTGAACTCAGTGATGCTGAACAAAAACAGCAGGAAGATTTACTCAAAGCTGCTTCAATGCAAGGCAAAGACCAAGCTTTAGTCACTAACATCTATACAGCAGACCCCTCCGCTCATGTGTTTGAAGGGAAAATCTATATATACCCTTCACATGACATAGAATCAGAGGCAAGCACCAATGATGATGGCGATCAGTTTGCTATGCGGGACTACCATGTTCTGTCTGTGGATAGTGACACAGGACAAGCAACCGACCACGGCATTGCATTAGTCGTTGATGATATTCCATGGGCCAGCAAACAACTCTGGGCACCTGACGCAGCCTACAAAAATGGACAATACTACTTTTATTTCCCCGCTCGTGATCACCAAGGTATTTTTCGTATTGGCGTGGCAGTCAGCGACAAGCCCGCCGGCCCTTTTAAAGCTGAAGAAGACTATATGGCTGGCACTTACAGTATTGATCCTGCTGTGTTTGAAGACCATGACGGCGCATTTTATATGTACTGGGGTGGCATTTGGGGCGGTCAATTACAAAACTGGCGTGACGGCGCATTTGACGCCGAAAACGTTTATCCAGCAGACGACCAACCAGCGTACCCGCCTCGCGTGGCTAAATTATCGGAAGACATGTTATCACTGGCTGAAACACCCAAAGATATTTTAATCTATGACGAAAATGGACAGCTATTAACAGCTGGGGATACCGAAAGACGTTTTTTCGAAGCATCTTGGCTGCACCAGCACCAAAGCAAATACTACTTCTCTTATTCAACCGGTGATACACATAAAATCGTTTATGCTACGGGTGATAACCCCTATGGGCCATTCACATATCAGGGTGTAATTTTGAACCCAGTTCTTGGCTGGACTAACCATCACTCTATTACCCAATACCAAGGCAAGTGGTATTTATTTTATCATGACAGTAGCCTATCCGATGGACAAACTCATTTACGCTGCGTAAAAATGTGCGAGCTAGTCCATGATGAAAGTGGAAATATTACTACAATAGATGCTTACCTTTGATCTCAACAGATAAATAAACGGGCTGTCGTTATCTATCAATAAGCAGTGAATCCAGCAAAAAAAAAAGACCTTGAAGAAAGCGTCATTACTTTCATCCAAGGTCTTTTTTTGCTAATCGTTACTTATCGACCAGCAACAAACTCCTTTAAAGAAACCTCTTGATTACCGTCAATATCCTTTTTGTTGAATTGATTTCTATTCACTCTGACACGCTTTGCCTCATCAGCCCACGAATCATCGCCTTGAGCAACACGCTTATCCATCCACATGTTAGAGTTCTCTCTAAATTCAACTATATCTAAACTTCCATCATTATTGGCATCCAACTTCTTAAATTGCTTAGTGTAGTAAGAATTACCTGCTGCGACAGAAGAACTCAGCACTAAAACTGAAACGCCAGCAGTTATTTTTAAAATGATTGTTTTCATAAGTCTTACCTTTTCGTTTTGAGGAATTTATTAGTAAGGAAAAAACTTCCTTTTGAGTCAAAGAATGTATAAATCATCTTCATAATAACACTATATAGAAAGTTAAATAAAATATTTTTACCTGAAAAAAACTTTCACCCACCATTAAAAAGAACAAAAGCTGATACAGTTTGATACAAAAGTAACGCCGCGAGACCAACCGTCTAATAGCACTAGATTGAATCACTCTGACGCAAAGATAACTTGATAAATAAGCAGTCATACCCAATGCTTTATCAAAAAACCCCGACCAAGCTATATTTTTAATAAATCTTGAACTTTAGCACCTATTGGAAAGTAGCTAATGTTGACGGATGGCCAACAGTCCAGTTAAATGGCTTCTTGTAATTAATTATATTCATGATCAATCATAGGACAGCAGAATGAGTCATGTACTTTTGGTCGATGACGACCCAGACATCATCCAACCTTTAAAGCGCTTCTTGTGCGATCATGGACTTCGCGTTAGCACCGCTGATTGCGGAAGGAATATGCGAAAAACACTAGAAAACAGTGCGATAGATATTATTTTACTCGATGTGATGATGCCAGGGGAAGACGGGTTAATGCTTTGTCGCTACGTACAAGAAAAGTACAACATCCCTGTCATTTTATTGACCGCACTCTCTGATGACGACGATAAAGTTGTCGGTTTAGAAATGGGAGCTGACGACTATATCAGCAAGCCTTTTAACGCCCGCGTCTTACTGGCCCGCCTTAAGGCTGTTTTACGTCGCTGTGACAACGAACCAACTGAGCCTGCAGAAGAAGCAGAAGTGGTATCAATGAGCTTTGGTAATTGGTCGCTCGATGTATATCAACGCGAAATCATCGACCAAGATAATGTCGCTGTTGCATTGAGCGCTGCGGAGTACCGACTCTTGCAAGTTTTCCTACAGCGACCACAAAGAACGCTTTCACGAGACCAACTCTTAGATTTAACACACGGACGAGAAGCTAAAGCCTATGACCGCAGTATTGACAACCTCATCAGCCGCCTGCGTCGTAAAGTTGAGGCGGACACCACCAACCCAAAAATCATTAAAACCGTAAGAGGCGGAGGCTACACACTAGCCATACCAGTGACAAAAA
Source organism: Cellvibrionales bacterium UBA1969 (assembly GCA_002339085.1). GTDB lineage: Bacteria > Pseudomonadota > Gammaproteobacteria > Pseudomonadales > UBA7434 > UBA7434. Next base: position 40,145 of record DDDX01000057.1, read on the forward strand.
AATTTAAAAATGCCTAAAAAACTTGCCGGCCAAATCATCTCGCTGATTTTATTTATGCTACTCAGCATAAACATATTAATATTTTTCTTTTTCTTCATATTGACTGATTTTCATGAAGAACTAGAAAACCGCATCAATAACGGCACCTATATTGACCAAATGGCAGACGCCATTAATATCATTGAAAATAGTCAGTTTCAAGACGACTTTTCACTTAGCTCATTTCGAGTAAAGTTTTATGTCATCAACACACCACTCTTTAACAGTGAAGCACTCACGACTTTCAACCAAACTTTAAGTCAAAATCTTAAAGCCAAAATTGGTAACAAATATCCCAATGCTGCGATGCAACAGCTTTACACCCCGCAGTCTAGAATAAGTGCCGCATTAAAACATTTTATCGAATATGTTGGTCGCATCAATACCGATGAAACGAAGACCTATTCTCCTTCAGTTATCTTGCAGTCACAAGTTCAACTTACTAATGGTCAATGGGTTGTTATGTTGATTTTAGACATTTATCCTTTCCCTGAATGGATAGCTGAAACTTTAAAGCCGCTATTACTTTTCTCAATTATTTTTATTCTATTTTCAATTATTATCGTCCTTGGTATCACGAGTCCACTTAATGAATTAGCTAAAAAGGCCAATAAATTAGGTATTGGCGAAAAAATTGACGAAATTAAGTTAAGAGGGCCAATGGATGTTCAAAATGTAATTGTCGCTTTTAACAATATGCTTAAGCGTATTACTAATGTTAATGACCACAGAGCAAGAGCACTTGCTGCCATTTCTCATGATATTCGAACCCCCCTAACCTCCATGCGATTGCAGGCGGAATTTATTGAAGAGAAAGATATTCAAGAGGATATTTTCAAAAAAATAGACGAAATGGAACAGATTTGTGAAGCAACAATAACCTTTGCACTACAGGATTCATGGGCAGAAAAAACTAGAGTTTTTGATATTGTCTCGCTCACTGATTCGCTCTGCTCTGACCTTGCTGAACAAGGTCTAAATGTCTATTTTGAATTAAGCAATAAAATTAAATTTTCCGGCAGACCCATTGCCTTAAAAAGAGCCATCACCAATTTAATCAAAAACGGTGTTGAATACGGTAATAGTGCTCATGTCTCAATCGTCAACAAAAAAGACGTCATCGAAATTCATATACTCGATAATGGCAGTGGTATACCTGCTGATAAAATGGAAGATTTGTTTGCGCCCTTTGAACGACTGGAAAGCTCAAGAAATAGGGACTCTGGGGGACTGGGATTAGGCATGGCCATCGCCCGTTCGGTTGTGCGCTCGCATGGCGGTGAAATTGAACTGGTCAATATTGAAGGTCGAGGTCTCGATGCGGTAATCGTACTGCCACTTACACCGGCTTAATACACTAAATCCCAATTGGTATTATTATCATAGTCCCTTCGGTCTTGATCACCACCCACTGCACCATCTGAACCGAGCGTATAAATGCGATAAGTCTCATTGCTCTGTGAATAATCATAGAGGTATTCATTGCCCCAGATGTCTAACGGTGTTTTACTTAAATAAACACTCGTCAGTTGTGATATATCATTGGGGTAAAAACCCAGATCTTTTTTATACTCTTCTAGAACCGTAATCACGCTTTGCATACTTAATCGAGATTTAATAATATTTTCATGCCGGATTGACGCAGATTCATTGTAGGTAATTAAGATCAACGTCAGAATAGCTACGATAAAAAGGCTTACGGCCGCCGTTAATGAGACTTTTGAAGCGATATTAACAACCGGCGATAAATTTGACATATAAAACGAAACCTCCACATTACTTATTGATAAATCTAACAACATTCAACCATAAACGTGAGTCATCTACTCATGGTAAGCCAGCCAGTTTCCAAGTACTCAGCAGACAACTACAAATCAATATATCTTAATACAAAGCACTCAGCCAGACTATAAGTCAACATCCTACGGATAATCCTATAACATTGCACAATTTCTTAAATCCTCCCCCCGCTTCAGCAACTATCTGGCTGATTAAAAAAAGACCATTAACAATACTTTAACCCAAATAATTGACGGTTGATTTGGAAGACGGTTTATCGATAATAAATTTTCTTAAAAATAGACGAAAAGGTGTTTGTTAATCTAGCAAAGAAGAGCTCTGATCAATTTATAGTGGGCGTCTAAGCCCTTGGAAAACCGCCGATTATATGGATTCTTAGCGATCACAAAACACCAAATCATTATGAATAAACAGTTTTGTATCAGTTTGTATCAAAATAATTAAATGATACCCACGGTTACCGGTTTAATCCTCATCAAAACCCCCGCCTGTGGTAACTTACCTAACAGTTTGTCTGGACTGTTTTTTTCAGCATAAATATGCACCTTAGGAGCAAAATGTTTCAATTATCAACTAATAACATTAAAGAAAATAACGCCTCAAATTCTTCGTGGTTGACCAGCCTATCGATATTATTAATCTTGACCAGCTTGACAGCACCATCAACACTCGCCCAAGAGAAAGCGACTTCTGATCGCAATCAAGAAGAACAAATTCAAGAAGTGGTGGTTGAGATTGGTATTTTGGGCAGCATTCTTCGCTCTTTGCGCAGTAAACGCAATGCCGATCAAATTAAGGATGTCATTAGTGCCGAAGATATTGGTAAATTACCTGATCAAAATGTTGCCGAAGCACTGCAGAGAATAACTGGCGTTCAAATTGGTCGTGATTTTGGTGAAGGTAACGAAGTTGCAGTGCGTGGCTTTTCGCAAAATCGTGTTGAAATAAATGGACAAAGTACCATGGGAGCTGATTCAGAACTTCGCGGTATCAACTTTAACGATTTAGCGCCCGATGCATTTAAGAGCATCGAAGTCATAAAAACCCCTACCGCCAGCATGTCTGAAGGCTCATTAGGCGGCACAATTCGGTTAAATACTCGGCGTGCTTTTGACTCCCGAGGCATGGTTCGCAGTGGTCGAATTCAATTCGAGAAAGCTGAACTGGTTAGAAGAGATAATGAAGACCGTCCCATAAAAGATTTCTTTGACGTTTCGCCTATGCTGTCTGCTTTTTTTAGTAATCGCTGGGACACAGCTTTTGGCGAAATGGGGCTCACTACTAACTTCACTTACCACGACCAAAGGCGCGCTAAAGATATGTATGAAGTTCGCTGGAAGGAATACGATGTCACAATACGTGATAAGTTGTACTCATTTGGACAAATAGATAGCATGGATAACCCTACCACGCCTGAAAATGAGGGTTGTGCGAATGGGCAAGGAGGCCTTCAGAATCCCGCGGCTTATAATAACTTCTGTCAAGACTTATTTAGAGCGGTACTCGATGAGAATGGCTCGCCAATATCAGGAATTGGCAATGGCGATAAGATTTTTGCGCCACAGCAAATTAAGTTTACCACTAACGATCGCCAACAAGAGCGAATAGGAATTACATCAGGCCTTCAATGGCAGCCTTCAGACAGCCTGGAACTCTACCTTGACTTCAACTATAACGAATTTGATATTCAAACCGCTAGCAATACTGTCCAAGCCACAATGAATATTCAACGCTCTGATTTTATCTATGAAGATGGCTCAAGAGAAAAGTTGTTGAATGACAATACTCAATACCGTGATGCAGTTATCGATCCCGCTACCAATACCCTGACTGCCGCCAAGGTTTCAAAAGCTAATGCTGTGAGTAATGGCTGGGCGCAGGTATCAGAAAGAACGACCTGGGGGGCAACACTTGGCGGCGAATTTTTTACTGGTAACTGGACTGTCAAATCAGCATTGGGACATTCTGTGGGGAAAGAAGACTTTTTAAATGCTTTCTTTTCAACCAATATTGAAAGCACCTGCAGCTACAACCGAGTGCCAATATCTTATAATGTTGGAAACTCAGACGTACCTGAATTGAAATTTTATGATTGTGTAGATCTTGATGGCAATGAGGTACTTGATGGCTCTTGGACCAACGTGACCTCAGGCATAAACACACTCGCTGAATTAGACCTATTAGACAAAGCAAACTACAAAATAACTGAATATTCAGGACTAGGGCTTCAAAGCGGCAATAAAGAAAATGAAAACTTAGAATTTAAAACCGATATTAAATATCAATTTGATGGCGAACATCTAGCTTCAATAAAATTTGGCTTTCGCGCAACAAAACGAACTGCAGACCGATTAAAGTATGTACCCAATTCACGCTATAGGAATCCAAAAAGTGGAAAAATTAAATTAAAAATGAACGGACCTAATCTTCTTGAGGATTTGGATATTCCGTTGGCTATAAGTAATGCTCATGGTTCATACTCATTAGCTGATGACGTATTAGATCTCTCAGACCCAACTAAAAACTCATATGACCCTGACTCGCCTTTTTTCAATTTAACGGCCGAAACAATACAGGCACGTTGTAAAGATCAAGACGGTAATGGAGAATTAAATCTCAGCGAGCTCAATCATGGCACTTGCAGAGTCGGTAAAGATTTTTATCTTGCTAACTACCCCACTCTCAGCAATCGGATGGTCCCTTTCCCAACTGATTTTTTAAATGATTTTTCGGGAGGTCCTTACTCCTTTTTAGGCCCCTTCAATGACGACTTCTGGACCAACCCTGAACTCGCCACAAAATTGTGGGGCTTTGATATTACCAATATTGGTGATCGCGCTGGCGGTGCCCATATGGTTGAGCAATTTGGTTACACTTATAATATCGAGGAACAAACACGCGCCTATTATGTGCAATTGAATTTTGATGGCTATCTGGGATATTTCCCCTACGCCGGAAACTTTGGGATTCGGCATATCGATACAGGAGTTGAAGCCGGCTCCTACCCAAGAACCGGTGGTAACGAAAGGCCATGGATTAAAGAAAGCAATGATTACAGTGACACACTTTTCAGTGGTAATATTGGCTTTGCTATAACTGATGATAAATTGCTACGGTTTTCAATTGCTGATGTTATGGCTCGTCCTTCAATGTACCAACTCAGTTCCGCGTTCAATTACAACACAGGTGATCTGACCGGGAGAGCGGGCAACCCTTATGCCGAACCGTTCCGCGCTAGGCAATACGATATTTCTTTTGAATGGTACGCCAGCGGCACAGAATACCTAAGCTTTGCATTATTTAAAAAGGACATTGAAAGCTTTATAGTCTCTAAATCCCAACAGTTTGTTATTGAAAATGACTGGGGCGAAGACAATGTTTACGACATTGCCATGCCCGTCACCTTAGATGATGGCACCGTTAAAGGCTTAGAAATAGGCTTCACAAAAACATTCGGTTTCTTAGGTTATAAGTACGAAGGCATGGGCATTACCGCCTCGTACACTTACGCCGATAGCGAGGTGAATAACCAGCACTCACTTAACCCTGATGACAAATTGCCGTTAGAAGACCTATCAAAAAATAGTTATAACCTTATCGGTTTCTATGAATATCAAAAATTCTCAGCACGGGTAGCCTACAACTGGCGCTCAAGTTACCTTGATAAGTCGGAGGGGCGAAACCTTCAACCCCAATATGAAAGAGATCGCGGGCAACTTGACTTTTCTACCAGCTATAAACTCACCGACAAGATTAAACTTGCTTTGAATGCAATTAATGTTTTAGAAGATGCAAAAGATCAACATGGCCGTTATGAGATACAAGACTTTTCAAAAAGTACCGTCGGTCGCCGCTTTACTGTAAGCCTCAGCGGTAGACTTTAAAGTGACGCAGGTAGATTTCTTATTTTAAGAAAGAAAAATTTATAGAGATAGCTCTGGCTGTCAAGAGAATGAAATGATATTGAAAAAAATATTGAGCTTTGCAGGAATTTTACTGGCATTGTCAGTTAGCAGCACATCGGCGATGGCGTCAAATTCCGACAAGACTGAGACGAAAAAAACAGTCAAACCCAATATCGTTCTTATACTGGCTGATGACATGAGCTGGTTCGATGTGGGCGCCTATCATAAGCGTTTTGAGGATGTTCCGAAAAATGCTATCACTCCCAATATTGACAAAATTGCCAGTGAAGGTATGTTATTTACTCGCTCTTTCACTGCAACAGCGATGTGCGCGCCAACTCGCATGCAACTCTATACCGGTATTTATCCAGTGCGTAATGGTGCATATGGTAATCATACACGTGTATACGACGATGTAAAAAGCGCAGCGCATTATTTTAGAGAACTCGGTTATCGAGTTGGACTCTCTGGCAAAGGCCATATATTTCCAAGAAAAGCCTTTCCTTTTGAGCGTACGGGAAGAGAAAATAAAGGTGCTGAAGAAGAATCCTCATTCGGCATCGAGCAAACCAGAAAATTTATGGCTAGAAATAAAAACCAGCCTTTCTTCTTAGTTATCGCCTCAGCCAACCCTCACGGCCCATGGAATCGAGGTGACTCAAGTCTTTATCCTCCCAATGAGCTAAAACTACCGATTTTCTTAAATGACACGCCCGGCCTTCGCTACCGTTTATCAAAATACTTAGCAGAAGTCTCTGATCTAGATCGCGAGGTGGGCCTAATCGATGCTGAGATAGATAAGCTTGACATCAAAAACGACACTATTTTTATCTTTACAAGCGAGCAAGGCAGCAGTTTACCCTTTGGCAAGTGGACTAACTATGATGCGGGTCTTCGTAATGCCTTCATCATTCGCTGGCCAAATAAAATAGATGCCAACGTAAGCACCGACGCAATGATTGAATATGTTGACGTTGTACCGACACTTACCGATCTTGCCTCTAACACCATACCTGAAAATTTAGACGGAAAAAGCTTTAAAGCAGTTTTACAGGGTAAAGCAAGCAAGCATAAGACCCATGTGTTCGGCATACAAACCAGTTTAAATGTGCATGAAGGTGCTCCCTACCCCATTCGATCGGTACGGGGTAAAAAATTCAAGTTAATTCACAATCTTATTCCAGGTAATAACTTTTCGAATGTTGTGACTAACAACAGTTGGTTTAAAGAAGAACTTGCTACAGAGAAAAAAGCTGCTAATGACAACTATGCCGGCTATGTAAAACGACCTGAATTTGAACTTTATAACATTATCAAAGATCCCTTTGAACAAATTAATATCATTAATCAACCACAGTATGCGCGTCAAGTTAATGGACTAAAGAAGGCATTAGCTAGGTGGATGGAGCAACAAGGTGATCTTGGTATAGAAACTGAATTTTCTGTATGTGATAGAAAAGGATTCAATCATCGTGGCTGCAACTAAAAGATTATTTACATTAATTAACTACTTAATTAAAACCAGATAACAGAGCTTGAAATGAAATTACTTATATCTTTACTAGCACTCTCGCTTATCATAACGGCATGCAACATCC
>DDDX01000054.1 GCA_002339085.1 Cellvibrionales bacterium UBA1969
ATCATCATGCGGCCGCTCGTGATGCGGCTCGTAAGTCGGCGGTGCTATTAAAAAATGCGAACCAGATTTTACCGCTTGATCGAGCGGATCAAACGATTGCGGTAATTGGGCCCTTAGCTAACGACAAAGACAGTCCCTTAGGAAACTGGCGTGCCATGGCAGTTGCTCAATCGGCGGTGTCGTTGCTTGAGGGGGTTCGTTCTGCCGTTGCGGATGATGACCGGGTGTTGTATGCGGAAGGTGCGGCCTTGGTAACTGGCCCGCGCGCCTTTGCCAGTTATCTGACATTAAATGAGGAGGATCGCTCTGGCTTTGCAGCGGCAGTTGCTGCCGCCAAGCAGGCTGATGTGGTGATTATGGCGTTGGGTGAAGACTCCTATCAGTCGGGCGAGGGCCGCAGTCGGACCATGTTGGACTTGACTGGCCTTCAGCAGGAGTTATTTGATGCGGTTGCGGCAGTGAATGATCGTATTGTATTAGTGTTAATGACAGGTCGACCGTTGGTGATTGGCGATCTTGCCGATCGTTCGGCAGCCGTTCTGCAAGCCTGGCATGCGGGCTCACAGGCGGGCCATGGTCTGGCCGATGTCTTGTTTGGTGATTACAACCCCTCGGGTAAATTACCGATGAGTTTTCCGCATAATGTCGGTCAGTTGCCCTTATATTACAATCAGAAAAATACCGGCCGTCCTGGCCCTGGCGGCGATGTTTTTTGGTCGCGATATGCTGATGCGCCTAATGAAGCACTCTATCCTTTCGGTTATGGTTTGAGTTATACGAGTTTTGAGTACAGCGAACTTGCGTTAACGCAGTCGACGCTTCCGCTCGGTGAGCAAGTGGCGGTGACCATTCAGTTAACTAACAGTGGCGCGCATGCAGGCAGTGAGGTTGTGCAATTATATATTCGTGACCATGTAGCTAGCACCATTCGCCCATTAAAGGAACTTAAAGGCTTCCAAAAAGTCAGCTTGGCTGCTGGCGAAACTCAGCAGTTACGTTTTATTTTGGGCTCTGATGAATTGGGCTTTTATAGCGGCGATGGTCGTTTCCAGATCGAGCCGGGTAGTTTTGATGTATTTGTTGGTGGCAACTCTGTCGATACGCTTCAGACTAGCTTTGAATGGCTTGAGGTTGAGTAAATGACGGTGTTACTCCGACATCAGCTTGTCGCGAACAGCCATTAATATTTTGCCGTAGTAATTTTGTCCTCTGCGATCTCGGCCGCAGCCCCAAAAGTAATCGTATTGACTGTTTTCAATGATTTGATTGGGATATGAGTCTATCAACTGCTTAGCTATTTCAGGGTAGGAACGACATTTAGTATAGATAGCTCGTGTCATAAAAGCCTGTTTAGTCGATTTCCAGTCGCCACGGATTTTTTTTAATCGTGAGCGACCTGTTTTGCGGGCTTGCCTAGGGTTTTTTGCCTCACGAATGTTAGCCTGATGTTCAGGATCGGTAAATTTCATTGCTTGAAAATAATGTTCGACACTAGGCCAAATAGCACCGTCCAGTTTAAATGGCGAGTATGCGAAGCTCGATAGAGGTTCACTGCTATCACTGCGCGATAAAAAGATTGCTTGTTGGTTAATATCTGGAAAAATCGCCATCATTAAGTGCTCAATGTATGCAAAAGGTTGATGCTGTGGCTAATAAAGTGTTTCAAACTGTTGCTGCTCACTATTATAATTTTCTAATTGCCCATTAGCGAGATTAAAATACCAGCCATGCAAGGTCATTTTTCCGTATTTTAATTTATCCTTAACCCATGGATACGCTTTGAGTCGATCTAGTGAGCAGATAATCGATCGCCGACTGCAACAACAAGATTGCTCATCGAGACTGTCATGGGGCATATCGGTTAAGACCTGTTTTGCAGTCGGTTCAAGTAAGGCTGTCCATTTGTCTAATGCTTGTTCGGCATCAACCCTATCCATTAAGCGAGTAAGTAAGGATCGAACGCCACCACAGCGCGAATGGCCCATCACAATAATCTGTTCAATATTCAAATAACAGACGGCGAATTGAATGGCCGCCTGCGTTTCTTGGTAAGCACTGTCTTGTTGGAAGGGTGGCACGATATTGGCCATGTTGCGAATCACCATTAAATCACCGGTTTCTGCATGGGTAATAATGGCGGGATCAACCCTCGAATCGCAGCAGGCGATTATTAAAATTTTAGAATGTGCACCATATTGGGACAATTTGGAGAATTTGCCATCCACATCACTTTGATAGTCGAGTTGGAATTGCTTAAACCCATCAATTAAGTGCTTGATTTCATTCATATAAATAGCCAGCCTAAGGAGGTTGCTAGTGATCAAAAAAACATGTCACAATCTTATGAGCAATTTTTAGACCAAACTTAGGCGTGGCTAGAGTAATCGCGATAGTTATCGAGTTAAATTGCTAGGTAAACAGATATGAAATGAGTCTAGCTAACCGAGAATCGCGTATTTTAAAATAGCATTCATGATGCGGTTGATCGCATTATCAGGATAGCTCGGCTATAGCAAAATCTACCGTTTAGAAAAATTCACTCAGCAAATGAAACGTTTATTATGAAGAGTCTTCTGTCTGAAAAACAATACGATATAGCTGTTATTGGCGCAGGTATAGCCGGTAGTTATTGTGCCGACCGTTTGCAGGACGCGGACTTGCAAGTTTGTATCATCGATAAAAGTCGAGGCACTGGCGGAAGAGCCTCAAGCAAGCGTCTCTCTAATGACAATGCTTCAGCCCATGCCAATGCTGGCACGCCGTCAAGTTGTGAGCTAGGCGCTCCTTTTTTTCATCTTGAGGATCAGCAGTTGGCCGCGTCAGTAAATCGCTGGTTGGCTGCGGGCGTGATTGCGCCGTGGCCAGCTGCAGATCAACAGAATCAAAGCGCCTTCACAGGTACGCCGACTATGTCGGCACTTACGCGTCATTTGATTCAGCACTGTGACTTTTTCGGCAGTGAAAAAATCAGTGTTATTGAACGCGACGGCAATGCTTGGCGATTGCTTAATGATAGCTATCAGTGTCGAATCCAGGCGAAACGGTTAATTATTACTGCGCCGGCCGCTCAAAGTGCTATTTTGTTAAGCGGCTCTGTTGCGCCAGAAGCATGGCTGCTTGATGCTCATCGGGCCAGCCTTGTCTGTGCGCCACAATGGGCGACGGCGATCAGCCCCAGCTTGGACCTTGTTTTAAGCCAAGCTCAGATCGATGCCTTGCAAGCATTGCCTGCCGTTGTTGAATGTAGAGCTGGGCCTATTGCCCGTATTATTTTTGACAGTCAAAAGCCACAGCGAACCTCGTCTCAGTTTCAGTGGGTATTGCAGGCTGATCAAGGTTGGAGTCGGCGGGTAATAGATGCCGATAATCAATGGGTCTCTGAGCAATTAATGAGGGTATTTACTGATTGGCTTAATGATCAACAAGATTATCGATTTGAATCCGCTGATTTTAGTTGTTTGCCGGCCCATCGTTGGCGTTGGGGCCGTCACCATTCCAGTACTGCCTCAGCATCACTATTCGACTATCGCTGGAGTGAGGCCTTAGGACTTGCTATTGCTGCAGACTGGCTGGGTGAGGGCAGTGTTTATGCGGCTATGCAAAGTGCTGACAATCTCGTCAAAGCGATATTAGAAAGCGAATAGCTTGCGCCTAGCTTACCAATCGATCGTTTGATGATCCCAGTCGAGGTAAGACAGTTTGCCATCGACAGGTGTTTTAGCTATCAGCGATAACAGCTGACGGGCTACAAAATCAGGTTTAAACAATTTACCCTCAGCAACATTTTTTTGAAACGGTTTCGATAGTGCTGTGTCAGTAGTTCCTGGATGGAAAGCAATTAACTTCACATTTTTAGCGCGTCTAGCGTATTCGATAGCAGCGGTTTTCAATAACATATTTAAAGCAGATTTTGATGCGCGGTAGCTGTACCAGCCACCTATTCGGTTATCATTGATACTGCCAACCCTAGCGCTAAGAAAAACCATATGGCAACTTCTTTTGCCTGCCAGTAAGGGCCTTAAGACTTTTAACCATAAGACCGGTATTATTGTATTGGCGTGAAAGACTTGTTGCATGATTTCGGCATCTAGTTCCTCCACACGTTTTTCCGGTTTAAAGTTCTCGCCATGAAGAATGCCGTTACAAATAAAAACCTGATCAATATGTAAAGGGTCTGTTTTTTTTTGCTCAAGTAATTGCAGACCAATAGAATTAATCGTGGTTTCATCATAATTGCTAAACAGCCAACAGATGCGCGGATGATCTCTCCATTTCTCTGGGCAAGATGAACGGCTAATCGCGGTAACTCTTGCTAGCGTTTCATCTTGCAATAATTGGGCTATGAGTGCATCGGCAATACCACTGCTGGCGCCGATCACTAACGCATGGTTTGGCTGTTCAGTTGATGGATTCACACTGTCCGCTCTATGCTTTATTAAATTTATGGAGTTAGCTAAAGTCAAAACTTATTTTGATACATTTGAATTACGACTATTTGTCGCAGCTAGATCAGTATTAAACAGTCTTTAATGCTAAGCTTGAATCTAATCATATCGGTTTGGCGTAAATAAAGGTATGCTTGTTTTTTTGAATAGAATAATCTTATGAGGACTCAATCATGGTTTCTACTGTCTTTCAAAGTGTTAATCGATATTTTGTATACGCTGTTATTGGTTTCTTTAATATTGTGTTTAGCACTTCAAGTTTTGCCGTCTGCGCCGAGATATTTGATCATAAAATGCGTCAACTGCATTCACAAAATCAAATTGATATCTGTCAGTTAGTCGATCAAAAACCGGCGTTAGTAATAAACACTGCGAGCCATTGTGGCTTTACTCGCCAGTTCAAAGGGCTAGAGAAATTACATCAACAATATTCTGACAGTGGTTTAGTGGTGTTAGGTTTTGCCAGTGACGATTTTAATCAAGAAGACAAAGATGAATCTAAAGCGGCAGATATTTGCTACGTTAACTATGGCGTAACATTTACCATGCTGGCGCCCAGCAGTGTTAAGGGTAAGCAGGCTAATCCCGTCTTTCAAGGCTTGAATGAACAGGCAAAATCACCGAGCTGGAACTTCAATAAATATTTGGTTGATAAGCAGGGCAAAGTCGTCAAGCATTTCGGTAGCAGGGTTTCGCCAGAAAGCAAAGAGTTGGTGCAGGCGATTGAATCTGTATTGTAATCACTGCTTAATTCTGAGCTTATGCTAAAAATCTCAATTAATCGTTTAGCCGATATTGGCCTCATTGCAGATTTAGAAATTCTATCTATTGACTGCGCACTCTATACCGTGCGTGTGGTTATTCAAGGACAGCAATATCGCGTGGTAAATAAGCACGATAAGCCCTATGTAAAAAACTCAGTCGAGCATATCAAGAAAGATTTACAAGGTTGTCAGATTGCTAACATCGCTCTGGTTCATCAAAGCGCTTTTGATGAAATGGTAGGTCAGCCTGACCGAGAAGCAAGCAATGCTATTAGGGTGCCATTAAGTTTAAATTAATCATTCCTCCATCTCCTTCCCGCTATTAAGATGAGTTTTATGTCCAAGTCTTCAGTATTAATGGTCTTGCCCCATCAGTTGTTTAAACAGCATTTGGGCTTAGGCAATTCCCCCGCTAAGATTGTATTAGTCGAAGCTCCCTTACACTTTGATATTGCTCGCGCGGGCGCTTGGCACCATAAGCAACAATTGGTACTGCAGCGTGCCGCAATGAAGGCCTATCAAAACTATTTGCAGGAACTCGGGCACGAAGTGGGTTATTACGATGCTGAGTCGAAAGTCTTGTTTGGCGTAATGGCCGATCTAGGCACTGATAAGCTAATGGTTATGGATCCGGTTAATACCAAGCTGAAAGGTTTTATTCAATCGGCAGCGACTGCCCACCATATTGAGATTCAATGGCTCGAGTCACAGGGGTTTATTAACAGTCATGCTGAAAATACAGATTATCGAGCGGCGCGCAAGCGTTGGTTTATGGCTGATTTTTATCAGCAGCAACGGAAAAAACTCAATATTCTTATGGATAATGGTAAGCCTTTAGGGGGTAAGTGGAGTTTTGATGCTGATAATCGAAAGAAAATCCCTAAAGCGAAGCGCGTTGATATTCCTGAGTTAGATTTCCCTGTCGGCAACGCATATGTCGATGAGGCGCAAGCTTATATCGATCGGCGGTTTTCAAAAGCCTTTGGCCAAGCCGATAAGTTTTACTATCCGATTACGTTTACTGCGGCCGAGCAATGGCTGGAGCAGTTTTTTTTGCAACGTTTTTCCCGCTTTGGTGACTATGAAGATGCTTTAGTCCCACAACAGAATTGGCTCTACCACAGTATTCTTTCGCCGATGATGAATATAGGTCTATTAACACCAATGCAGGTGGTTAATGCGGCCTTGGCCTATGCCCAACGTGACGATATTGAGCCCATTTCGCTGGCCAGTTTAGAAGGTTTTATTCGGCAAATTATTGGCTGGCGTGAATTTATGCGCGCGACTTATGATGACCTCGGTCCGACCATGCGCAGTGGCAATCATTGGCAGCATAAGCACCGCTTACCTAACAGCTTTTATCAGGGTACGACCGGCATCGATCCCATCGATGACGTCGTCACTCGGGTATTAGATACCGGCTATTGCCATCATATTGAGCGTTTGATGGTGATGGGCGGATTTATGTTTCTCTGCGAGATTCACCCCGATGATATTTATCGTTGGTTTATGAGTTTGTTTGTCGATGCTTATGACTGGGTCATGGTGCCGAATGTCTATGCGATGAGTCAGCATGCCGACGGCGGCTTAATTACTACTAAACCCTATTTTTCAGGCTCGGCTTATTTACGCAAAATGGGTTATGACACAAAAGGTGAGTGGTCAGATTTATGGGATGCTTTGTATTGGCGCTGGATTTGGCGCCAACGCACAAAGTTGGCTAAAAATCCGCGCTGGGCAATGATGTGTCGGCTTGCCGAAAAGATGGACAGTGATAAGATGAATCGTCACCTTCAGCTTGCCGAAGACTATCTAGCCGGTTTTGAAGCCTACCATTAATTCAATGGTACTCAGCTAGACTATTTACAGTGAATATCGACTGGCAAAAGGCTATTATTAAGCAACACTCTTTTGGTAGCGGCGATCATGACTGAAAAACATTCAAATCACACTGACAACCCTCGAGTGCTGACCGGCATTACTACCACCGGCAGCCCGCATTTAGGTAATTATGTGGGCGCGATTAAACCCGCTATCCAAGCCAGTCAATCTAGCGATGTTGATTCATTTTTATTTTTAGCCGACTACCACGCTATGATCAAAAGTCATGAGCCTGAAAAAATTCATCAGTCGAGCATGGAAATTGCGGCGACATGGTTGGCACTGGGCTTAGATCCTGAGCAAGTGACTTTTTATCGTCAGTCTGATGTGCCTGAAATTATGGAGTTATCGTGGATCTTAACCTGTTGGACGGCTAAGGGTTTAATGAATCGAGCGCATGCATACAAGGCCAGCGTGCAAGGCAATGAAGCGAATAATGACGATGCTGATTTTGGCATTACTATGGGTTTATTCAGCTATCCGGTCCTTATGGCTGCAGATATTTTAATGTTTAATGGCCAGCAAATACCTGTCGGCCGCGATCAGATTCAGCATGTCGAAATGGCCCGTGATATTGCTCAGCGATTTAATCACCACTATGGTCCGCACTTTGCCTTGCCTGAAGCAGTAATTGACGACAATGTCGCTGTTTTGCAAGGTTTAGATGGTCGTAAAATGAGTAAGAGTTATAACAACACAATTCCGTTATTTGAGACTGAGAAAAAACTCAAAAAATCGATAAATAAAATCAAGACTAATCTGTTAGAGCCAGGCGAACCGAAAGACGCCGATGATTCAACGGTTTTTCAAATTTGGCAGGCCTTTGCCAGTGCCGAACAGATCGCTGATATGCGGCAGCAATTTGCCGACGGGATTGCTTGGGGCGATGCGAAGAAGTGTTTGTTTGAATTGGTCAACCAAGAATTAGCTCAGCCTCGCGAGCGCTATGCCGAATTAATCGCAGACCCTGCGGCTATGGAGGCAATACTGGCATCGGGCGCCGAAAAGGCGCGCGCGGTGACCGTGCCTAAGTTAGCTGAAATCCGCTCAGCGATTGGGATTCGGCCAATGTGTGCTTAGACAAATTCGCCAGTATCTTTTGGTTTTTGGTGCAGACGCATGGCATGTAAGAGCGGTTCTGTATAGCCGCTGGGCTGTTCCTTGCCTTGAAAAATTAATGCACTGGCCGCTTGAAAAGCAATGCTATCGTCAAATGCCGGTCCCATGGCTTGATAGCTTTTATCCCCAGCGTTTTGTTGGCCAACCACTAGCGCCATTCGCTGTAAGGAATCTCTTACTTGTTGTTCAGTACAGACCTTGTGGTGCAGCCAGTTAGCAATATGCTGACTGGATATGCGTAACGTCGAGCGATCTACCATTAGACCAATATTATGAATATTCGGCACTTTAGAGCAGCCTACGCCGCCGTTAATTCAGCGGACTACGCAGCCCAGAATGTTCTGGTTGTTATTATCCAGTTGTACGCCAACATCTACGATTATCGATTTTGGCAAGGCTTACAGTAAAAAGCACATGGCGGCTATGTAACCGACGTATTTCCCTATCGCCGACAAAAAAGGTTTAAGCGATTAAGTTGATTTGCATCGCCTTATCTTAGCTATTTAATCTCGCCTGAGTTTGTCGTTGGGCGCAATGGGCGTGGGAAAGTTAAAGATCACAATATAGGTTGAGATAATAAAACTTAAAATAGCTGTGGCTTGGATGAGGTGAGAGGCGTCATCGCTAATCAATAATGCGCTGCTTGCTACATAGGCAATCAATAAGGAAAACTCACTGTTTTGCCCTAGTCTAAAGCCAACACTCCAAGCCAATTCCCGATGCTCATCCATGCCTTGTAATAAGAAGCGAAAAACTATTGGTTTAACGGCGGTCATGATGACGGCCAGTAGGGTTGCAGGGAGTATGATGTTAGCCAGTAAATTTAGGTTGAATTGGGCGCCTAAGGCAAAGAAGAATAAAATTAAAAAGAAATCTCTAAGCGGCTTTAGGTTATTGGCAATGTATTGTGATATCGGGCTAGTCGCTAAGGTAATGCCGGCAATAAAAGCACCTATTTCAGCGGATAAACCCAGTGCTGTAGCCGCCTCGGCCATGCCTAGGCACCAACCGATAGCGAGTAGAAAAATATATTCCTGAAATCGATCGAAGCGATTGATGAGTGCTAAGAGTAAGTATTTGACTGCTAAATAAGCCGCTAAGGCAAGTGCTGGCAAACCAATCAATGCCTTGCCAATCAATTCAATATTCAACTGCCCTGCATCGCTGCTCAGCAAAATGATGAGTACGAAGATCGCCAATAAATCTTGCAACAGCAATAGGCCTATGATTAATTCACCGGTATGACGATGGTGAAGCACCGTGGTCGGCAGTAATTTTATACTGATGATAGTGCTAGAAAACATCATAGCGGCGCCAATAACCAACGATTCTATTAGGCTAAAGTTGAAGCTATAAGCGATACCAAAGCCAATGGCTGCAAATACCAAGGCACTGAGTAGGGCGACTAAGGTGGCCTTTTTAGCAACTGCAAATAGGGCCTTAGGCTGCATATCAAGGCCAAGTAAAAACAATAAGAATATTATTCCAATATGACCGCTTTCCTCTAAAAGTTCGATATCACTAACGAGTTCAAGTCCATAGGGGCCGATCATTGCACCTAATAAAATATAGGCGATAATTAACGGTTGCCGCGTATACAAAGCTATAGATGCCAATACCGCAGCACCGCTGAAAATTAAAAAAAATGAGAATATGAGTGAGTCAGGTTCCATCAAGCAACTATGCCCGAATTGCCTTCTGCCATCAAGGGGCTTGTTTTTATGCCCAACACTTAAGTCGCAAACCTGGTATAGAAATGCTGTTGATAAATACCCTTTATTGACATCGATGCTGTAACAGCAATAGAAATGGGTTTCTAGCGCTGATGAAAAATCGGTGTGCGCTGATCACTGCCTGCTTGGTAGCTGAGAGAAAAGTCATTTAGGCAGTTAATAGCTGTCTCTGGGTTGACATCGCTTCGCAGTAAGAAGCTATTAAATCCGCAGCGCTTATAAAAGTACATTTGATCAGGCAAGACATCGCCGATGGCGCGAATTTCTCCGCGGTATGCGAAATAATCGCGTAATGTTCGTGCGTATGAATAGCCTCGACCATCAGAAAAAACGGGAAAGTTAATCGCAATGAGGGGGACATCATGGCAGACCGAAGCCAGTGGCTCAGCCGATTCATCACTGTCCAGCCACAGGCCTATATTCGCCTTGCCTAAAACCATGGGTTCATTCTCTTGCCAGCGCGCGAAAGGTAAAATAATGTTGTCACTGTCAGCTAAGCTACTAAGATCGATGACTTGCTCTTTATCGATTAGTTGCCAATGATTGGCACTGAGCTGTTGGTCTTTAATTAACAGGGGGACATTATCCAGCATAGACATATTCTTTAAACGGAGCGATGCCTAATCGACGGTAGGTATCAATAAACGGCTCCTCCTCGGTTCTTTTATTCACATAGACGTCGAGTATTTTTTGAATCACTTCGGGAATTTCTTCCGAAGAGAAAGAGGGGCCTAAAATTTTTCCAATTGAGGCCTCTCGACTCATATTGCCGCCCAGCGAGATTTGGTAGAATTCCTTGCCTTTTTTGTCGACGCCTAAAATACCAATATGGCCAACATGGTGATGACCACAGGCATTCATACAGCCAGAGATATTGAGGTCGATGGGGCCTAAGTCATAGAGGTAGTCGAGATCATCAAATTGGCGTTGCACGGCCTCGGCAATAGGAATAGATTTGGCGTTTGCCAGTGCACAGTAGTCACCGCCGGGGCAGCAGATTGGATCGGATAAATAACCCAAGTTAGGTGTCGCAATGGCAAGCGATTCACATCCTTGCCAAAGTTCAAATAGGTCGTCTTTTTTAACATCGGCTAATACAATATTCTGATGATGGGTGTTGCGCAACAGTCCGCCAGAAAAGCGGTCTGCGAGATCAGCGATCGCCTCCATTTGATAATCACTAATATCGCCGGGTGCGATGCCGGTTGGTTTTAACGCCAAGTTAACAATGGCATAACCCGGTTGTTTGTGCGGCTGCACATTTTTGTCCAGCCAACGATTGAATGCGGTTGATTCTAATCGCTGCGATTGTAATCGCGCATTACTGGCTTGATCGTCCACTGATTGATAGTCATGGGGAATAAAAAAAGCTTTGACGCGGTTGACCGCCTCGATATTGAGTGTGTTGTCGTTATCTTTTATGAATTGCCATTCTTGATCGACACGCGCAGCAAAGGCTTCAGCGCCCATCGCTTTAACCAGTATTTTTATTCTGGCTTTATATTTATTATCGCGTCGACCTAATTGATTGTAGACACGCAGTACGGCTTCAAGATAGGTGATTAAATGCGGCCAAGCTAAATTAGGCTTAATCAATTGGCTGATTACAGGCGTTCTGCCTAGGCCGCCACCGACATGAATGTTGAATTCGGTTTCGCCCGCATCGTTATGAATTAATTCAACGCCAATATCATGAAATTTAAACGCGGCTCGATCTTCCTCAGTGGCGCAGACAGCGATTTTAAATTTCCTGGGCAATAAGGAAAACTCGGGATGAAACGTCGACCATTGCCGAATCAGCTCGCACCACGGTCGTGGGTCTTCAATTTCATCGACGGCAACACCTGCATATTGGTCAGTGGTAGTGTTACGGATACAGTTGCCGCTGGTTTGTACCGCGTGCATATCGACTGATGCGAGTTCATCTAAAATGTCTGGCACGTCTTCCAGTCGGGGCCAGTTCAGTTGAAAATTCTGGCGAGTAGAGACGTGGATATAGCCCTTATCGTAGTCGCGCGTAATGGCGGCTAGCTTGCGCATTTGGGCCGTATTATAGAGGCCATAGGGCACGGCAACTCTGAGCATCGGTGCCAGACGTTGTACATAGAGGCCATTTTGCAAGCGCAGTGGCAGGAATTCTGCTTCACTGATCTCGCCCGCTAGAAAGCGCTGTGTTTGATTGCGATATTGATCGACTCGCTCTTTGATAACTTGTCGATCATAGTGGTCGTATTGATACATAGACTAAGTTGAATATTCGGTTATCGATTTAGCTAACGAAGGTGTCTTTATACGGTTATGAACCTTTATATGACAAAAATCGATTAATAACAACAATATTAATAGCTTATACCTGTTAAACGGTTAGCAATATCGTTATTTCAGGTTAAATGAACACAAGTGCCGGTAGATGGGCATTTTTAGGCGTAATTTAGGGTTTAAAGCGCGAAGATACCGGTTAAAATAGCTATTTTAATAAAAAGGTGATCAGGCTTAATATACTGATTTACCGCTGGTTAAATGCACCCATGAGGAATGTCATGTACGAATCAGATAATAATCCTGAAGAACAAAGAGAATTAGAGCGCGACGGCGACAGTCAAGTCGATATGTGGTGCTCAGTGGCACTGGTATTTTTAGCCTGGGCAGTTGCTATGCACTGGTTGATGGGGCTTTAATGGTCTGAAGGGTTTATTATATGCCGGTATGGGTTAAAACACTCTTAACGACGGCGATGACCGTGAAAACAAAGACGACGGTAAAAATAATTCCTGCCAATATGTAAGTAACAATACTGGCCTTAGCGGTAAAATCTTTTTCTTGATTCTTTTTACTTTGAACGCCAATCGCCGCAGCAAGCACACTGGTGATAATGTGCTTTAAAGGTAGTTTTTCATCCGTATTATTTTTTTTTTGTTCTGTGGCTGAGTCTGCTTCATCCTGTGGTGATATATTCATTGTTACTCCAAAATAGGTTGAAGCCAGCGGGTCATTTCTTCGGTTGATTTATGTTTTCGCTCTGCAAGGCTTTGCAGTTGATCGTCAGCGATTTTACCGGTACCAAAGTATTGTGCTTCGGGATGTGAAAAATAAAAACCACTGACCGAGGCAGCAGGTGTCATTGCATAATGCTCGGTTAGCGACACGCCGATAGACGCCTCTGCATCAAGCAATGAAAATAAGGTTGCTTTTTCAGTGTGATCAGGACAAGCAGGATAGCCGGGTGCTGGACGAATGCCTTGGTAACGCTCTTTAATCAACTCTTCATTACTAAACGTTTCAGCTTCAACATAGCCCCAAAATTCTGTTCTGACTCGCTGGTGCAGATGTTCAGCAAAAGCTTCGGCAAGTCTGTCGGCCAAGGCCTTGATCATAATGCTGTTGAAATCATCACCCTTAGCCTCAAACTCTTTTGCAAGTTTTTCTGCATTGATGCCAGTGCTCACCACGAAGCCGCCAATATAATCAGTCTTATTGCTTTCATGAGGTGCAATAAAATCAGCTAAAGATAGATTCGGCTTTTTATTTGGTTTATGAGTTTGTTGGCGTATATGATGTAAGCGAGCCAATTCCTCACCGCGGCCATGGTCTTTATAGACAACGATATCATCGTCATCAATTTGATTTGCCGGCCAAAACTGAAATACAGCCCGCGCCTCTAGTAACTGCTCGTCGACAATACGTTTAAGCATGGCTTGTGCATCATTGAACAGATTTGTAGCCGCCTCACCAACGACCTCGTCAGTTAAAATTCGGGGATATTTCCCAGCCAAATCCCAAGTAATAAAAAATGGTGTCCAGTCAATATTGTCAATTAAAGTGGCAATGGGGTAGTCAGTTAAGATCTGCCGATCGGTAATAGCTGGGGCAGGGGGCGTATAGTCCTGCCAATTTAATTTTGGTTTATTCGCAATAGCGTTTGAATAGCTTAAAG
Source organism: Cellvibrionales bacterium UBA1969 (assembly GCA_002339085.1). GTDB lineage: Bacteria > Pseudomonadota > Gammaproteobacteria > Pseudomonadales > UBA7434 > UBA7434. Next base: position 13,877 of record DDDX01000054.1, read on the forward strand.
GCGCGGCCTTCGGTTTTCGATTGGCATGTCGAAGCCGAATTTTTTCGTAATCATCCTGTGTTTGGGCGACAAATTCATTTTTTAATTCAGCACTAATCAGTTTGGTAGCAACGGCGACACTGCGGGACGCATCAGGCACATAAATAACTTGATCATTAGAAAAGTTTTGATCAATTTTTACCGCGGTGTGTGCTTTAGAGGTGGTTGCGCCACCAATTAACAGCGGTACGTGAAAGTCTTGCCGTTGCATTTCTTTGGCAACATACACCATTTCATCTAGAGAGGGAGTGATCAAGCCGCTTAAGCCAATAGCGTCAACATTCTCCTCGCGGGCTTTGTTTAAGATATCTTCACAAGCTACCATGACGCCCATATCGATTACTTCAAAATTATTGCACTGAAGGACCACACCGACAATATTTTTGCCAATGTCATGCACGTCACCTTTCACCGTGGCCATTAATATCTTGCCGTTGGTTTTTTGCCCTTCCGTTTTTTCAGCCTCGATGTAAGGCTGTAAATAGCCCACCGCCTGTTTCATGACCCGAGCGCTTTTAACGACTTGTGGTAAAAACATTTTACCTTCGCCAAACAGGTCGCCGACCACATTCATGCCGTCCATTAACGGTCCTTCAATTACCTCAATAGGACGGTTAAATTGCTGCCTAGCTTCTTCAGCGTCTTCAACGATATAGGTGTTGATTCCCTTTACTAAAGAGTATTCAAGACGCTTCCTAACATTGTCTTCGCGCCAAGCTGGGTTTTCATTTTTCGTTTCACTTGCGCCGTCATCTTTATATTTGTCAGCAATGTCCAGTAGTCGTTCGGTGCTGTCGTCACGACGATTTAAAATGACGTCTTCCACGTGAGTTTTTAGCTCGGCAGGTAAATCGTCATAAATTGCCAACTGTGACGCGTTGACAATACCCATATCCATACCGGCCTTAATCGCGTGGTATAAAAAGACTGAGTGAATCGCCTCACGAACAGTGTTATTGCCGCGAAAAGAAAATGAAACATTGCTGACTCCGCCAGAAACTTTGGCATGGGGTAGGTGTTGTTTGATCCAACGCGTGGCCTCGATGAAGTCAATGGCATAGTTGTTATGTTCTTCAATGCCTGTGGCTACGGCAAAAATATTGGGATCAAAAATAATATCTTCTGGATTGAAATGGGCTTTATCTACCAGTAGGCGATAAGACGCTTCACAGATCTCTATTCTTCTGGCTAAAGTATCTGCTTGGCCTTGTTCGTCAAAGGCCATTACCACTACGGCAGCTCCGTAGTCTTTACAAAGTCGTGCCTTCGCTAAAAATTCTGCCTCTCCCTCTTTCATGCTGATCGAATTAACGATGGCCTTACCCTGCACGCACTTTAGGCCGGTTTCGATAACCTCCCATTTAGAGGAGTCGATCATGATTGGCACTCGACTAATTTCGGGTTCAGAGGCCACTAAGTTTAAAAATTTCTTCATTGCGAATAAGGCGTCGAGCATGCCCTCATCCATATTGATATCTATGAGTTGCGCGCCGTTTTCAACTTGTTGTCGGGCGACATCTAAGGCGGTGTCGTAATCCTCGTTTATGATCAGTTTTTTGAATTGCGCTGAGCCAGTAACATTGCAACGCTCACCGATATTAACAAATAAGCTGTCTGCGCCAATGTTAAATGGTTCAAGTCCGCTGAGTCGGCAGTTGACGGCTAAATCGGGGATGTCGCGGGGCGAATTATGAACAGCGACTTTAGCAATCGATGCGATGTGTTCGGGCGTAGTGCCACAGCAACCGCCAACGGCGTTTAAAAATCCCCGCTCAGCAAACCCGTTTAAATCATCAAACATATCGTTTGGCGTTTCATCGTACTCACCAAAGGCATTGGGTAAGCCTGCATTAAAGTGACCGCTGAGATAGCAGTTTGCATTATTGGCCAGCTCTTCTACGAAGGGTCGAATCTCTTTAAATCGGCGGCCGCAGTTAACACCTACCATTAAGGGTTCGGCGTGCGCGATAGAGTTCCAAAAAGCAGCAGGCGTCTGTCCTGATAATAGTCGACCACTCATATCAGGGAAGGTCACCGAAATCATAATCGGCACAGTTATTTCTGGCCGTGCATTGAAAAATGCTTTTACCGCGTAAATGGCGGCCTTGGCATTCAGCGTGTCGAAAACTGTTTCAATTAACAGTAAGTCAACTTCACCGGCAATGAGGTTTTCGGTTGCCTCAGTGTAATCGGCGACTAAGTCATCAAATTCAATATTTCTTGCGCTGGGATCATTCACATCAGGTGAAATGGATGCGGTGCGAGGTGTTGGGCCTAACACGCCAGCGACAAATCGAGGTTTGCCAGGATTTTTAGCGGTATATTGATCGGCAACCTCTCTGGCCAGTTTCGCGCCTGCAAGATTAATTTCGGCCGCGACTGATTCTAGCGAGTAGTCACCTTGCGCGACGCGAGTACCATTAAAGGTATTCGTTTCAAGAATATCAGCGCCAGCATCAAGATATGCGCGGTGAATCTTCCGAATAACCTCTGGTTTTGTTATACAAAGTAAATCGTTGTTGCCTTTGAGGTCTGAAGTATAATCGGCGAAACGTTCACCGCGGTAATCAGCCTCCTGTAAGTTATAGGTTTGGATCATGGATCCCATGGCGCCATCGATCACTAAGATACGCTTAGCCAACGCCTCTTTTAAAGCGGTAATCCGCGCTTGCGCGGTGTAAGTCGCAGATAGAGCTGTTTTTACTGACATTTTACAAATACTAACCTGAATGCTGGATGGCAAGTTTCGATCATCTATTCTATCAAGAATTACGCTATTAGGCGTAGCTAAGGGGTTAATTTGTAACTATTAAGGGCCTAGCCATTCAGAGTGATAATTTACAGTACTTTAGTTACGCAATAGTTGGCTTAATGGTTTTTAAATTAATGAAAGTCTATCGCGTAGCGATCTGCTTTCGGCTAGAATAGGTACAAACTGGTAAAATGATTAGAGGGTAACCACTATGGCCGAATTGCCGCCCAAAGCCAATAATGCTGGCGCCGCTGATAAGCAACGATCTTCAGAGGCTGATTTTATTGAAATAGACTTGTCTGACAGTGCCCAAGAATACTTGAAAGGCTTATTAGACAAGCAAGAAGACGACGTAGTGGGTATCAGAATCTTCATTAATGACCCAGGTACACCTAGGGCAGAAACGTGCATCGCCTATGGTCGGGCTGATGATTTAAGTGATGACAATATTGTTCGTGAATACGCCGGTTTTAACGCATATTTTGACCAGCAGAGTTGGCAGTATTTGGAAGAAGCAAAGGTTGACTATGCTGCTGATCGCATGGGCGGTCAGTTAACCATTAAAGCGCCTAATTCTAAAATGCCCAAAGTTGATGATGATAGCCCGCTTGAAGATCAAGTTAACTATCTGCTTTTTACTGAGATCAATCCGTCACTAGCGTCGCACGGGGGCGAGGTCTCGTTGATGAAAATTGACGATGAAAATTACGCTGTCCTGCAATTTGGTGGCGGTTGCCAGGGCTGTGGTTCCGTCGAGATGACCTTAAAAGATGGGGTTGAAAAAACCTTGATGGAGAAATTACCCCAGCTGGCAGGGGTCAGAGATATGACCGATCACAGCGATCGAAGTAATGCTTATATTTGATATTTAGCCAGTGCCAATGGTTGAATCAACCGGATAAAAAAGGCCGCTCAATGAACGACCTTTTTTATGATCATATTACTAATCAAGCTTAGGGCAGCAGATGCTGAACGGCATCGCGTTCTTCGGTGAGTTCTTGCTCGGTAGCATGCATTTTAGCTTGGCTGAAAGCATCTATCTCTAAGCCTTGCACAATGCTCCAGTCGCCATTAGTGCAGGTAACAGGGAAAGAGTAGATTAGGCCTTCGGCTATTCCATAACTGCCATCACTGTAAATACCCATGCTAACCCAGTCGTTGGCAGGGCTGCCCAGCGCCCAAGTGCGCATATGATCAATGGCTGCATTAGCAGCAGAGGCTGCGCTCGATGCACCGCGAGCGGCAATAATAGCGGCGCCGCGCTGCTGTACTTCAGGAATAAAAGTTTCTTCATACCAAGCTTGGTCAATCAAGTCAGTGGCGGCAGTGCCGTTGACCTTAGCGTGAAACAGATCAGGGTATTGGGTAGCCGAGTGATTACCCCAGATGGTCATGTGAGTGACGGCAGTAACAGGGTTATCTGTTTTCTGAGCCAGCTGTGTCATCGCCCGATTGTGGTCTAATCGTGTCATGGCGGTAAAATTGCGAGGGTCGATATCGGGGGCATTTCGCTGAGCAATTAAGGCGTTAGTGTTGGCGGGATTGCCGACCACTAATACTTTGATATTTTGACTGGCGACGGCGTTAATGGCTTTGCCTTGGGCTGAAAAGATCGCCGCATTGGCTTCCAGCAAGTCCTTTCGCTCCATGCCTGGTCCTCGAGGCCTAGCGCCTACCAATAAAGCATAGTCGGAATCTTTAAAGGCTACATTGGCATCATCAGTGCAAACAATGGTTTCTAACAGGGGAAACGCGCAATCATCCAGCTCCATAGCAACACCTTTTAGGGCGTCCAAAGCGGGCGTAATTTCGAGTAATTGCAATCTGACAGGCTGATCGTCACCTAGCATGGCGCCTGATGCGATACGGAATAATAGCCCGTAGCTAATTTGGCCGGCAGCACCGGTGACTGTGACGTTAACAGCTGGTTTCATTGTGAATGTCCTGTTTTTGAATGCCTTCTAATCGGCGAGTCTATATGTGTTAGTGATGGGCTTCTGTGGCGGCAGTGGAGAAAATCGCAAATAAGCCGAGAAGCACTTTTGCGTGCGCTATTTTATGCGTGCTGGGCAGTAAAATCTATAACATCTGTGTTCATCAGATCAATAAAGGGTATTTTTTTAGGCTTGGCGATTATTTACCCTGAAGTGCTTTAGGCTTTTGTCTCATTCCCTTACAATAAGCAAGATCAAAGTTTTGGTCGATGCACCACTTTAAACCCTAATGATATTAAAATGTTATTTATGCACGAAAAAGCCCGTCCATTATCCGCTACAGAATGCTCCACCACGGAGCCGATTGCCGAACAAGCCTGTGATCCTATTTTTAAGCGTTTAACTGAAGAAATGTTGCCGAAGCAGCGGTTGGATTTTAATAAGTTACAAAAGCGCCTTCGTCGGAATGTTGGCCGAGCTATCGAAGACTTCACTATGATTGAAGACGGCGATAAAGTTATGGTTTGTGTGTCGGGAGGGAAAGATTCCTATTCCATGCTTGACATACTGGTAAATTTACAGCGCAACGCGCCGATCGATTTTGAAATTATTGCGGTCAACCTCGATCAAAAACAACCCGGTTATCCTGAGCATATTCTTCCTACCTATCTTGAAAAAATTGGCGTGCCGTTCCATATTTTAGAAAAAGATACTTACAGTGTCGTCAAATCGGTTATCCCTGAAGGGAAAACCACCTGCGGTTTGTGCTCACGTTTGCGGCGCGGTAATTTATACGGCTTTGCCGAGTCGATAGGGGCGAATAAAATCGCCTTAGGACATCATCGCGATGACATTATTGAAACCTTATTTTTAAATTTATTTCACGGTGGTGCGCTTAAAGCGATGCCGCCCAAACTGTTAAGTGACGACAAACGGAATATCGTTATTCGGCCGATGGCTTATTGTAAAGAGGCTGATTTGCTGCATTATGCCGAATATAAGGCTTTTCCTATTATTCCCTGCAATCTTTGTGGTAGCCAAAAAAACTTACAGCGCCAAGCAATTAAAAGTATGTTGAATGATTGGAATAAACAATTTCCCGGACGTATTGAAAGTATTTTTGGTGCCATCAGTAATGTGGCCCCTTCACAATTAGCTGACAGTGATCTATTTGATTTTAAAGCGCTTAGCATTGATCGTTCGCTCGGTATCATTGATAGCATTACCGTCGGGTAAACGATTTCTTAATTCTACGATTGATCAATTTTTCCTGTCTTGTGATTGACCGATCGGTTATTGTCGTTGGCAGAGACTGTTAAGGGTTGCAATAAGTTACCTAGCTGTAACCCACTTTTAAGCTAAGCAATTGAATATCAAGGCTGTTGCCGCTAACCTTACCCTAGAATAATCTGCATACTATTCATCTTTTAAAACGCTAAGTCATTATGAATAATCAGCGGGAGAGATCCATGCCAAGCCTCGATAGTCAAAATAATATAGAAACCTTACGCCGTATTTGCCCCACATGTGAGGCTTGCTGCGGTTTGGTGATGGAAGTAGATCGTGACGAGCAAAAAATCATTTCAATTAAAGGTGATCCCGACGACCATCGCTCAAAAGGTTATGTCTGTGCGAAATCACAGGCTTTCAATTATATTTATGAAGACGGTGAACGCCTGCGTCATCCAGTGAAGAAAACGGCTAACGGCTGGGAAGCGATTTCCTGGGACGAGGCGCTGGACACCATCGCCGAAAAATTTACCCATATTCGCGACAAATACGGCAAAGACGCCTTGTCCATGTATGTGGGCAATCCATTGGGTCATGATTTTGCCGCAGGTATTTATCTTCAGTCATTAATGGCATCGATTGGTACCGAACGATTCTTCTCGGCCGGAACCGTTGACCAACATCCGCAACAGCTGGTTTGTTGGGGTTTAATTGGCCATGAGTGGCTGTTTCCTGTGCCCGATTTGGAACGCACTGAACTGATGATTTGTATGGGCGCTAATCCTGTCGTATCTCAGGGCAGTCTATTAGGTCGACCTAATGTTAAAGAAGCGATGAAAACCATTCGCGATCGTGGCGGCAAGTGTGTAGTCATTGATCCGCGTCGCACTGAAACAGCCGATGAGGCTGACCAGCATATTTTTATTAAGCCTGGTACCGATGCGTATTTCTTAATGGCGTTTGCTCAGGTTTTGTTTGATGAAGATAAAATTGATTTAGCACATCTTGCTGACTACGTTGATAATGTTGACGCCTTATGCGAAGCAGTGAGCCAGTTTACGCCTGAAAGCACAGCTGCAGTAACGGGCGTAAGTGCTGCGGTGACTCGGCAACTCGTGGCAGACTATACAGCAACGCCAAAAGCTTCGTTATATGGTCGTATTGGTCTCTGTACCCAGGAGTTTGGTTTGGCCTCACACTGGATGCTCATGGTGATCAGTATCCTTAATGGCAAGCTTGACCAAGAGGGCGGTATGATGTTTGCTACTGCGCCCACGGGCGGATCTGGCCCGGGTGTTGATGGCGATGTGAAACCTTACGGTCGTTGGCATTCGAAAGTGCGTGGCGTGCCCGAAACTTGTGGTGAGTTACCCGCCTCGTTAATGGCTGAGGAAATTACTGCGCCGGGCAACGAGGTGCGTGGTTTGCTGACTATTTGCGGTAATCCGG
>DDDX01000027.1 GCA_002339085.1 Cellvibrionales bacterium UBA1969
GGATTATTCCATGCAGCTGCGCCAGATAGAACAACACTAGATGCAGACTCACTACTCCAATCATCATTACCTTGAGGTATGTTTGTAGGAGCCTCGATTAGTAAAATATTATCGCCTTGAGTATTACCTTTAACAGAATAAGTCGCACCATTGATAACTAGAGAAGCTCTTTCATTACTAGAAAAGAACTGTCCTGTAGATGCTGCCGCAGAAACCATTTTTATATTAGTGAAAGGTATGGACGTACCAGAGGCAGTTGTCGTTAAAGAAAAAGTTACTGAGTCGCCGTCAACTATGGGCCACTCAGCTGGAGTTGTAGGGGTTGCTGATTCATCAACCTCAGTTGTTGCAGGGTCATCTTCAGGAAAGACTCCAGGCAATGAAATACCTAATCCGGATGTTGCCTTTGCTACCTTAGCAGACTGACCACCAACTTGCGGTGTGGCCGTAAGCGTATAGCCGCCAGAAGTAAAAGATAGCGTGTCACCTGATTCAAACTGTGCTGCAGTAAAATCAAAGTTCAAAACTTCAGCGCTGACTGTCAGCGCTGTCATGCTTGCTGCCAAAAGTGGAATTGCAAATAATTGCTTATGGTTCATATTGATACCCTTCTCAAATTTAGAAGAAAAAATAGGTCTTATTTTTAGTTTATATATTTATTTTTTTGCTATCTGCTTGCTTTATAAGCGTTTGATTCTAACGTAGTAAAAAGCTCGTATTTTGACCCTATAGTAATATTATTATTCACCTTTAATATTAGCTCACATTATTTGATTACAAAACACACTAGCGTGAATAGTTTGTATCATACTGTATCAGAACTAAGAATTGATACATTTTGTCAGTTTTTGCTTAAAAAAAACGCCATCCGGAAAAGACGCTCAAGAATTATATTCAATATTATCAATAACCTATCTTAAAATAGACATAAAAAGTGCCCTTATGGCTAAATATTGTCTTTGGCCTAAAACGATGGAATAAGTAATATTTAAAAGCTCTCATGAAACCAAGAATAATGGCCTAATCCATCCACTTTTAATCTTATAGGGTGATTAAAACTCATGGAATTGTAGGTTCAAAAACTATTTATAGAAAACTATTGCGCCCAGCTAAACAATACTCATCAATATTGTTTAGGTCTGATGACGCTGAATAACAATAATTATCAATCAGTTACCTAACAAGAATAACAATAGATAAGAATCGATAAGTATATGCGCAATGCCAATAATCAACCAACTGGAAGACATTTAGTTTTAAATTACATGTCGGTCTGTATCTGCCTTAAAAGCAAGAAACACTTTAAAATAGTCTAAGTAAAGATCTCTATGAACAGCAATCTAAGGAGTACCATCATGGCGAATAGTGATCGGCAGTTATTAACCTTATCAGGCAAGCATGCATTTATTACTGGTGGCTCTGGGGGTATTGGCTGCGCCTGTGCTAAAAAGTTATTAATCGATGGTGCTAACGTTACCCTCATGGCGCGAAACAACGATTCTCTCAACGCCGCTAAAACCGCACTAATGGAAGATATACCCACCAGGGCTGACGTTCATACCATTGCTGCTGACAGTTGCAATGAAACAGAATTAAAAGATGCTTTAAACGAAAGTTACCAACGGTTTGGAAGCCTTGATATTGCCATTGCAACCGTAGGCGGTGGGGCTATACGCCCACTGTTAATGCATGACGATAAAAGTTTTTCTAAAGAGCTACAATTAAACATTGTCTCAGCATTTTTATTAATTCGCTATGCAACGCCTTTAATGGTCAAGACAGCCTCACCTGAACAGCTGGGTTCAATTGTATGCATCTCATCAGATGCAGCCAAATTAGTGTTCCCGTGGCTACCTGCCTATACGACAGCTAAGGCAGGCCTAGAGGGTCTCATCAAAGCTTGCGCGGAAGAATTAGCTTCATTAAATATCCGTGTCAATGGAGTAAGGCCTGGACTGACGCGTACCAAAGCGACACAGGCATTATTCGATAACGATGAAATAAAAAAGAAGTTCGCTGAAGAAAAACCCTTAGGTCGACTGGGTGAGCCGGATGATATTGCCGAAGGCGTGCGTTACTTAGCGGGCCCGGAGTCGTCTTGGGTGACAGGACAAAGTTTTGCTATCGAAGGCGGCAATGAATTACGCAAGGGGCCTGACATGGCAGAAATGGTCAAACAAATTTACGGTGAGGAGGTTTTTAATAAGGTACGGGCAGGTATCGCGCCCTTTGACTAAACAAATGCCTATAAATATAGAATCAAACAATAAAATTTTAAATGGGCAGTAAATACCGAAAAGTTTACTATGTTCTTATCACTAGCTTACCAAGGGCGTTACCCTCATTTAATCGGGTCAGAGCTAACTGTATACCAGAAAAAGCGTAAGGCTGATCTAATAATGGCTTTAGTAAGCCCTGTTGGTACCAAACAAAAAGTTGATCAAAATTACTTTGATTCATCGCAGGATTATCAATCGCCGACATCCCGTAAGCCACGCCTATAACTGAAATCGACTTCAAAATCGTATAATTAACTGCGAAGTTTGGAATCTCTCCACCGGCAAAACCCACGACTAAATAACGTCCGTTCCAACCTAGACATCGAATCGCCTGCTTAAACAAGGCATCGCCAACTGGATCAAAGACGACGTCGACACCATTGTTATCAGTTAACGCCATCACGCGGTCTCTTAAATTTTCGCTGCTGTAATTGACCGTAAAATCAGCCCCGCATGTCATCGCACGCTTACATTTTTCATCACTGCTGGCACCGGCAATAACCGTCGCACCCATCGCTTTGGCAATTTGCACCGCGGCACTGCCACAGCCTCCAGCCGAACCCAGCACCAACACAGCCTCACCAGACTGGAGGTAAGCCCTTTGCTTGAGTCCGTGCATGGCCGTCCCATAGACCATGTTAAACGCTGCTGCATCATCAAAAGGCATAGTGTCGGGTATA
>DDDX01000074.1:0-11902 GCA_002339085.1 Cellvibrionales bacterium UBA1969
AAGCCGAAGAAATAACAGCTGGTGTTAAGGCCATAGGGCGAGCCGGTGCTGGCACAAATAATGTGCCAGTTGAGCATTGCAGTGAGCAAGGGGTGGTTGTATTTAATGCTCCTGGAGCGAATGCTAATGCGGTTAAAGAGTTAGTCATGGCTGGCTTGTTATTAGGCTCACGGGGAATTGTTTCAGGTATTCGTTATGTTGATGGCTTAGCGTCGATGGACGATGCTGACGCGATGAATAAGTTACTTGAAAAAGAAAAAAAGAATTTCAAAGGCAGTGAGATTCAAGGCAAGACCTTAGGTGTTGTCGGCCTTGGTGCGATAGGCTCTCAGGTGGCCAACATGGCTTTAATGATGGGTATGAAAGTAGTCGGTTACGATCCTGCTATTTCTATTGAGGCGGCATGGCGCTTGTCAAGCGATGTCAGAAAAATGGATAGTCTTGAGGCACTATTATCTAATGCAGATTTCGTTACTCTTCATTTGCCGGTGCTCGATGCAACTCGTAATTTAATCAATAAGCAATCCCTCCAGTCAATTAAACCAGGCAGTAAGCTAGTTAATTTTGCGCGCTCAGAAATTGTCGATGGTGATGCGGTCGTCGAAGCGCTGGATTCTGGCAAATTAGCCGCTTATATTGCTGATTTTCCCAAGCCGAATATGATAGGCCGTGAAGACGTTATTCTTATGCCTCATATCGGCGCAAGCACAGAAGAGGCCGAAGAAAATTGCGCAGTGATGGCGGCTAATCAGATTAAGGATTATCTTGAAAATGGCAACATTATTAACTCAGTGAATTTCCCTATGGCTGTGTTAGACCGCAGTTCTGGATTTCGCTTGTCGGTGAGTAATAAAAATGTCACCAACATGTTAGGCAGTATTACTTCTATTTTAGCAGAGCATGAGATTAACGTGATTGATTTATTGAATCGAAGTCGTGGTGATTTAGCTTATAATTTGATTGATGTTGAATCAGAGCCTTCCCAGGTTGTGTTAGATCAGTTGCAGATAATTGAGGGTGTGATAGCTGTCCGGCTATTGTAGTTTGTTGAGCTTTAGTTGGTTTAAACTGAAATTAACTTGAGATAAATTTCAGAAAGTATAAAACGTTTTCCAAGGTTTGGCACAGCTAATTAATTTGCAGTTCTATCCCGTTCGTAGTGGTTATATTTTTTTATGTGAATCAATTGCTGCGGAAAAAATTGGAGGATCACTGTGCGCTGGTTTTTATTAACATTTTTTTTGATGCTTTCGGCCTGTATACATACTGAAAATTATGCTGTGCTGTCTGCAAAGCTCAATGTCAACGAACTCAATGCTTATGCCCTCAGCGGATCTGGTTACCGTATCAGGCTGCAAGATAGCTATACTATTGGCCGGGCATCAGTCGTGTATGTCTCGGCTCAAGATGCATTATTAGCTACTAAGCTATCGACTGCATTGCGTCGATATTTCACGGTGCAATCATTACCTGTTTCTTTAGCTGTTAATACCTTACCAAAGGCAGGTTTTTTATTTCGCATTGAAGAATTGCTAAGCTGTAAGCAGCAAAGCCTAAACTGTGAGTCTCGTCAGCTTCATGACCAAATCGCGGAGGCTAATCACAAAGACAGGTATATGCCGCGGCATCATCGCTTTAAGATCACAGTGTTGGATTTGCACAGTGAAAAGACGATTGAAGTTATAAATATCACTACGCGAAGAGCCTACATCGCTCGGGATAATTCCAGTGCTCGGTTGTTAGACCATGCATTGATACGTTTGTCTAAACAGCTCTCAGAGTCTGCTACGTGAGTATTATGTTGTGAACATTGACGAGCAGTTATTGCAGTCGATAGCCCAACAAACGGTTGATTTGGAGACTAATAATCAACGCTTGCGTCGAGCTGCTGAATTGCTGGATTTACAGCCGGGTAAAATCGCTATTACAATTCACCGTAACGGTAATTGGTCCTACCAGGGCTCAGTGTTTGAACGGGCTCCGATGGTTGATTTGCTGGCCGAAAACTTAGTGGCATTCAATGGCCGCTATTATCTTTTGGCGCCAGAGCAACTATTAGAGATAGTAGTTGAGGATTTACCCTTTGTTGTCGTGGATTTAAATCGCTCCAGCGATAATCGTCTAGTCACAGCTACGACAAATTTAAATAGCTCGATGATCATCAATGACCGCCACCCTTGTTATTTATCCAAACCTCCCGATTCTGCGGTGGGAATTCCTTGTATTGAGTTGCGTTCAGGTATAGCTGCCAGACTCTCAAGGCCGATGTATTATCAGTTGCTAGAGTGGTGCGAACTTGAAATAGAAGAGGGCGAGCAGTATCTGCGTTTTTATTCTGATGGTTGTCGATTTGAATTAGGCAGGATTTAGTTGATGTTCAGCTAAGAGGGCGTGTATGAGTGCACATCTTTCATGCTGGGGGAAAAGATTAGCCCTCCTTAACCGTCAATTAACCCTTGTCATGTGTGCGGTTTACATGTTCGGATAATTAGGTCCGCCCGTTCCCTCTGGAGTAATCCAAACAATATTTTGCGTTGGATCTTTGATGTCACAGGTCTTGCAGTGAACACAGTTTTGCGAATTTATTTGAAATTGCTTTGCTCCCGCTTCATTTTCTACTATCTCGTAAACACCGGCAGGGCAATATCGCTGAGCTGGTTCGTTATACAGCGGCAGATTATGATTTAACGGTATATCATTGTCACGGAGCGTCAGATGACAGGGCTGATCCTCCTCATGATTGGTGTTGGATAAAAACACAGAAGAAAGCTTATCAAAGCTGATTTTGTTATCAGGTTTTGGGTATTCAATTACAGGCATTTTGTCAGCTTGTTTTAGTGTGTCGTGATCGGGCTTAGAGTCGCTTAAAGTCCATGGAAGTTTACCGTTAAATATCCCCATTTCAATAAACGCTAAGCCACCAGCAATCAAGCCGCCAAACTTGTGAACTAAGGGGCCGAAGTTTCGCCATTTTGTGAGTTCCTGATTAAGCCACGATTGGTTAAAGTTTTCTGTGTAGTCAACTAGTTCATCATGGCCTTCGCCCCCCGAACTTAATGAGGCATATAGAGTTTCAGCGGCAATTAAACCAGACTTCATTGCAGTGTGGCTGCCCTTAATGCGAGCGAAGTTGAGTGTGCCGGCATCGTCCCCGACCAGTAGTCCTCCAGGAAAAGACATTTTTGGTCGTGATTGCGGACCGCCTTTAATGAGTGCTCGGGCGCCATAAGTGATACGTTTACCGCCTTCAAGGTAATCTTTAATTGCACTGTGTTGCTTCCATTGCTGGAATTCATCAAATGGAGATAAGTGCGGATTCTCATAACTCAATGGCACGACATAACCCAGTGAAACTTGGTTATTGTCGTTATGATACATATAAGAGCCAGAAGTGGTATTTTTAGCTGCAGGCCAACCCATGGTATGAACGACCAATCCAGGCTTATGTTTGGCAGGATCTATTTCCCAAATTTCTTTAAACCCTAAGCCATAGTGCTGCGGGTCTTTTCCCTTATCGAGTTCAAATTTTTCAATGAGCTGTTTACCTAGATGACCTCGACAGCCTTCTGAAAATACAGTGTATTTTGCATGAAGCTCCATACCCGGCATATAACTATCTTTTTGTTCGCCTGCTTCGCTGAGTCCCATGTCACCAGTGGCGATACCTTTAACACTTCCATCGTCATGGTACAGCACTTCAGCAGCGGCAAAACCAGGATAGATTTCAACACCCATGCCTTCTGCTTGTTCGGCGAGCCAGCGGCACACGTTACCAAGGCTTATCACGTAATTACCATGGTTGTGAAAGCCGGGCGTAAATAGAAGGGGTACTTTCAAGGCGGTTTTTTGACCCAGCATGAACATCACTTGGTCTTCGCTCACGGGAACATTTAGTGGTGCACCTTGCTTTTTCCAATCAGGGAAAAGTTCATTAATGGCTTTAGGATCGAATACGGCACCAGATAAAATATGGGCGCCGACTTCAGAGCCTTTTTCAACAACACAGATGGTGATTTCTTTATCGTTTTCTGCGGCTAATTGGGATAGCTTACATGCCGTAGATAATCCAGCTGGGCCTGCGCCTACAATCACAACATCAAACTCCATCGATTCTCTATCCAAACCTAAACCCCTTTTCATTAACGGCCTATAAAAGTATGACTATGCGCATTAAACATGTTATTACCATGACGATTACGCGTCGCTTTTTGGCAAAACCATATTGCCTGATAGCCTGACAAACTTAATAACTATTATAGCGTAGTTTGGGCAGACATAGACAAGCTTAAGGATAAGCTTAAAACGTCATATTTGTTGATTCATGCGTTAAATGGAAGCTATTCTCAATAACAGTATAGAGAGCTTTTCAATCTAAATGATTTACGTCATGAAGGGTTTTTTAGATGAATTTCTGCCACTTTTTTAATGATTTCAAGTGCTGTTTCTTTTGATTCAGGGAGTTTTACATCACTTTCACCGATAGCTTCGCAGCGTTGTCCCCAACGTATAAGTTGAGCGCTCCATGTTAGACCAGCCCCGAATGCGGGGACCAAAATCAAATCGCGAGGTTTAACAATATTTTCCTCAACGGCTTCTACGATAGCCATCGGTGCGGTTGCCGCCGACATGTTGGCATAGCGATGAATATTTATGAATAATTTTTCACTGGGGACCTTTAGTCGTTGAGCTAACGCTTCAATGATACGTAAATTAGCTTGATGCGGGATCACGATATCGACATCGCTGGTGCTAATACCCATTTTGCTCAGCGCTTTTTCGCAGCCTGATTGCATACCATTAATGGCCTGCTTAAAAATTTCTCGGCCTTCGAAATCCCACTCGGTTGTTCCAAGCGGCCAGCCTTGGTTGGCATACTTAAGGCCAACACCATTGACGGCTAGAATATCTCGTGAGTTAGCAATACAACCTAATGTCTCTGCTTGAATGCCAATATTTTCTTCTGAGTCTTGCGCTTCTAGATAAAATGCTGCTGCGCCGTCACCAAATAAAATCGCGACGTTTCTGTCAGTCCAGTCCATGAACGGGTGTATCACTTCAGCACCAATGATAACTGCATTATTAATTGTGCCGGCTTTAATCATTGCGGAGGCGACGGACATCGCATACATACCACTCGTGCAAGCGGTATTTAAATCCATACATGCAGCATTATTGGCTTGCAATAGTTGCTGAACACGAGAGGCAGCGTTAGGTACTTGGCTGTCGAAGGAGCAGCTGCCAAGAATGATCATGTCGACATCGTCTGCATTGACGCCGGCACAGGCTAGGGCACGCGCGGCAGCAATATGAGACAACTCGCTGACCGGAACCGGCGAGATACGCCGCTCCTTCATGCCTGTCCGACTCGTAATCCACTCATCATTAGTATCGAGCAGTTTTGCTAAGTCGTCATTGCTTAAGACCTTATCTGGGGCACATTTTCCCCAGCCAGTAATTGCAGCTTGCCTCATTATTATTAATCTCAGGTCTTTCTTTCGTGGGTGTATTTTCAACCAGCAATATCGTTTGAAACGATCAGCCTATTTTGAGATATTTTACATTAAATGAGAACTGTAAGCGAAAACTTAACGATAAAAGTCCAACCCTAAATCAGTGAAGGCATTGATTTAGGCTGAGATTAATGACTTTTTAGGAGGTTTTTGCTTGAACGTTGACCTTTGGCTTAAAATTGCTCCTCTTTCAGCCCCATGGTCAGTTGGCTGTCGGCTTTTGCAGCAGTTGCATAGGCGCCGGCTCTTGGCAAGATATGTGCAGCGTAAAATTCTGCGGTAATAATCTTAGCGCCATAAAAGTCAGGGTCCTTACTGGTTTTCTCCATAGCAACCAATGCACTTTTTGCCATTAACCAGCCACCGAGCACTGTGCCACAAAGCATTAAATAGTTCACGGAACAGGCACCAACTAAATCGACGTCGTCCATTACGCGACCGGTGATATCTAGACTGGCTTTCTGCCATTGGTCTAATGCTGTGGTCAGTTCAGCTGTTAACTGAGGCAAACTGTTCGATTTTGTTTGAAGTTGTTTAACCGTAGCCTCAACCTCAGCCATGACCGACATTAATTGAGCGCCGCCGTCCCGTAATATTTTCCTGCCAATGAGGTCAAGTCCTTGAATGCCGGTGGTGCCTTCGTAGATCGTGATGATTCTTGCATCGCGAACAAATTGTGCTGCGCCAGTTTCTTCAACAAAACCCATGCCACCATGGATTTGTACGCCCAAGCCAGTGACTTCTTGTGCGACTTCGGTAGCCCAAGCTTTTGCAATCGGGGTTAAGAATTCGAGGCGTTTATGAGCTGCTTCATCACCTTTTTCACCACGATCAAGTGAAGATGCAGCATTGTAATTAACTGCGCGAGCGGCCTCAGTCATTGCCTTCATGTGCATAAGCATGCGACGAATATCACCGTGATGGATAATCGTTTTTGCTTCAACCTGACCCAATGGTGCACCTTGGACTCGATCCTTGGCATAATTTAATGCGTGTTGGTAAGCACCTTCACACATGGCGACACCTTCAATGCCAACGTGTAAGCGAGCAGCATTCATCATTGTGAACATATATTTGAGGCCTTGGTTTTCTTCGCCAACTAAATAGCCAACGGCACCACCTTTTTCACCGTAATTCATCACGCAGGTAGGGCTGGCATGGATGCCTAGTTTATGCTCGACTGAGCTGCAAACAACATCATTCTGCTCACCGCAATTGCCATCTGCATCGATAAGAAATTTAGGCACGATAAACATTGAAATGCCTTTAACACCTTTAGGCGCGTCAGGTGTTCTTGCTAGCACCAAATGGATGATGTTGTCGGTCATTCGGTGATCACCCCAAGAGATATAAATCTTAGTGCCAGTAATTAAGTAGTGATCGCCATTTGGCACAGCTTTGGTTCTCACCGCGGCTAAGTCAGAACCGGCTTGTGGTTCTGTGAGGTTCATAGTGCCAGTCCACCGGCCGCTGACCATTGCGTCTAGGTAGCGTTCTTTGAGTTCATCACTGGCGTGTTTTTGCAGTGCACTAATAGCACCGATCGATAACATGGGGCCAATCGAAAACGATAGATTAGAAGCGGCCCACATTTCACTGACAGCCGAGGAAACGACATGGGGCATGCCCATTCCACCAAACTGTTCATCGCAGGGTAGGGTTGACCAGCCACCCTCAATGTATTTGGTATAGGCTTCCTTATAGCCTGCCGCTTCTACAGCGCCGTCAGCGTCCATTTTTGTGCCTTCACGATCGCCGATGACATTCAAGGGTGAAAGTATTTCACTGGCAAATTTAGCGCCTTCCTCTAATACTGCGTCGACAGTTTCAATATCAATTGCTTCAAAGCTAGCAATTTCACAAATATCTTTCAGCTCGGCGAGTTCTTGCATTGCGAAACGCATGTCTTTCAAGGGGGCTATATAATTGTGCATATGGTTTCCAGTCAATTGTGGTGGATATGAGGTTTCTGAATCGTTTTTGACGATTAATTTACGATTTTATAGGGCCTTTGGTTCTATTACTAATACTTTAGCCGAAAAAATATGCCCTGATAATACAAACACCATCATCTCAACTAAAAAAACATAGATTCCTCGAATGTCTCGTATATACCGTGCTTATAAAGAGATGTGAAGCTGGTCAATTAAGTCGAATATCAGAGGTTTACTGGTCTGCATAAGAGTTATTGCTATTGACCAATGTGCGGTAAGGCGTCAAAATTAGCGATTGCTTAGCTTGTCAAATATACATTCGCTTTGCTGAGTATTTTATATAGGTTGCTTTTCAACCACTTTAACCACCTGAATTGATTTAAGTCATGATCTAAGTCATGGCGGGCCAAGTATATAAAATCATTTATTAAATCTATCTAACACTGACCAAATTCGGAGCATTCATGAAGGTTCTGGTAGCAATAAAGCGCGTTGTTGATTACAACGTTAAAGTTCGACCCAAGGCAGACGGTTCTGACGTTGAGTTGAATAACGTCAAGATGTCACTCAACCCATTTTGCGAAATAGCCGTGGAAGAGGCGGTTCGATTAAAGGAAGCCGGAACAGCCACTGAAATCGTTGCTGTTTCAATCGGACCAAAAGTCGTCCAAGAACAATTGCGTACAGCCTTAGCATTGGGTGCTGACCGAGCAATCATGATTGAGACTAACACCGAGGCTCAACCGCTGGGCGTTGCAAAATTATTAAAAGGTGTTGTTGATAATGAGAGCCCTGATTTAATTGTCATGGGTAAGCAGTCAATCGATGGCGATAATAACCAAACGGGTCAAATGTTGGCGGCGCTCGCCGGCATCGGGCAGGGCACTTTTGCTTCAAATATTGAAGTGTCTGACGGCAAGGTCAATGTGACGCGTGAAGTTGATGGTGGCTTACAAACAGTTTTATTAGCATTGCCCGCAGTGGTGACCACCGACCTCCGCTTGAATGAGCCTCGCTATGCATCATTGCCAAATATCATGAAGGCAAAAAAGAAGCCCTTAGATATCCTAACTCCAGATGATTTGGGTGTTGATCTCAATCCGACTGTCAGTATGCTGAAAGTCGAGCCTCCAGCTGAGCGTGAGGCCGGAATTAAAGTAGAATCGGTCGAAGAGTTAGTAGAAAAACTTAAAAATGAGGCGAAAGTAATCTGATGAGTATTTTAGTTATTGCAGAACATGACAACGCCAGCTTAAAAGGCGCAACTTTAAATACCTTAACTGCTGCGGTTGCTATTGGGGGAGAGATTCATTTATTGGTGGCTGGGAGTGACTGTGGCCTTGCTGCAAAAGAAGCGGCTGAGGTTGGGGGTGTGGCTAAAGTTTTAGTCGCAGACAATGCGGTTTATGCGCATCAGTTAGCAGAAAATGTAGCGGCCTTGGCGACTGAACTTGCTGCCGATTATGATGTGGTTTTAGCTCCAGCAACCGGTAACGGTAAAAATATATTACCTCGAGTAGCCGCTTTACTAGATACGCAAATGATTTCTGAAATCATTAGCGTTGAGTCGCCTGATACATTTAAGCGACCTATTTATGCAGGGAATGTTATTGCTACGGTTCAATCAGGTGATATTAAGAAAGTTATCACCGTTCGCGCAACGGCATTTGATGCTGTAGAGACCAGCGGCGGTAGTGCAGAAGTGGTTTCAGTAGACCAAGTGACGGATGCGGGCGTATCTTCTTTTGTCAGTGAGGAGCTCGCGGTATCAGATCGACCAGAATTGACAGCAGCTAATATTGTCGTCTCTGGTGGCAGAGGGATGCAAAACGGCGATAACTTTAAATTGATTGAAGCCGTTGCTGATAAGCTGAATGCAGCAATGGGTGCTTCGCGGGCTGCCGTCGATGCTGGCTTTGTGCCGAATGATATGCAGGTTGGACAAACGGGTAAAATTGTTGCGCCTGACCTTTATATTGCGGTTGGCATTTCTGGAGCGATACAACATTTGGCGGGTATGAAAGACAGTAAAATTATCGTTGCGATTAATAAAGATGAGGATGCGCCGATATTTCAAGTGGCTGACTATGGCCTGGTTGCTGATTTATTTGAAGCTTTACCGGCCTTAGAGGCTCAGCTTTAATCTTGTTGAGCCATTGGTTTATATGGCCAAATATAAAAAACCTGGCGAGTCCAGGTTTTTTTATGAATGCAGATAGTAATAGGTGTAAAGCGCTGTGAGCAATTCAGTAGATATCTCGGGAATCATCCTAGAAAAAAAAGGTTCCCAAGCTATTGCGCCTGCAGTAGTTGCACAAATAAAAACCTTGCTTAGACGTGAACCAAGAGGCCTTGAAGCCGTTGAAGTGGTTGATTATCTTGGTGCGCCCTCGGTAATACGAGTGGCAAGCTTAGTCGATGATAAACCATTCCCAACTATGTACTGGCTGGTTGATAAGCAGTTGAATTATCGTATTGATCAGTTAGAGGCCGGAGGGCTTATCACTCGTATGCAACAAATGATCGATGCGGACGAATCATTGCAGAGTGCAATGATTCACGATCATCAACAGTTTATTTTACGGCGCGAAAGTCACATGTCGAAAGCGATTAAGCAACGTTTAATCGATCATGATTACTTTGACCCTTTACAGCGGCGAGGTATTGGCGGCATAGCAAACTTTACTCGCATTCGATGTCTACATACTTACTATGCTTCTCACTTAGTGAACCCAAATACCATTGGCAGTTGGCTTGATAAAGAATATCTTTAGAGCAAGATATCCATTCGGATGTCATGGATTACTTAGGAGCTAAAGCATGGTAGAACTTACAGTTATTCGTAACATAAGCGCAAGTGTCGATACTGTCTGGGCAGTATTGGATGACTACGGTAATTTATCATGGATTCCCGGCGCTGATAATGTTGAAGTGATTGGTGAAGGCGTTGGGATGACAAGAAGATTGCATATGCCCGGTCTCGATTCGCCGATTGATGAGACACTCACTGCGAAAGATATTTCAGCTAAGACCTTTAGCTATACCATACCTAAGAATGCTGTTATTCCTTTTGATGACTACAATGCAACTGTTTCAGTTACAGGTGATGCTGGCTCAGCAACCGTCAACTGGTACTGCAGCTTTGATCAGGGTGATGTGCCCGAAGCGGATGCAAAGTCAATGATCGAAGGCAGTTACACGATGATGCTAGACGCCTTAGCAGATAAATTAGAAGGCTAAAAGCGAAGTGATTTAGAGGTTTTGCTCAGAGGGGGTCTTGCCTTCCCTGAGCCAACCGATTATATCCTCTAGTATCAGGCAAAAACAAGGCACGACTAGCAGTGCAATGAATGATGAGGTCAGTACGCCAAAGGCAAGAGAAATGGCAATTGGGGTAAACATCATCGTTGAAATTGACTCATTAATTAATAATGGAATTAGACCAACAAAGGTTGTGGCCGAGGTTAGTACTAGCGGCCTAAACCGTGACATTGCAGCGCTTACAAGAGCACTGTAAGGTTTTTTGAGACGGCTTTTCTCGCGGTTATAAAAATCGACCATAATTAAACTGGCATTAACGGCAACACCAGATAATGCCATGATACCAAGCAGAGAGAAAAACATTAAGTCTTGTCCCATAATAATATGGCCGATCACCGCCCCGCAGGCACCAAAGGGGATGACGCTCATGACAATCAAGGGTTGCAGATAAGATTTTAATGGGATCGCTAATAAGGTATAAATGGCGAACATCGCGATACTGGCTGTAATTAAGAGGCTACTTGCCGCCTCTTGTTTTTCTTCTGCCTCGCCCGCCAGATTGGTAGCAATGTCATATCGCTTAGCGAGCGCTGGCATGATACGGCTTTCGAGATCACCCAGTACCTCCTCAGGGGTAATAATGTTTCGATCAACATCTGCTGTGACACTAATCACTCTTAGCCCATTAATACGCTTAATATTAGCAGTGCCTCGCCCCATCGACGCATCAGCAACCGCCGAGAATGGAATTTCATTGCCTTCACTGGTTCTAATTTGCATTTGTTCAATGTTGTTTAACGATCGTCTTTCGGACTTGGGGTAGCGAACCATGATTTTTAGATCTTCACGACCACGTTGTAGTCGCTGTACCTCTTCACCATAGAACGCTTGCCTGACTTGGGTGGCAAGGTCTTGAGCAGTCAGGTTAAGGGAGCGAGCGCTGTCCTTAATTGTGAGTTTAAGTTCACGTTTGCCGCCTTCAAATGAATCGACAATATCCATAACG
Source organism: Cellvibrionales bacterium UBA1969 (assembly GCA_002339085.1). Taxonomy (GTDB): domain Bacteria; phylum Pseudomonadota; class Gammaproteobacteria; order Pseudomonadales; family UBA7434; genus UBA7434. The sequence goes on from DDDX01000074.1 coordinate 11,712, forward strand.
CCAGGGTAAGCTTTTAATTCTCCGCTAAGATCTGAAGCCGCTTTTTCAAGCGCGATGATATTTCTCCCACGTAATTCAATTTCAATCGCTTTACCTGATGAGAATACCTCTGCAGTGAATGTTAGGTTGTCTACTTTAGGTATATTGCCGCTTAGATTACGCCAACGTTTAACCAAATCATTGGGTGTCAG
>DDDX01000074.1:12263-14557 GCA_002339085.1 Cellvibrionales bacterium UBA1969
CCGCCACTGGGGTCAGCATCTCCGATACTTGAGCGGCCGAGCTGTATACCCGCAGATACCATCGTGTCGGTGATACGAATATCAGAACCCTGGTTCTTCAATTCTTGTTCAAGTAGACGACCGCTTTGAACCAGTTGCTGGGCAACTTTTTGCGTGTCTTCAACGCTAGTACCAATCGGCATTGAGACGCTGGCAAATAATCGTTCACCATCAACAGCGGGAAAAAATTGAAAGATAATTCGACCGCTAATTAATAGTGCCATGGTTAAAATCAGGCAGGCTAAACCAGAAGCAGTCACTAGATATCGACGATTTAGACACCATTTTAGGCTGGGTTGGTAATACTGGTTGGCGAAGCTAAGTAGTGACCGTGTCAGTTTGTCTTGCAATCGAAGAAATCGATTGCCGTTGCCTAATTTGTTGGGTTTATCAGGATTAAATAGCACTTTTTTTGACAGTTGCATCGGTAAAATTAATTGCGAGGTAATTAAGCTAAAAATTAGAGCCAATACGGCGGTCACGCCAATAAAAGAAAAGAATGAACCTAGACCGCTCTTAAGAGCAATCAAGGGTGTAAAGGCAGCTATCGAGGTGAGCACACCAAAAATGACGGGCGTTGCAACATCATTAACACCATTTATTGCAGCTTCTCTTGGGCTTTGACCATTCTCGGCATTAGTATAAATTCTCTCAGCAACCACGACCCCCGCATCGACTAATATGCCTAAAATCAATAGCGTGCCAACGACTGAAATCGTGCTGATCGTTACGCCGACAAAAGGAAAGGTGATCAGTGTGCCCAGCAGAGTAATTGGCAGGCTAATTGCAACCCAAAATGCCAGCCTAGGCCTTAGAAATAGAGCAAGTATGATCAGTACAAGTACTAAACCACCTAAGCCATTTGTACCGAGTGCGTCTAGTCTATCGACAAGATCTTGAGACTCGTCGGCCCATAGCTCGAGGCCCACCCCGCTAGGCAATCGATATTTGACTTGTTCAAGATAGTCTTTAACACTGCTCGCGACATTAATAACATCTTCATTGCCAATCCTTTTTACACTAATCATTAGAGCTGGTTTGCCGTTGAAAAGCGCATTAACATCGCTGCTGACAAAGCCATCCTTTATGTGAGCAATATCGCCTAGTCGAAGCTCGGTAGTCTCACCACCGCTGATAATAATGATGTCTTCTAGGCTTCGAACGTCTCTGGCCTGATTGACCGTTCGAATTAAAATTTGACCGTCAACTGTATCGACTGAACCTGCGGGCAGATCGATAGAGTTCTGACCGATTCGTTGGGCAATGTCGCGCAAGTTAAGACCGTAGCGGCGCAGGGTGTTTTCGGTTATCTCAACACTGATTTCATAGTCTTTAGCGTAATGGATGAAAACTTGCGAGACTTCAGGGAGATCAATTAAATCTAATCGCATTTTCTCAGTTAGGCGTTTTAATGACATCGGGTCAGTATCACCATAAACAAATATTTGTAACACGTTAGTTAGCAATGTGACTAATTGAATCACAGGCTTTTCTGCTTCATTAGGAAAAGTATCGATACTGTCTACTTTGCTTTTTATTTCATTTAGTTTTTGGTTTTTATCTTCCCCTTTAAGTAGTTCAATTTGAACATTGCAGCTGTTTTCTGCCGCTAAGCTGGTAATTTTCTTTATTCCAGGCGTACCATTGATATTCTCTTCAACACGAGAGCATACGGTTTGCTCAACCTCTTCGGGAGAAGCGCCTGGATAGGGTATTAGGACGCTGATCAGGTCAACGTCAATATTTGGAAACTCTTCTCGATGCAGTTGAGGTAAGGCAATCAAGCCGCCTAAAATGAGAAACCACATTAATAAGTTGGTTGCGACTCGATTGTCAATAAACCATGTGAGAAAGTTTTTCACTTCACGCTATCCAATGTCTGTTGAGGAGAGGGGTTGACTTCCATGCCTTCAAAGATAATAGACGGTGGGGTGACGCAGATAAGTTCATCATTATTGAGCCCCCGACCTATAAGGACCGAGTCATTATTAACGCGAATGATATCTATGTCACGATAGATTAAGCGGTTGTCTTTAGTAACGATTAATACACGATTATCGATGACGGCGCTTCTGGGTATCAGTACTGCTTGGTCATAGGAGCGACCAGCAATCTCGGCGGTTACGAACAGACCAACTGTCAAGGGTGGCTGTCCGCCAAACTCAGGGTTTTTGACCACCGCGACAGCATGAAATAATCGCGTTTTGGGGTCTACTTCAGATTCTATTCTTTCTAATTGTCCTTGCCATTGGTAA
>DDDX01000064.1:0-242 GCA_002339085.1 Cellvibrionales bacterium UBA1969
TTCAAAATTTGGCTTTTCTAAAAAAAGCCCGCCCATTTCTGGCATAAAAAACAACACGAAGCAAAATATAAACAGAAATACAGCAATCGCTTGTAAGTCGTGAACCGTGTAGTACGGATGGAAGGCCACACCATCTAGCGGTATGCCATTTTCATCTTTATGCTTTTTGATATCAACGCCATCGGGATTATTCGAACCAACTTCATGCAAAGCTAAAAGATGCAGTACCACTAATGCCAGCA
>DDDX01000064.1:594-739 GCA_002339085.1 Cellvibrionales bacterium UBA1969
AGCCACAACATGCAAAGCAAAGAAACGATTGAGGGTAATGCCCGAAATTAAATAATCACCTCGAAACCATTCAACTAGGGCCTCACCCACATAAGGTATGGCACCTAGTAGCGAGATAATAACTTGAGCACCCCAGTAAGACATT
>DDDX01000064.1:1035-4005 GCA_002339085.1 Cellvibrionales bacterium UBA1969
AACGATACGATTACTTGAGCACCCCAGTAAGACATTTGCCCCCAAGGCAAAACGTAACCCATAAAGGCTTCGGCCATCAGGACTACAAAAATCAGCATTCCAAAAATCCAGATTAATTCACGGGGCTTTTGATAGGAGCCGTAAATTAAGGCGCGGAACATATGCAAATAAATAACCACAAAAAAGGCAGAGGCGCCGGTGGAATGCATATAACGCAAAATCCAACCGTAATCAACGTCGCGCATGATATATTCAACCGAGGCAAATGCCTCTTCTTGACTCGGCACGTAGTTCATCGTGAGCCAAATACCGGTTAACAACTGATTAACCAGAACCAGTAGTGATAGCACGCCAAAAAAGTACCAAAAGTTAAAGTTCTTGGGCGCATAATAAGCACCCATATGTGTATTCCAAGCACGCATGATTGGCAATCGGGCATCAACCCAATCTCGTAAATTTATTAACCAACTACCCATTAAGCTGTATCTCCATCAATACCTATCACCATAATCGAAACAGATTCATAACTGTATGGTGGAACGACTAAATTTTCAGAGGCCGGAACCCCTTTATAAACCCGACCCGCCATATCAAACTTAGATCCATGACAAGCACAGAAGAAACCACCTTTCCAAGCTGCATCTGGCGCTGCGGAATCAAGCTTTTTAATGTATTTCGGCGAGCACCCTAAATGGGTACACAGGCCAACAAGCACAAGAAATTCGCTCTTAACGGCACGATTCATGCCATCGACATAACTGGGTTGTTTCGAGATCAATGAATTTGGATCTTTTAAGCTATCATTGAGTGTTGCTAGATCATCAATTTGTTCTTGAGTGCGCCGAATAACAAACACAGGTTGACCACGCCATTCAACTCGGACTAACTGACCCGGCTCCATCTTAGAGGAATCAAATTTGACTGGGGCACCCGCCGCTTTTGCTTTCGCGCTAGGATTCCACGAACCAATAAACGGAACCGCGATACCGACTACTCCAGCACCTGCAACGGCAGATGTCGCCGCCGTTAAAAATTGACGACGACCAGAGTTTGTCACTTCATTACTCATTCATTACTCCAAAACCTATCGATGCTATGTAATCATTTCATGCATAGCAAAACTAACCATTTACACATTTAATTAGGTATGTATTTCTTCATGGAAAACCATTGATGAGAAGGGCTCTCAATAACAAAGCTTGGCCCTTTTGATACTTTTATAACAGTGTGAATGGTAAATTAATCTGGCCGTCTTGTCAGAAATATGTGCAATTTTGCAGGTATTTTTTCAAGCTTAGCTAGCGCAAAAAATAACAACGATCACAGCAGAACCAATACCCAACAAAATAAAGCAAAAGACCCTATTGATACTAACTTTTACGCTCATTAAAACAGCTTGGATTCATCGATTGCCACGGCAAACCTAGCAAAAAAAAACCCGATACAAGGACCGGGCTTTTGCTGATAAACACTGTTTATCGTTTTGAAAATTGTGGCTTCTTACGTGCCTTGCGCAAACCGACCTTTTTACGCTCAACTTCTCGAGCATCGCGTGTCACAAAGCCCGCTTTTCTGAGACTAGGCCTCAAGGTCTCGTCAAATTCAATGAGAGCTCGAGTAATGCCGTGACGTATTGCACCGGCCTGACCAAAACTTCCACCACCCTTAACAGTGACATTTACATCAAATTTCTCTTCGACATCAACTAGTTGAAGTGGTTGTCGGACGATCATTCGCGCGACTTGTCGGCCGAAAAATTCGTCTAATGGTCGCTTATTGACCGTTATCACGCCAGTTCCATCTTTCAAAAAGACTCGCGCGGAGGCAGTTTTACGACGTCCGGTACCTGTGTATTGTGTTGCTGACATAGTATGTGCTCTTACAATTCTAAGGTTTGTGGTTGTTGTGCCGCATGCGGATGTTCGCTGCCAGCATAAACTTTTAATTTTCTAAACATTTCACGGCCAAGAGGATTCCTTGGCAACATTCCCTTAACCGCAGACTGAATAGTCCTCTCAGGCGCTTTGTCGATAAGCTTGTTAAAGCTTATCGACTTTAATCCACCTGGATAGCCAGTGTGAGAATGGTAGATCTTTCCTTCGCCTTTGTTACCCGTCACTGCAACCTTTTCAGCATTGATCACAACGATATAATCGCCAGTATCCATGTGGGGGGTATATTCAGGCTTATGCTTACCCCGCAAGCGATGAGCAATTTCTGCCGCCATACGACCAAGAGTCTTTCCTGAAGCATCAATGATAAACCAGTCATGCTGTATATCAGCAGGCTTTGCACTGTAAGTTTTCATCCGAAAAAATCCTAAAATTGATCAATTTTTGAGCGTTTATAAGGGCCGCTCTGCAATCAGAGCTAGCTAAAAAAGAGCGCGAATACTACAGAATCACAAAGCAGTTGGCAACAGGTTTATGTCGACTCAGAGCCGGAATTAATGGCGTAGCCGCACAAGTGGCATAAATTCATACCCTCAACGATCAAAATCACAAAAAACTCTAAATTCAATCAACTAGCTAGCTTATAATTCGGACTAATAAAGGACTAAAAACCCTCAGTTTTATGAACTTGATGCCATATTAGCGAAGGAAAGAAACGCCGCATTCTCGCGCCCATTTGAGCTCCCTTGCCGGCATAGACCCAAAACTTACCCTTGCGCAAACACCTGTCAATTTCATCCAACACCTCTTGGGCTTGCATGGGGGCGCCAGAATCAAGCATTTTTGGCCAAACCGTATCGCGGGCCTGTTGCAAAAGCGGGGTCTTTACAACAATCGGGCAGACACAAGCGAAGCGCAAGCCCGAGTTAATATTTTCATGGTAGAGAATCTCGGTATATAATGCTACAGCGGCTTTAGAGGCTGAATACGCACCAGTCAACATGGTCGGGATCAACGCGGCTGAGGAGGCAAAGCTGACAAAGTCGCCCTCTCCTCGTTGAATCATGGCGGGCAGGGT
>DDDX01000064.1:4331-37501 GCA_002339085.1 Cellvibrionales bacterium UBA1969
AGGTCGCCTGCGCGATATTCACCAACCCCCCGTAGTTAATCTGCATAATTTTATGCTGCACGGCATTGAGCTGATCGGTTAATTTTCCAAACGGCATGATAGCGGCCGCATTGTAAACACTGTTTATGGGACCTAATTCGGTTATAACCTCGGCGACCACCCGCGTCACTGCTTCATAATCAGTGATATCCAGTTGCCATGTATTCAAGCCCTTAAATCCTTCGGCAGTGGTTGCCAGACCCTCAGCATTAACATCTAAAGCGGCAACCTTTGCGCCTTGCTTAGAAAAGTTTTGCGCAGCGAGTTGGCCCATGCCACTGCCAGCACCAGTGATGACAATAACTTTGTCAGTTTTAGTTTTATCCGCTCGCATTATTCTCTCCTTAGTCTTTTAGGACCGAAAATTTGGCGGCCGCTTTTCAAAAAAAGCCATAATTGCCTCGGTGTTTTCAGGTGAGCCCACCTGCTCGGCCATCAACCGTGCTTCTATCGCTTGAGCTGTTGCAATAGGCTGTTCGTGAGTCGCTTTTAAACAGCGCTTAGTTGCCACTAAGGCATTGACCGGCCACTGGGCTATTTCTTCAGCCTTTGCCCGCGCACGCGAGTGCAACTCACTGTCGGGGTAGGCACGACTGGCTAGCCCCAGAGACATAGCTCGTTCAGCATTGATCCACTCAGCAGTAAACATCACTTCAGCTGCTGGTTGGGCGCCGATATTGGCTTGCAGTAAATAACTGCTAGAAAACTCAGGCACTAAGCCTAAATTGACAAAGGGAAAGCGCATCCGCAGGCTTTCACCAACATAAACCACATCACAATGCAACGGAATCGTTGCGCCTCCGCCAATCGCAATACCGTCAACCGCGGCAATTAATGGCTTATCGAAATTAGCCATAGCTGCAGCACAATCATCAAACGGCGCACTGCCGTCATCGAAATTACCGCCCAGATCCATACCTGAACAAAAATTGCCGCCGGCACCCATTAACATGACCACATGGACATCATCATCTTGACGAGCCTGCTGCATAGCCTCAGCCAAGGCTGAAAAAAGCTGTCCATCAAGGGCGTTTTTTTTCTCAGGCCGGTTAAGGATGATTTCACAAATCCCATCGTGGGTGCTAATCAATAAATTCGCTTCGCTCACAATGTGCTCCTTGTTAAGAATAAAATTTATAAGTCATCGGTTAATCAAGATACCATACCGAAAATAGCTGGCCTTGGCAGTGATATGAACAGCCATTTATTCAGCAACTGAACCTGAGTGCCAAGTGATTAAACACATGGGTGAACAGCGATTAGGCACGATGAGCAGCAGCGAGATAATCATGCGATTGCATTTCTTGCAGTCGCGAGCGGGTACGCTGAAATTCGAACGCCAAACGACCTGACGCGTAGAGATCAGATAACCCGACCTCTGCCGAGAGTACAAGCTTAATATTTCGATCGTAAAACTCATCGACTAAATTAATAAAGCGTCGAGCACGATCTTCATTGTCACGACCCATTTGCGGCACATCACTGATCAGTACCGTGTGAAATTCTTTAGCTAATTCTATATAGTCATTTTGAGAGCGAGGGCCATCACAGAGCGCATCAAAATCAAACCAGACCACATCATCAGACAAATACCGAGACTGGATGTATCGGCCCTCTATTTCAATCGGCACATCAACTTCGATATTAACCTCATTCCCTTCTTTATTTGGCGCAAGACGCTCAAAACTACTCATTAAACTGATATCGGCTCCTTGGTCTAGCGGGGTATAATACAATTGTGCTTGCTCGAGGGTTCGCAGCCGATAATCAACCCCTCCATCAACATTAATCACTTCGGTATGTTCTTTAACTAAATTAATGGCAGGTAAAAATCTAGCCCTTTGCAGGCCGTCTTTATAGAGCTCATCTGGCGCGATATTAGACGTGGCAACCAAACAAACACCGCGATCGAACAAGGCCTCAAACATGCCAGCCAGAATCATCGCATCGGTAATATCAGAAACAAAAAACTCATCGAAGCAAATGATACTTGCTTCCGCTGCAATCTTATCAGCTACTCGCTCTAAAGGGTTCTTTACCCCATCTAAATCGGTTAATTCGTGATGCACACGGCGCATAAAGCGATGAAAATGAATCCGTAATTTCGCCTCGCCTGGCAGAGAATCATAAAACATATCCATCAAATACGTTTTACCTCTCCCTACACCACCCCAAAAATATACGCCCTGCTCAGGCATAATCTTGCATCGAAGACCCATCAAGGCTGACAGCCAATGACCAACCCGCGCGCGTAAGCTTGGCACTCGAGCTTGACGCGCAATCAAACGGCCATACAAATTATCAAGTTTTTTTACCGCCATCGCTTGAGCCGCATCGTATTGAAAATCGGCTTTATCAAGATCAACTTTGAAGCGTTCTAGGGGGCGCAAATGCTCTGTCATATCAAATAGGGCAACAGGTTAATATCAGTATCCAGTGTAGATGGTCATCATATCACGATACTCATGTGACCAGATTAACCAGAGCTGGGTAGCTTAGCAATTAAATTTGGCCTCAATTTCATCACTGAAAACCCCGCAATAGTATTAAAAACAGCTATAATAGACTTATATCGGGAGTGATAAATTATGTTTGATTTAGGTTTTCTTATCTTTATAGGTTTTATTTGTTCAATAGTAGGCATTTTGCTGGGTGTCGGTCTATACCGCAACAACACAATATCTGAGAAACAAGCAGAACAACTGAAACAACAGTTAAGCGAGGCAAAAGCCAAAAACGATGCTTATCAGCAACACGTCGCCGATCATTTTTCCCAAACAGCGCTGATGCTCAATGACCTCACTGAAAAGTATAAAGACATTCATCAACACCTTGCATTAGGTGCCGAACAACTCTGTCGCGATGAAGAAGGCCACTCTCTACTGGTCGACTCTCCACTATCAGATGATATCAACCAAGCAAATCGACCTATCCAGCAACCCCTCGATTACGCACCTAAGAGCAATACAGAAAATAGCGGTACCTTATCCGAAGATTATGGCTTAGAAAAAGTGAATCTTAATGACACGCCCACCGAGGCAAACAACCCACCATACACTGATGGCTTTGAATCAACTGATTCAGAGGACGACTTTTCAGATCCAAAAATTCATGCTGTTTAAAACAGACCAAGACACTGAATATCTGGATAGAAACTTAACTCCATTAGTGCATTATATTTCAAGATTAACCGACAATTTTGAAAACTGAAAAAGACACCATTAATTGGAGAACATGCAATTGTTGACTTTTGGTAAAAAACATCTTAACCAAACACAGTCAGCTCTGAAAGGCCTAATAAACCGTTATGGCTGGCCTATCATTTGTGGCGTGCTTTTAGCTATCGTACTATTGCAACAGCAGCGACTCAATCAAGATAGCAGGTATGTCATCAACAGTTTTTCATCTGCTGTCGAAAAAGCCATGCCGTCAGTAGTGAATATTTATACCCAAAGAATCGTTTCCACTTCAACTTACTCGCAATCGATAAACCCTATTTTTCAGCGGTTTTTTAATTCAAAACAGGCTCCTACTACGAATAGAATTAAAAGCAGCCTAGGGTCCGGCGTTATTGTTAGCAGTGACGGATACATTCTAACCAACCATCATGTCATTCATCGCGCCGATAAAGTCAAAGTCGAACTAGCGGATGGCCGCAGTCGATTAGCAACCGTGGTTGGCTTTGACGAACCAACCGATTTAGCCGTAATTAAAATCGATATCAGTGACGTTTCCCCTTTGCTTTTTGGCAACCCTAGCAATGTCAAAATCGGTGATATTGTATTAGCGATTGGTAACCCCTATGGTATCGGCCAAACAGTCACTCAGGGAATTGTGTCAGCCACTGGCCGACATGGCCTTCATATCAATACTTATGAGAAATATATCCAAACCGATGCAGCTATTAACAGCGGCAACTCTGGCGGCGCACTAATTAACAGTCAAGGCGACCTCATTGGAATTAACAGCAGTCTTTATAGCCAAAATGGCGGCTCAAGCGGAATTGGGTTCGCCATACCCGTCGACATCGCAAGCTATGTGCTAGACAGCATTGTCCTAAACGGGCATGTCATCAGGGGCTGGCTGGGCGTGGTCGTTGAAGATATTACACCCAATTTAGCCGAGGCCTTAGCACTAGAAAATCTTAATGGTTTAGTCTTGACCGATATAAAGCCAAACAGTCCGGCTGAAACAGCAGGACTCCAAATTGGTGATATTATCACTCATATCGATGGCACAGCAATTGTCGACGGCAATATGAGTATGCACAGTATTGCTCAAACACCACCGGGCCAAAGAATCAGCCTTCGCGTTTTGCATCAGGGTGCTGAAAAAAGCTTTTTAGTCGAGATTGGCCAACGACCTGAAAAAAATATTGGCCGTGTCAACGTCATCAACTAGAACCAAGGTCATCAAATCCTATGAACATTCACCTCCTCTCATTGCCAGCGACGATTGCATGAAAATCTGGATCGACGCCGATGCATGTCCTGTTGCCATTAAAGAAATTTTATTTCGGGCAGCACAGCGACGAGAAATTTCTATCACACTAGTTGCCAACCAATTAATTGCCGTCCCTCCTTCACCATTTATTAATACACTTCAGGTCAGCGCTGGATTCGATGTTGCCGATAATGAGATTATTCGTCTGCTCAACGCCGGCGATCTTGTAATTACTGCAGACATTCCGCTCGCCGCTGAGGCAATAGAAAAAGGGGCTAAGGCATTAACCCCGCGCGGAGGACTGTATACGCAAGAAAATATTAAAGCGCGACTTACGATGCGGGATTTTATGGATAATCTGCGCTCCAGTGGCATTCAAACTGATGGCCCAGCCCCTTTAGCGCTTGGTGATCGGCAAAAATTTGCCAATCAACTAGACCGATTACTAACCCAATATCAAATCGGTGATTAATGCCATGGAGCAACGCATATGAATATACTAATCGCAGGAGGTACTGGTCTTATTGGCACCGCACTCGAAAAACAATTTCGTCAAGGTGGGCATCAAGTGTGGATATTATCAAGACAAAAAAGCCAACGAGACAACTACATCTTTTGGCAGCCTGATCAGGAAAGAATTGAACTAGACACTGATTCAAAAATTGATACGGTGATTAACCTAGCGGGCGAAAGTATCGCCGACCACCGCTGGAATAAAACCGTAAAAAAATCTATTTGGGCCAGTAGAATCCAAGCAACAAAACTACTTGCTGCAACAATACTCACGATGAAACACCAGCCCAAATTATTTCTTTCAAGTTCGGCTATTGGCATTTATGGCAATACTGGCGAAACCATCTTCGATGAACACAGTCTTGCAGGCAGCGATTTTTTAGCTAAATTAGCACTCGCCTGGGAACACGCCGCAAAAACGACTGACTCTTCATCAATTCGCAGCGTTCAACTTCGTACCGGCGTTGTGCTCAGCCCTAAAGGGGGCGTTTTAGCGCGAATGCTACTCCCATTTAAATTAGGCCTTGGCGGACCATTTAGCCATGGCAATCAATATATGAGCTGTATCAGCTTGCATGAAATCGTCAATGCCATTGAGTTTATTATTCAAACTGAGTCGATTAAAGGGCCCGTGAATCTCGTCGCGCCAGAAGCGATAACGAATCGTCAATTCACAAATACTCTAGCATCATCATTAAATCGGCCTGCCTTTTTTACTATTCCAGCCATAATCGCTAGACTAGCTTTTGGTGAAATGGCAGACGCCTTATTACTTTCAAGTAGTCGAGTTAAACCGCAAGTGTTGATTGACCATGGTTATCAATTCATTGATAAAGATTTGCGCCAAGCACTAGAAAAACTGCTATAGCACTTAAAAAAAATTCTTAGTCATAGGGTTACAGTGATTATTTCGCTGGGGTTTCATTATCAAAAACCTTGTCAAGGCGAAGCTTTGGATCCGCTAATGAACCCTCAACAATATATACCGCGCTAGAAAAACGATCTATTTCGCTATCAAACAACTTAGTCGCGATATAAGTGCCAGCGGCCAGCGGTAAACCTCCAGCCAAAGCCGCAAACCACGGCAAATTAGCTTTCAAAGGCAAAGTTGCGATTAAATTAGCATCGATGGTAGAAGTATGTAAATTCGCCCTTCCTGACATCACAAATTCACTTGAAGGCGATAAAACATGAATGGGCCGATTAAGAAAAGCTATCTCACCTTGTGATAAATCGAGCCGGCCGCTGAGCCTCTCAAAGCTTAGTCCCTCACTATAAAGACCTGAAATATCTAACTTCATCCGCCGTATCAATGTATCAAAGTTAATTAAGCTAACCAGCTTGAGTAAGCCTTCTGCCGAACTCGATGCCGACAAAAATTTACCGTCATCAAAACTAAACCCTAAAGTACCTTGACTGTCTAATAGGGAGAGTTGCTCAGGCGATGCAGGCCATGTTAAATCCACTAGCAATTGAGATGATTGGCTGGTTAAAGGCAGATTTAGAGCATCCGTATCATTAATCACCTCAGCTAAATTATCGAGGTTATAACTATGCATTTTAATCGACAAATGAGACCGATGTTTTTTATCACTATCAATAAACCAGTCTAAACCACTATCAACCGCCGAGCTTATCGCAACCCCATTAAACTCTGCCTTTATACCGTGAAGATGCAAAGATGATTCAGCTGGACTAAGTAGAAAATTCCATTTTCCTAGGGACCTCTCATTCAGCCATAAGTCATTAATAGCAACAGAACTGGCTTCTAATCGCTGGGAATCCAATAACGCTGAAAATTGAAATTGTTCTTGGTCACCGGCGGTCTGTAATTTCAAGTAATCCAAGTCAAAAAGATAACGCTGTTGCAAACTTAAGCCAAAGGCATCTTGTTGATTATCCAATTTGCTCGCCGACTGAAAGGATTGCGCTTCTGGCAAGCTGATCCTACCGGCTAACTCATCACTACTAACCACAAATTGCCACCGATCATTAGCATTTAAAAGGTCAATCTCTGAATTAGTAAAGGATCGTTCAAACGCCATAACCTGATCTACTTTAAGCCCTCTTATCGTGAACCCCATATCCAGTTTTTCGCCGAGATCAACCGCATCATATTGCTCTTGCTCACGAGTCACCGACTGTGTCAATGAAGCATAACGCTGATAAAAATCTAACCACTCATCTAAATTAGCTGTTTGAAGTTGACCAGATAATGCTAAGCCTTGCCATTCAGTATTAGCGGCAATCTTATCTAAGCCATCGTGATCGCCTAAATAAAAACCGCCATTTGTTAACTTAAACTGATGAAAATGTAATTGCCCTGTTAAGCGATCCTCAACACTGACAATCATCGGCTGATTCGATTGATTTAATTTCCATTGCAGTGTCAGGTCTGCAGTCTCAGCAAGCTCCTTTTTCAACTCGCCTGGAAAATTAAAGACCAAACCCTGCAGATCACTGTCGAGTGATAGCAATAGTCCATTCGTTGAATTTTCAAGTCTCATTTTAAATGCTGCCTGACCATCGACCATTGCAAAGATAGGCAAGCTTAACCACTGAGATAAGCGCTCGGCACTGACTGTTGTCGCCGCATCAAGTTGAAAAGGAAAATAGGCAATATCGTTTTTTTGCTGTTGATAATCACCAAGAATAATATCCATCGGTTCACCCCAAAGCCTACCCGTTAACTGCGACACTAGACCTTGCTCAGAGGTAAATCGCAATGGACCCTGTAGCGCATGGATCGACAAATTAATATTATTCATCTCTATTGAAGTACCCATTAACTCTGTTCGAAAAGCCACCTTCGGCCGCATTGCTTGACCAGATGGCAACTGAGCTTGACCAATAGGGACTTGAAGCTGCATATGCGCTTGATGCAAATCACCACTAAGCACCCAATCCTCTACTGCAGACATATAATCCAACTTCAAAGGAGATTGCTGCAAAGCACTAATAACACTTTGTAAGGAGCCAGTTATGGGGGTTTCTATCGAAAACAGTGATCCATGACTGCCCACCTCGAATTCGGCCTCAGCATCGCTAAGCCTCAACTGTTCAAACTGTGCCTGAGGAATGGTCATTGATGAATGGCGGTTATTCATGATAAATAAACCATCTAACTGTTCCAGTTTAGACCATCCACGATCGAACCGTAAACTTGCGTTAGCAACATTTAAATACAATTGAGTACTTCGGTGAGTTTTTTTATTTTTATCAAGTGAACCATGAAAAATAAATCCACCATCAATAATATTTGCGGCCAAATCAGCGTCAGTTAACCAAGTTAAAGTTTTATCTGGCAAGGTGTAAGGCAGAAGCTTAGGTAACTCTTTACCCTGACCATTCAAAACACCAATTTCCAAACTGATGTGACTAGCCGGTTGTTCAGCCTTCAGCTTCCCATTCAGTGAAAATCGACCAACATAATCAGCGGGATCGTTGGGCATAGAAAAATCTACCGCGTCACTGCTTAATAACAAACGTTGATTCTCAACAGTCCAATTTATCTGGGCTTTAGCTTGTGAAAAAACCAGTGGCTGAAGATAAACTTTAGGGAAAAAAATCGACAGCCCTGACTGATTTTTTATCTGCAAAAAGCCTTTATTGTCTTTGGCCTCAAGGTATATGTTAGCCTGCTCCAAGCCAGGTATACCTTTCCAAGCTGACAATTCAATATTTTCAAGTATAGCCTTACCCGAAAGGTTCAATTTATCAGCTAGAGGCAATGTCAATTCAACTTGCCGCAGACGTCCTTTAGGGTTTAATGCCCTTATTGATTCATATAGCTTTGGTGGCATCCACTGTTGACTATTAATCAGTTGATTTAACTGACCGAGATCTAATAGAGAAGACTTCATTGTCAAAGAATGCCATTGCTCTGCTTGACCTTTTAAGGCTATTTCTGCCGAGAAAGGGTTAAGCGCTTGCTGATTGAAATCGACATTAAAATCGTGCCAACTAACCGTTAAATATTGTTCAGCACTAAAAGCAAGACCAGCACGAAATGAAATGTTATCCAGCGTTCTCGTCTCTTCAGTTAGTGAGAAGTAACCCTGATCAATGACAAGCGCTGCCTGCCAATCCTGATTGATCGACTTATTAAGCCACAGCTGTCCAGACCAGTTATCTGCCTGCCAATTATATAAGCGACCCTTATCTAAAAATGCCAGAAAAGGGGAGAGATTCAAATTACTTGCATCAACATAGGCCTGCAACTCTAAGTCCTTAGTACCTAACTCTCCTCGTGACTGCAAAACCATACGAGTATTCTGAGCCTTCGCTAACTCCACAATCTCTAACTGGCGATGACCATTAACAGACTGAAATATTAACTTGATCGATTGTGATATATGAGCTCCCGTATCATGGACACTAGAAGGAGGTAGCAATTGCCAGCTAAGCTGCTTGACATCAACCAACTGTAAACGCTGGTAAAAATCGAGCCAATCAAAACTACTTTGTTGCTGTTTAGATTTAAAGCCTGCAATATTCCAACCTGAAGGTTCAGCATAATCCAGAGGAAGCTCAACTGCATCGGCTTTAAATTGACTGACCCGCCACTGTAAATCGATCAACGAAGCCAGCAGGTCAATCTGCAGTTCGGCTTCTCTCATCAATAGGGTGTCGCGATTATATGCACCAAGCGCAGGCTGATCATGGCTAAACTGAGCGGTTAATGATTCAATGCGAATAATTGGCTTAAAATGTTGCCATTCACCGCTTAGGCCTTCGATCTCCCAGAACAAGTCAGTATTGGCTTCTAATAAATTCAGTAAGTTTGGGGTGAGCGTTGACACTTGAGGCATCAATAGTCGACCTAAAAGAATAACTAACAAGGCCAGTATGCAGGCAAGCACGAGAACCGCCCTTATCAGGCGATACCATTGACTTAGCAAACGAGGTAAGTTCATATTGACCTTAATGCACTATATTGGCAATATTACATGGCTGAGCGGTAAACACATTAAAAGGCTTAGCAGCAACATTGCGTGATAGATAACAACGCTGATATTTAACAGCCAGACTACACCATTTACGGTTAAGACGAAATGGCAACATGTTCATTGAAATCGCGCTGAACTAAAACAAAAAGCCGTGTTTAACGTTTATTTACCCTGCTGCTACTTAGTGAAAATCCAAATCGGCTTATTAACACAGATATTTCAAACAACGTTAAGCCCATAACTCCAGAATAGCTACCCGATATATGCGAAATAAACTGCGCAGCTTTACCTTGAATACCATAACCGCCAGCCTTATCTTCTAGCTCTCCGGTCTACCAATACCATTCAATTTCTTGTTCTATGATTGACCGAAATATGACGTTTGTTTTAATGATGCGACTCTCCTGTCGAGGGCCACCGTCACACTGGCGTTGAGAAAGAATAATGACAGTTAATGCCTCGTGGCTATGGCCAGACAGCATCGATAGCATTTATTTTACATTGGTTGCCTCTCTTGGTTTGCCAAGTATCTGCCAATTAAAAACAACTATCTTAATCTGCTGCTAAAATAGTGGTATATGCAGCCTGAGCATTCGTTTCCTCTAAGCAGCGAAAACCTTGCTGAGCCTTTTGCCAGGCGTAACACGTTGTCATTAGGATGCTCTAACACCGCTTGTGACTCACCAATGTCAACAGCCAAAACGATGAAATTAACTGTCAATTACCCGAACAGTATGGCTCTTGGAGGCTATGAAGCTAAATGTGAGTTAGGGTTAGACGAATCGCATTAAGCATTATCTGATTTTTTTCTTGTGTCATAACAAAGCTAAGCCATGTATGAATGCTCAGTGATAAATATCAAAAATAAGTTTGAGTAACGGCCAAAACAATGCACTCATTAGCGCAGGCAATAAAAACAGCATATTGTCGAATGAACCACCCGTGAGACTATTGACCCAATAATTCATCAACTGATAGATAAACACTAATAAAAATACTGCTAGAATTTGGGCGCCAAGACTAAACATTCTCAATTGTTGATGTGATAAAGCACAAATATAAGCAATGATTGTCAACGCTAAGGCATGCTGCCCCAGCACGCTGCCTTCTAGTAGATCGAGTGACAGGCCAATAAACCAAGCCAACGTCATACCTAACTGAAATGGCGCCAACATCACCCAGTAAATCACCGCTAAAACGGCAAATTCAGGTCTCAGCCATTGACCCCATGTTGGTAGAGGATAAATTGATAACAGTAATATAGCTATGATGGCGAATGTCAACAACCACTTAGACTGCGGCTTATCATCGGCAACTGAAGGGCTCATAAGCTCGCTTCACCTGCAAACACCAATAACACAAACCGACTGCGATCTAATTCTGCGCTTGGCCGTACAGCTACTTTAAGGAATGCCTGACCAGGATCACGTTTAACCGTCTCCACCACTCCAACCGGATAACCAATCGGAAACCGCTGTCCCAAACCCGAACTGACTATTAGATCGCCAACTTGAATATCCGTAGTCGACACTAAATTAGGCAGCCAAAGAGTATCAATCCTACCAGACCCCTCGGCTATGGCTCGTACACCATTTCGGTTAATCTGCACCGGCAGGGCGTGACGAGAATCGCTGATTAAAATAACGGTTGACTGAATGGCATTGACCTCAACCACCTGTCCGACTAAACCATAGGCATCGATAACGGCTTGGCCGATGTAAACACCATCCTTCTCACCTTTATCAATCATTATCAACTGCTTGAGTGGGTCGGGAGATACATTGACTAACTCAGCGATTAGCACGCTGTCCTCTAGCAGAGTAGAGGAACTTAATAGCTGACGTAATCTAACATTTTCAGCTGTCAGCGAAACAAACTTTTGTAGTTTGCCATGCAGAATTCGCGCTTCATTATGCAATCGCTCATTTTCAACTATTAAGGTATCCCGCGAGGTAAAGTATGCGTCGACACCTTCAATAATATTCATTGGCGTACGAGCCACGGCATAGAATGGGGCAGAAAGGTAGGATAATAAGGTCCGCGTAGGACCCGTGGCCTGAGTATTGTAATCAAGACCTATTAGCAAGAGAGATACCGCCGCAAGCACCAATACTCTCGCGCCAAGTGATTGAGTTTTACTAAAGATCGGCTTGATAGACACTCTCCGTCTTCTACTCTAGGTCAATCTGCCGATAAAAAATCTATATTATATTGGTCCATCAATTCTAACGCCTTGCCGCCGCCGCGGGCAACACAGGTCAAAGGATCATCCGCTACCACCACGGGCAGTCCCGTTTCATTGCTGAGCAAACGATCAAGGCCCCGCAGTAATGCGCCACCGCCAGTCAAAACAATGCCTGACTCAGCAATATCAGAAGCAAGTTCAGGCGGCGATTGCTCTAGGGCGCCTTTAACGCCCTGAATAATGATGGCTAATGCATCTTGAAGGGCATCCATGACTTCATCACTGTTGATTTTAAATGCGCGCGGCACACCTTCTGCTAAATTTCGCCCTCGGACATCAATCTCACGCAGTTCACCGCCACCAATAGCTGTCCCAACTTCCTGCTTGATACGCTCTGCGGTTGAATCACCAATCAAGCTGCCATAATTACGACGCACATAAGAAACAATCGATTCGTCAAAACGATCTCCACCGGTGCGCACAGAATCAGAATAAACCACACCATTAAGCGATAAAATTGCGATTTCGGTTGTGCCACCACCAATATCGACCACCATAGAACCGCTGGCTTCCTCGACTGGTAAGCCTGCGCCAATTGCCGCCGCCATAGGCTCTTCAATTAAACGTACTTCTCTGGCACCGGCGCTCAATGCTGATTCTCGAATAGCCTTACGTTCAACTTGGGTTGAATTACAGGGTACGCAAATCAATACGCGAGGACTGGGCCGAATAAAGCTGTTTTTGTGCACGCGCGAGATAAAATGCTGAAGCATTTTTTCAGTCACCTGAAAATCAGCTATCACGCCATCCTTTAAGGGTCTTATCGCCATAATATTGCCAGGTGTTCGACCTAACATACGCTTAGCATCTGCCCCTACTGCGGCAATGGTTTTTTGCCCATTTGAGATGCGAATAGCAACGACCGAGGGCTCATCAAGAACAATGCCCTGCTCTCTCACATAAATTAAGGTGTTTGCTGTTCCTAAATCGATAGAAAGGTCGTTAGAAAAGATGCCTCTAATGGTTTTTAACATAAATCCTCAGTCTCTTTTAATCTGTTCGGCTGGCGTCACTTTAACAATAAGTGTACAGCTCAAATTGGTCGAGCAACAGGTGTTGAAACAAGATCACTATAATAACCGCTAACGCTAGAATGAAAAGCTTTTTTAGCAAATACCGAGGACATAAGATTATTTTTTCTGTTTTCAATAGCTGATTTTTACTCTCGAGTCTGGCCTACCCCCACGACATACTTGGTTCCGCCACCCTAACAAACCATAATTCAACGCAAAGGTTTCATCAAAATCGGCTAAGTCAATTATTTTACGGGTAACAATGAGACAATCCGCGTTTGCCTCTGGCTTCCGAGCCCTATTTTTCGTTACCATAGGCAATACTAAAGTGGCGTAAGCTTTGAGTGACTGAGCAAGACCGCCAATCGACACAATCACAGTAA
Organism: Cellvibrionales bacterium UBA1969; assembly: GCA_002339085.1. Classification (GTDB taxonomy): domain Bacteria; phylum Pseudomonadota; class Gammaproteobacteria; order Pseudomonadales; family UBA7434; genus UBA7434. The sequence goes on from DDDX01000064.1 coordinate 17,917, forward strand.
TAATACAGTCTTTGAGAGCATAAATGATATGAGTATCAACCCCGAACAGGTTGCTAATACAGCAAAGCTGGCCAAACTAAAAATTAATGCCGATGAAGCCACCGAAGTTGCGGAACGTATTACGGCAATTCTCGACTTAGTCGATCAAATGCAAGCTGTTGACACCAAACAAGTCGAACCGATGGCGAATGCCCTCGATGCGGTACAAAGACTAAGGATTGATCAAGCCAATCCCAGCGAAAATGCACAGGCTCGCCGGGCAGCCTTTCAAACCATTGCACCCGCAACGGATCAAGGACTTTATCTGGTACCCAAGGTCATCGATTAAGCTAAAATACACCTCACGCGGATAAACTATACCCGACTAATTCAAGATGGCTGCTAAGTAATGAAACCTTTACATGAACTGACGGTTGCGCAAATACAGCAACAATTAATTGAAAAAAAGTTCTCCTCGCGTGAGATCACTCAACATTATCTCAACAGAATCGACACATTGAATATCGATTACAATTGCTTCATCACGGTTGATACAAACGGCGCACTGACGGCGGCCGACCAAGCCGATCAAGCCATTGCTGAAGGTAACAGCACGCCTTTGCTAGGCGTGCCCATTGCACATAAAGATATATTTTGTACAGAAGGGCTGACCACCACTTGCGGATCAAAAATGCTGGCCAACTTTGTTTCGCCCTACGATGCGACTGTCGTTAGCAAAATGAAAACCGCTGGCGCCGTGATGCTGGGTAAAACCAACATGGATGAATTTGCCATGGGCTCATCCAACGAGACCAGTTTTTTTGGCCCAGTTAAAAATCCCTGGAATCTAGAAACCGTCCCAGGTGGTTCTTCGGGTGGCTCAGCCGCGGCTGTTGCGGCACAACTTGCGCCAGCCGCGACGGGCACGGATACCGGCGGCTCGATTCGCCAGCCAGCAGCTCTGTGTGGCATTACTGGCATCAAGCCCACTTATGGCCGCGTCAGTCGCTATGGCATGATCGCGTTTGCTTCGAGCCTCGACCAAGCCGGCCCTATGACTAAAACTGCTGAAGATGCGGCCATTTTACTCAACTCAATGTCTGGTCTCGATTATAAAGATTCCACCAGCCTCGATACCGCTGTGCCCGACTTCACTGCCACTCTAGATGAGTCATTGGCAGGCTTAAAAATTGGTATCCCTAAGGAGTATTTTGACCAACGACTCGACACCGCTATGGCAGACGCTGTTCAGGCAAGTCTCGCCGAGCTCGAAAAGTTAGGCGCTAAACTGGTTGATATCGAATTACCCAATTCAGCCTTATCAGTGCCGGCCTATTATGTTATCGCGCCGGCCGAGGCCTCATCTAACCTATCGCGTTTTGATGGTGTTCGTTATGGCTATCGCTGCAACGAACCAGAAGACTTAGAGGACCTTTATACCCGCACACGCTCAGAAGGTTTTGGCGAGGAAGTAAAACGCCGTATTTTAGTCGGCACCTATGCTTTATCAGCCGGCTACTATGATGCCTACTACCGTAAAGCCCAGCAAATTCGACGCTTAATTAAAGATGATTTTGTCCGCGCATTCGAGCAAGTGGATATTATTGCTGGCCCTACTGCGCCATCAACGGCATTTAAATTCGGCGCAAAAACCGCTGACCCTGTTGCCATGTATTTAGAAGATATCTACACCATAGCCGTGAATTTAGCAGGCTTACCGGCTATGTCACTTCCCGCCGGCCAGCTTGATAATATGCCCATCGGCATGCAGCTAGTTGGAAATTACTTTGCCGAACACAAGTTATTAAATGTTGCGCATCAATTTCAATTAGCAACCCAGTGGCACACACCCACGCCGACGTCTTTAAAAGGTTAACAGCTTATGCAATGGGAAACAGTGATTGGGCTAGAGGTTCACGTTCAGCTCTCAACACAATCAAAAATATTCAGCAGCTCATCAACGGCCTTCGGTGCCGATGCAAACACTCAAGCTGATGAGGTCGATCTTGCTTTGCCAGGCACACTACCAGTAGCCAATGAACAAGCCTTTAAAAGTGCTGTCATGTTTGGTCTAGCGATCAACGCTGATATTGAGCAAGCATCAGTATTTGAAAGGAAAAACTATTTTTACCCTGACTTACCTAAGGGTTACCAAACTACGCAACTGGAAAAGCCAATTGTCGGTGAGGGCTATATTACTATTCCCTGCAGCGGTAGCAATGACAGCAAGAAAGTTAGAATTCATCACGCTCACCTCGAAGAGGATGCCGGCAAATCGATGCATGAAGATTTTTTAGGCATGTCGGGCATCGACCTTAACCGTGCAGGCACACCATTGATCGAAATCGTCTCTGAGCCTGATATTCGTTCGGCAGAAGAAGCCATTGCCTTTCTTAAAAAAGTGCATGCCATTGTGACTTACTTGGACATTTCCGACGGTGACATGTCGCAAGGATCTTTACGCTGCGATGCCAATGTTTCGATCCGACCAATAGGTGAGGAAAAACTGGGCACTAGGGCCGAAATAAAAAATTTGAATTCGTTCCGATTCATTGAAAAAGCTATTCATGTCGAAGTTGAACGACAAAAAGATATCCTAGAGTCCGGCGGCAGCATCCGTCAAGAAACGCGACTTTATGATAGCGAAAAAAATGAAACCCGCAGTATGCGCAGTAAAGAAGAAGCCAACGACTATCGCTATTTCCCCTGCCCCGATTTATTGCCGGTCATCATTGATCAACAAACTATCGACGACCTCAAGCAAGCGATGCCCGAACTCCCAGAACAGCGATTTGGACGATTTCAAACCGAGTTTGATCTATCAGCCTACGATGCGTCGATTCTTACTGAGCTACGACAAACTGCTGACTATTTTGAGTCCGTAGTCAATGCTTGTCAGGACGCCAAATTATCAGCCAACTGGGTGATGGGTGAGTTATCTGCTTTTTTAAACAAACACGACGTCCTTATTGAAAATTCACCCATCAACCCCGAACAGCTAGCAGGATTGATTACCCGTATTAAAGACCAAACCATTTCAGGAAAAATCGCCAAACAGGTGTTTGAAATGATGGCCGATGGCAAGGGTACAGCCGATGAAATCATCGAGGCACAAGGACTCAAACAAGTCAGTGACAGTGGTGCGATTGAAACAATGGTGGATGAAGTCATACAAAACAATGCTGACCAAGTAGCTCAATACCTTGCCGCTGATACGGATAAACGAAAAAAATTAATCGGCTTCTTTGTCGGTCAAGTCATGAAGGTATCTAAAGGCCAAGCTAACCCCGGGCAGGTAAATCAAATTCTGGCGCAAAAACTTAATAACTAACAGCACTATTTTTATACGAAAAATTATTCGCAGTTAACTCAATTGCAGGTAAAATAATTCTTGTTTTTAGTCCTCACTTTAAAGGCTTATTATGTCGGTAAAAAAAGATAAAGAAAAAGTCATCGATCCGGTTTGGGGAGAAGAGCGAATTCGAGAATTTTTAAGCCTTGAGCCACCCCAAGGCGAAGACAGCGACCACCATAAATTAGTCAAAGCTTATCAGAGCATGCGGATTGAAGATTTTGACAGCTTCATTGGTTTTTTTGTCGCCGAAAACGGTAATCTTGATGCCCGCAATGCTCGAAATCAAAGCTTTAGTGAGCTTATTTCAACGCATCGCTACAGCCAGCCTTACCTTGATATTATCAATAAATTTCGCACGTAGTCTTCATCCACTGGCATCGGTGGCCACTGCAAGCCCTGATACTTGTTCACGCTATAAATTGAGCAAAATTAACTCTAAACCTATACGCTTTATTAACGAAGCGTTTTTACGCTTGAATATTTCGATGCTTTCCGCGACCATGAAATCATCGAATCATCGAATCATTAATTCATTCAAAGAGAGAAATCACTATGCAACGCTTTGAAGGTCAAGTCGCACTAATAACGGGTGCCGCTGGGGGTATTGGTCAAGCCACTGCCATACGACTTGCCAGCGAAGGCGCTGCTGTGTTTTGTGTTGACCTCGACGCAGAAGGCTTACAGCAAACCGTTGCAAGCATCAAAGCCGCAAATGGCAAGGCCTTTAGCCACACCTGTGACGTATCCGACGAACAAGCTGTCATCGATACGATTGCAACCTGCATCAGTACCTATGGAAAAATCAATCATGTCAGTAACATGGCAGGTATTTTACGCTTTGATCATCTGCATGAAACAAAAATAGAAGACTTCCAAAAAATTATGCACGTCAATGTCGGTGGCACTTTTTTAGTCTGTAAACATGCCTTACCTGAACTGATCAAAAGTAAGGGGAATGTTGTCAATGCCGCTTCAACGTCTAGCTTAGCTGGCGTGCCTTGGGCCGGCATCTACTCAGCTTCTAAGGGCGCTGTCTTAGCAATGACTAAGTCAATGTCGATTGAATACTGTAAACAAGGCGTGAGAGCTAACTGCGTCTGTCCGGGCGATATTATCACTGGCATGGCAAGCCCAAGCTTCCCAAAAAATGTTGACATGAAACTTATGGATCGCTGCATGTCGCCTACCGGCCGAAGAGGGCCAGAAGTCGTTGCCAGCGTCATTGCCATGCTCGCATCGAGCGATGGCGAACACATCACTGGCGAAGATATTCGCGTCGATGGCGGTACACTTTCCTGAGTCAGATAGTAGAACTCACTTAGTGTGTAACTTTATTTAATTGGCTCAAGAATCATAACCGGCACTTCTCTGCGGCCATCAATTCGTGCACGGTACTCAGCATAACCAGCATACATCGCATCTAACGGCGGCCATAACCGCGTTTCTTCCTCCGCCGTAGCGCGTCGAACGCAATAGGATTTTTTATCTCCGCCAATTTGACATTCAAGCTCGGGGTTGGCGACCATATTCTTGTACCAAATCGGATAGGTTGACATACCGCCTTGACTCGCGACCACCACCACGTTTTCACCGTCTTGAAGGTAAAGTAAAGGCGTCTTACGAATCTTGCCAGTTTTTCGACCCTTAATAGAAAAAATAGCGACTTGCGAACCAAGGAAAGTATTCCAAAGCCGACCATTTGTCCATTCATAGACACGCACCTGCCAACTGCCGATTTTCTTGATGAAAAAACGACCAAACTTTTCTTGCTTAGCCGTAAAAGGTTTCACTTCTTCTGTCATAACTAGCGCTCTTAATAATAATTCTCATCCAAGAAAACATACTTGGCCTTTTGCAACACCGCTATGATCCCACAAAAATCGCTCAAAACCCCAAACTGTTGCCAGTTCGTAACAGTCATCATTCAAGCGCTTAGCCATGACCAATGGACTAAAACGCCTCAAAGTTGATCAAAAAATTACCTTTTTTGGTGCGTTTTAGCCATAAACCTTTAGTTTTATACAAAGAAATCAAAGCAGATTTCCATTGCTGTGGTATTTTTTAAAGGCAAGTATGTAGTTTGTAAAAGGTTAATTTATCACTTACAACAAAAATTTGAGGTAGATAATTATGAATCCAGTACAAATTGTTCGTATCGTTGCGATAGCAGTCGCTGTGATTGGTGCCTTCGTTGCTATTCCCGAGGCTGCACTCATTATGGCCATTATTGGTTTAGTTTTAGGCGGAATGGCTGTTGATGCCGATCGTCGAACTGACTTCTTAGTCCTAGTAATTGCATTAGCAGCTGTTCATAGCGTGCTAGGATCAGAAGGAAATGATGTAATTCCTGTGGTTGGACCCATTGTCAGTGACATAATGGCTAATGTCAGCTCGATCTTTAATGCCGGCGCTTTAGCGGTGATTATCATGGTTATTAAAGATCGTTTGACCGAATAATCCACAAATCGCATAAAAAAGCCTGCTTAATGCAGGCTTTTTTTTTACCCTAGAATCGCCCTATACTCTGTTCACATTCAGTACGCTCGTCGTTGAAAGCAGTGAGCCGCTCATCCTATACACATGTTAAGAATATATGACTGTCAGCCGAGTAAAATATTGTTGCTTGCCATATAAAGCAATCATCTAAATTATAATAAACGGATAGCTATTTATGCCAGAGAAAACCATCGATCGACGAACCTTACTGGCCTCGCTTGCCACAAGTGCGGCTGGCGTTGCGTTAAGCCAACACAGTTCAGCGGGCACTCGGGTTGCAGCCGACAGCCATGGGATAAAAAATTGGGACATCATTACCGACGTATTAGTAGCCGGTTCAGGCGCGGCCGGAATTTCTGCCGCCATTGATGCACGTCGAGGCGGCGCCGACGTATTAGTCGTTGAAAAACTCAACAAACTGGGCGGTTCATCCGCTTTGTCTGGGGGTGTTATTTATGCGGGAGGCGGGACCGCATTACAGAAAGCCTTGGGGTTTACTGACAGCGTGGAATCCATGTACCACTACATCGCCCATTCAGGTCGCAAGCACCCCCACCTCGATAAAATTCAACGCTACTGTGAACAAAGCGTTGCTCACTTTGATTGGTTGGTCGACAATGGCGTACCCTACAATAAACTATTTAGTGATGGCAAAGGACTTGGCTTCGATGAAGCCTCACTCTACTACTCGGGCAGTGAAGAAGCATGGCCATGGCGTGACGAATGTAGACCCGCGCCCCGCGGCCACGTACCCTGGGAAAAAGGCCACCAAGGCGGCAAGCGTTTGATGCGCTCATTATTAGCCTCGGCCAAAAAACTCGGTGTAAAAACCCAGAAGCGCGTCTCTGGTGAACGCTTAGTCGTTGAATCAGATGGTCGAGTAACGGGCATGCTTGTTGATATTAGGGGCGAGCGTATGGCTATTAAAGCCAAACGCGGTATCGTGTTAGCTTGCGGGGGGTTCATTCATAATCGCGAAATGGTCAAACTCTACGCGCCTGAACTTTATGACTGTTCGGTGCCATGGGCAAATGCCGGTGATTTAGGGATTGGTATTCAAATGGGTATGGGCGCTGGCGCTGGGGCATTAAGAATGGATCAAGGTTTTGCCATTGGTCCTATTTACCCACCAGAAAATACTATCGCAGGCATTGCCGTCAATCAAATGGGCCAACGCTTAACGTCTGAAGAGGGTTATCATGCTGTGATGGGAAATGTTGTTACCTATAAACAAGACGGCATTGCTTATTTTATTTGCGATAAAGACAGCGATCGCCCACAGGGTGATGACAACCAACCGTTAGTGGCGAAAGCAAACACCATCAAAGAGCTCGAGCAGAAAGCCGGCTTCCCAGTTGGCAGTCTCCAAATGAGTGTTAACTATTATAACGAACATGCCAAAAATGGCGAAGACCCGATGTTCCATAAATCTAAAAAGTATCTTTCACCGATTGATAAGCCACCCTTCAAGGTCTATGACCTTTCAGTAGACAAAACTATGTACAGCTCTCATACCTTTGGCGGCTTACACACCAATGTGGATTCACAGGTCATAAACGTATGGGGCGAGGTCATAAATGGTTTATATGCTGCGGGCAGAAACACCTCAGGCCTTCCCACTTCGCCTTATATAGCGAGCGGAATTTCAGTGGGAGACTGCACTTTCTTCGGTCGTCAAGCCGGCCAACACGCGGCAGCTAACAAGAGCTAAGGCAAGGATAATATCGATGAGGACAATTGGATATTGGATATTTTTCACCACAAAAACTGTTGCGCTGTCAGTAACGGTAGCCTTCAGCTTAGCATTCAATACGCATGCTGAATCTTTAAGCGAGTTCACCGGTGATGCCGAAAGAGGTCGCTTAGTCTTTGCCCAATGCCGCACCTGTCATTACCCTGAAAAATTTATTGGTCATCATAACGGCCCCAATCTGCATGCCATCTTTGGCAAGGTAGCGGGCAAGCAAGTTGGTTTTGATGATTATTCTCAAACGTTTAAAGCCGCGCAGTTTGTATGGACAGAAGATTTACTGTTTGCCTGGTTAGCGAATATCGAAGCCATGTTTCCAGAAACCACTATGATGAGTTTGGGCGTTACAGACCCGCAGCAGCGGGCTGATTTAATTGCTTACCTAAAACGATTTCGCTAAGTCTGTTAAGGCGGTCATCGCAATAACATCAGATATTTTTTGACAGACGTACGCCTTATATCCTTAAGTGCGCAGGTGTGACGCCCGACCAACGTTTGAATGAACGCCTAAAATTAGCCGCGTCACTGTAGCCTAACAACAGACCAATTTCCGCAACTGGCAAGGCTGTCTGTTGCAGGTATTCACGGGCTAAGCTATAACGCACTTGATCCAATAGCCGCTGATACCGCGTGCCCTCTTTGGCTAAACGTCTTTGCAAAGTACTTTCACTCATGTGTAGATATGCCGCCATTGCTTTGCAATTAGGAAAATCTAATCGAGCCGATAATAAGGTTTGTTTGACACGCTCACTGACAATACCAAGATGTGTCCCGCTACTCATTAGACGATCACACTCGCGACGAAAAATTTCCTGTGCCGCAGGATTCGCACTGGACAAACTCATTGCTAAGGTCGGCTTATCAAAAATCAGCGCATATCGGGAAGCACCAAAACGAATCTTCTCGCCAAAAATATAGTGGTACATAGCCAGTTGATGGGGCCTTTCGTAAGGTAACTCAAGCTGAATATTAAAAGATGTCTTATCCGTTAGCGCATATAAATTATGTGCAATACCTGAAAACAATGCGTCAATATAAAACCGTTCGAGCAATAACGGCAACTCAAGCGCTTTGCCGACCAACTCAAACTTTTCTTTGCTTGGCGATAAATTGACTTGAGCGCTGGGCAATAGCATTTTAATGTAACGCATTAACACCCGTAGACTGTCTCCTACAGAGGCGCAACTCATCAATGCGTAGCCTAAAATACCCAGAGACATCATATCTAACTTGCCACCAGCCTTTAAGCCCAAGGTAGAATCTTGACTTAATTTAACGGCATTACCACAAAGATTATCGACCTGAAAAGGCGAAAGTGATGCATTCATCGCAGCGTCAAGTGACTTGAAGCCCGAACCGGCCATTAATTGATCCTCATCAAAGCCAGTTTCAGACAGTAAATCGATCAAAATAGGCAGCACAAATTGGTGCATAGTATTTTCCGTTTATTCACTTAAAACGTTTATCTATGGCCGCTAGTATACTTTAATTGACTGGATTCGACACCTTTGTAGGCTGTATTTAACCCCGACAAAGACCGTATATGACTCATTATGATCTCCTCTTACGCCCTAAAATGAATTCAAACCATGGAGGAGCTATTGAGACATGGTCAAATACACGTTTAACCACCTTGAAAAAGGTTTGATCGAATACATCGACCACAAACGCTATTTATGGCTCATGGCCATCATGCTGCCGATTATTCCTCTTGGCGCCATCGCTCTTTATTTTCAAACTCATCAAGCTTGGCTCCTTGCAATGCCTTTATTGGTATTCTATGGCGTCATTCCAATCGTTGATCTCATCGTCGGCGAAGACGAAAATAACCCACCTGAATTAATAGTCCCACAACTTGAAACCGATAACTACTATCGATGGCTGACCATCGCCACAGTACCTTTGCATTTTTTTGTGCTTATTGCCATTGCATGGGTTGTCGGCACAGAAACACTGTCAGCCATTATTGTGTTTGCTCTAGCGCTCACTGCAGGCGCATACAGTGGTATCGGTATCAGCACAGCCCATGAATTGGGACACAAAAATACTGCGCTCGAAAAATGGCTGGCAAAAATACTATTAGCCGTGCCAGCATACGGTCATTTTGGTATCGAACATAATCGCGGTCATCATATCTGGGTGGCCACGCCCAAAGACCCCGCCAGTGCTCGTATGGGCGAATCAATCTACGCCTTCGCCTGCCGTGAAATACCAGGCGCCTTTATACGCGGCTTTGAATTAGAAAAGCAACGACTCGCTAACAAGGGGCAACCTTTTTGGTCAGTTGAAAATGATTTACTGCAATCGTATGCGCTAAGCGCTTTATTACAGGGCAGCCTTATTTATGTCTTCGGCTGGATTATGCTGCCTTTCTTGATTATTCATAATATCTGGGCCTGGTTTATTTTAACCTCGGCCAACTACATCGAGCATTATGGCTTACTACGGGAAAAGCTACCAAATGGTCGCTATGAAAAGTGCCAACCCCATCACTCTTGGAACGCCAACTTTATTATCAGCAACGTACAATTTTTCAATATTCAACGTCACTCTGATCACCATGCTAATCCAACCAGACGCTACCAAAGTTTGCGTAATTTTGAACATATCCCCCAAATGCCCATCGGCTATCACGGCATGTATATGCTCGCTTACTGCCCGCCATTATGGTTTCGTGTGATGGATAAGAAGCTGTTGTCATTGCCGCATATCAACGGAGACTTAAGTAAGGTAAATCGGCATACCATCTAAGCGTAAGGTTAATCACTATGCAGATCTTTGCTACTAAGTCATCGCTTTAATTGCAATCGTTTCACTTTACTAGTAAAAAACTTATTGTCTGTGATGATAGTTAGGATGCCAAGTATGACCATGCATTGCTATACGTAATAAAGCTCATAATAACTCACTCAACAAAGGATGATTAGCATGCTAAAAACTGGCTTAACAATCACCGCTTACCTGATTGCTACTGTTGTCATTACTCTAATGGGATTATATTTTTGGCTTCAGTCACAACTCGCCATAGTTGGGTCTACCGCCGATTTCGATGCACGCTATTTTACCCAGCAACCCGTAAAACCTAATTTCACCGCTAATGGTCGTGAAGACTGCGATGACAATAATGAAGAGCGAAACGCTTATTTTGGTGAATTGCACATTCATACGGCCATTTCGCACGATTCAAGTTCTTTTGGTAATGTCGCCTCACCAATAGATGCTTATCGATTTGCCCAAGGTGAACCCTTATCGATTCGATTGAAGTCAGACAACAGCGACACCAGCCATATCCCCGTCGTGCAATTAAGTCGACCACTCGACTTCGCCGCTATCACAGACCATGCCGAAAACTTTGGTGAGACCCATCTCTGTTTAACCGATAATAATCCCGCTTACGACCAAGCAATCTGTAAAGTCTATCGCGGTGATATTAAATTGCCCGTATCAGAAGTGATGCAACCTTTGATGCGTATGATGGCCTTAGTCATTTTTAGCAATAATCGCTCTGAAAAAATTTGCGGCCAAGACGGTCATCGCTGTATCACAGCAGCCATTGATCAATGGGATGAAGAGCAACGAGCTGCTGAACAGGCCTATGACCGCTCGTCAGATTGCCGCTTTACCAGCTTTGTCGCCTATGAATACAGCTTAGCCGCCGAACAAGCCAACCTGCACCGTAATATCATTTTCGCCAATGACACCGTACCACCAGTACCACTGAGTTCTAAAGACCAAACGCAACCCGAAAAGCTTTGGCAATGGCTAAAAGATTACTGCATTGATTCCGGAACCGACTGCGATGCGATTTCGATCCCCCATAACAGTAATTGGAGCAGCGGCAGAATGTTTTACCCTTACTCGGCAGTCAAGGGTATTGACGACAGCGAACGACAACGCTTGTCACGGTTGCGACAACAAGTCGAACCGCTGGTAGAAATTATGCAGGTTAAAGGCGATTCTGAATGCCGTAATGGCTTGAGCAATGTGGTCGGTGGCTACGATGAATTATGCGATTTTGAAAAACTGCGCGAGCCCCAAGAGCCAACCGTCGATTGTGGCGACGAGATGGGTCGAGGCGGCATGTCACTGCAAGGCTGTATCTCACGTAATAGCTATGTCAGAACCGCATTAACACAAGGCCTAAAGGAGGCTCAAAGCCTTGGGATAAATCCCTTTGAATTTGGCATCATTGCGGCCACTGATAATCATACCGGCGCCTCAGGCGCGGTGCGTGAAAATGCCTTTGTAGGCTCGACGGGCATGGATCGAAAAGCCGTAAACCGACTCGGCGGCCCCAAAATTGTACCCGGTGTCGCCAAGGGCGATAGCACGCGCTACAACCCCGGCGGCTTAGCTGGGATTTGGGCTGAAGAAAATTCGCGGCCTTCTCTATTTCGTGCCATGCGACGTAAGGAAACCTTTGGTACAAGCGGCCCGCGCATAAGACCTCGGTTATTTGCCGGCTGGGATTATCAACCCTCTATCTGTGACTCGCCCGATATGATTGATAAGGCCTATGCTAACGGTGTACCTATGGGCGGCAAGCTGCTGGCTAAAAACAACATCAACAATGAGCAGCCACGATTGTTAATTAGCGCGCAAAAAGACCCCATCAATGACGCATCTAATTTACAAAAGCTGCAAATCATTAAAGGCTGGGTCGATGATCAAGGTCGACTCAATGAACATGTTTATGATGTTGCGGGAGATGCTGAAACAGTTGGCTCGGTGAATACCCGCACCTGCGAACCATTGCAGTCAGGCTATGACCAACTGTGTGCAGTCTGGCAAGACCCGCAATTTGACCACGAATTAAACGCGGTTTATTACGGACGAGTGGTCGAAAATCCAAGCTGTCGCTGGAGCACCTATGATTGCCTGTCTTTACCGGCGGGCCAACAACCCTTGGCTTGCAGTAACCCGACGATTCCCAAAACTATTCAAGAACGGGCTTGGACCTCGCCAATTTGGTATATAAACCAATAAATAGGCCAATAAAAAGTGATTAGCAAATTAACAATATCGCTTGATCGATATTACCGTAGACCTTCTAAAAAACCATAGAAGGCGGGTTTGGGTTTTAAATCGTCATCGTAAATGCAGGGCCAATCTTGCATTTTAAAAAACCGTCTTATCCACGTATCGCGATCATTAAAGCCCCAAAAGGTAATCCCATACTGCTGGTCTTTTGGCACAATGTTTCGGTACATCTCAACCAACTGTCGATACTTAACCCGCTGCGCATGCAACATCTCATCGGTGACCGCGTCATGACGTTGAATGCCGCCGCCACGGCTGTCATCATGAGTATTAAAAATGATATCCACTTCGGATAAATGAATTTGCAAACCGGTCGCCGCGGCACGCCTTAAGGTCTCGGCAATCACCTCGTTAGGTATATCGATACGGATATGCATTTGAAAACCAATCCCTGAAATAGGTACACCACGAGTCATAAAGTCATCGACCATGGTCATCATGGTATTGAATTTTTCAAGATCGCGCTCAATATTAAAATCGTTGTAAAACAATATCGCGTCAGGGTCGGCCTCGTGAGCATAGCGGAACGCTTTTTCAATGTAGGCAATGCCTAATGTTTGATGCCAAATAGTATCTTCTCTAAAACCCGCTCCCTTCGTCACTAAGCCTTCATTCACCACATCCCAACCATCGACCACGCCTTTGTATCGACCGACATAGGTATGAATATACTCACGCATAAAACCATCGAGCCATTCAGGGTTTTGCCGCGCCTTATCAACTAACCACTGCGGTGTCGATGAGTGCCAAATTAAATTATGTCCGAATAACCGCTGATCATGTTCTTGCGTGTAAGCCAATATCTTGTCAATGGGCCCCCAGTTATATCGCCCCTCTTCAGGCATTACCTTGTTCATTTTCATATCAAGGCCTGTGGTTAAGCTGTCAAAGTGATGCTGTTGCAAACGAAGCGCTTGCGGGTCTTGGTAAAGATCATTGGGCCTTATTGATGAGCCAATGGGAAAATCGGCCACATCGCGCAACGATTCGACAGGCGGCTCAGGCGGTGACACACAGCCCAACAGAAGCAAGGTGATAAAAGCGACCAAAGACGATAGTTTGAGCATGAAAAACCCCTTTTTTTGATTAACAAACAGCTGAGAAAACCATTATAAGTAGAAGACCAAAAAAAAAGGAACTGCAATTAGGTAACAACACGTAACAAAACTTACTGTTAGTGAATTTTGAAAAAAACGTGAGTGTCAAATACCACGCTTAGCGACCTAACAGTTGACGAACAAATGCCTCACGTTGTTGATCGCTTAGCTGGCGCGCGGTGGTGTAGGTGATATGCGAATCCGCTTCCGCTGCTGACGATAACTGTATTCCCCACAGCGGGGCAATTTCATTAGGTATCAACGAATAGCGAACGTCGATAATACGCTGCGAATTGCTTGGATCTAAAGCAATATAGTCATTGGAAAACCAACGGAAGCGTTCGATATCGCGAGCCTGCTGTGAGTCTACATCTAGCCAGCTGAAATCCTGCGCGATATCCAGTTTTTTTGCCCTATCGCCCGTGTAGTGCTTAACCTTAACTGCAACATGTACAGCATCAACATAGTAATATTGGGCAGTTTCATAGACTGTTTTCCAAAGCACGATATTACCAAAGCTGGGCTTGGCTTCGAGTCTGTCCGGCTGATGACCACGCGACATGGCCAATTCCCAGCCTGCCGTTATCGCTCGGTCACGCTGCATGGAACCGACCAGGGGATAAACCAGCGCCCAGACCAACGCTATTTGAGCAAAGCGCGCTTGTTTTTTTATGCCTGCCATTAATACCCCAGCTAGCAGGGGTAAGGTGTATAAGGGATCAATAACCGATATCATGTTCCAGGCAAAGCGCTCGCTGCTGAATGGCCACAGTAGCAGGGTTCCATAACTGGTACAGGCATCAAGCAATGCATGAGTCGCATAGCCCAACGTGGTATAAACGCAACTTGCCAACAACTTGATCCCAAGCCACTTACCCAACAAGTAATACAATAATACCCCAACCATCACACCGCCAAAGGGAACAAAAAATAGCGAGTGAGTAAACTGACGATGGTACTCGAGAAAGAGTAATGGATCGGCATTTGATCGAATCAAGACATCAAGGTCAGGCACCATACCGCCCAAAGCACCAAACAGCCCAGCTATAACTAGCTGTTGTTTATTGCGCGTTATTGCCTGAGGCAAGCTCGCACCTAATACACCTTGAGTCACTGGATCCATATCGAAATTACCGATCTAAAACTGATATGCAAGTTATCGCCTAGCCTGATTTAGGCATCAAGTTATCGCCTAGCCTGATTTAGGCATATAGACAAGCTCACATTAGATGTTTTTTGGGGCGCTTAGTATCGTGAATATAAAAACATCTCGAATCTATAATTAATAACTGCATATAAAATTTTTATTCAGTATATCTTTAATATAAACCAATCACAGGGATATTAGATATTACCAAACTAGGTTATTTATGGATTTAATTTTAGTTGGAAATTAAAATGTCTTAACCATCTTGCTTAATGGCAAGGGTAGATTTCTTGAATTTGACTCCAATTAATTTGAGAAATAAATATATGCCCGTCATCAAAAAATTCCCGATGTATGGGGTGGATATAATAATAACAATAAACAGACGAACTTGGGGGTGGATATCACTATTTAGACGTCGCGAAGTTAACACAATTTAGCCAGAATCATTCTTAGTTAAAACAGCTGCAGGAACTGCGCAGAAACACGCTCTGATAAAAGAAAGATGAAACTGAAGCTAGCTAGAAATAATAAAAACCGTATATGTCAAAAGTGGTTGGTACGACCGAGTGGATTCGAACCACCGACCCCCACCATGTCAAGGCATTGCCCTCTTCTGTAACACCCTAAAAAACTGGTCTTCCAGATAGCATCGTATTTTTTACCTCAAAGCTAATCAAACAAAGAAGGCAAATTTTTGGTTTTATAGAAGTAGGTATTTTTCCACAAATAATGTAATAGACGACTAAGTATGAAAAGTCACTAAATATTTCTTTGATATACTAGAAGTAAAATTGAAAAAGTTCTATATTAAGAGTATATATTTTGATCGATGCAGCCAAAATTACTGTGGTGGGTTCGGGATATGTTGGCATGTCGCTGGCTGTGCTTTTAGCCCAGTACAACTATGTAACCGTGTTAGATATTGATACCTCTCGGGTTGATAAGGTCAATGCTAAGCAGTCAACTGTGTTTGATAATGAAATAGAATCCTTTCTTGCTAAAAAAGAATTGAGCCTAATGGCGACCATTGATAAGCAAGTTGCATACAAAGATGCCCGCTTTATCGTTGTTGCGACTCCCACAAATTATAATCCTCATACCAATCGCTTTGATACCAGTTCTGTAGATGGTGTAGTGAATGATGCTCTAGCCCAAAATAAAGACGCTTTGGTGGTGATTAAATCCACTATACCTGTTGGGCACACTAAATATCTGCAGCAAAAGCACGACACAAATCGGATAATTTTTTCACCTGAATTTCTCCGAGAGGGACAGGCGCTCAAAGATAATCTTTATCCCTCGCGAATTATTGTCGGCAGCCAGTTGAAAGCGGCTAAAGATTTTGCAGACCTGCTAGTTCAGAGCGCTAAGAAAGACGAGATAGAAATTCTTTTTATTCGATCAACAGAAGCTGAGGCCGTTAAGTTGTTTGCAAATACCTATCTTGCGATGCGGGTAGCATTTTTTAATGAGCTCGACTCTTATGCCTTAGCCCATGATTTAGATACCAAAAGTATAATTAACGGTGTGTGTTTGGATGAGCGAATAGGTGATGGTTACAACAATCCGTCCTTTGGTTATGGTGGTTACTGCCTACCAAAGGATACTAAGCAGCTTTTAGCTAACTATGATCGGGTGCCACAAAATCTTATTCAGGCAATTGTTTCTTCTAATGTCACCCGCAAAGATTTTATTGCTGAAGAAATCCTAAAGCTAAACCCACAAGTTGTCGGTTTTTATCGTCTAGTAATGAAAGAGGGTAGTGATAATTTCAGGTCATCCGCCATTCAAGGGATTATGAAGCGTATAAAAGCCAAGGGAATCGAGGTGGTAATCTATGAACCTTCACTCCATGAAGACACATTTTTTGGTTCAAGAGTTATAGAGAATATTGGTGAATTTAAGCAATACAGCGATATTATAGTTGCTAATAGACGCAGTGATGCACTTGAAGATGTTCATTCTAAATGTTTTTCTCGGGATCTCTTTCATGATAATTAATTTCTAGCTAGATTGCACTAAATATTATTACTATAACCTAAAGAATTCTACAGATTTTGTTGTCATAGTTTGGTTTAACTTGACCATTTATTCATCTGAGATAAAAAATTGCCTTTGGCAGAAAATCACTTTTTGTTGTGTAAAAAGTCCCGGCTAAATAGGTATCCAGAGCTTGAATAAATAATTGGTACGACCGAGTGGATTCGAACCACCGACCCCCACCATGTCAAGGTGGTGCTCTAACCAACTGAGCTACGGTCGTATTTTGCAAAGACGGTGCTTTTGCGGATGGCCATTATACGGATACTGACGACGACTGCAAACCGTGCAGTCCTAAGTTGATTTGGTCTTAACTGACAAAAGCTTGACTCTTTAATTGGGTGAGTTGGTCCCGAACAAAAGCAGCCTCTTCAAACTCTAAATCGCGCGAATGCTTGAACATCTTTTCTTCTAAAGCATTGATTTTTTTGGCTAATTCTTTAGGTGACAGGTCTTCGACGCTGTCAGCATACGACGCCATTGTAGGTTCAGCTACTTTGCGGCCTGGCCGCCCTTTCGCTTTCGCTGATCCCGCATATGCGCCGTCCATGATATCGGTCACTTCCTTTTGGATACTGGCGGGTTCGATGCCATTTTCTTGGTTAAAGGTCTGTTGTATCGCACGACGGCGGTCGGTTTCGTCGATCGCGCGCTGCATTGAACCGGTGATTTTATCGGCGTATAAAATCGCCTTGCCCTCTACGTTTCTGGCCGCACGACCAATGGTTTGAATCAGTGAGGTTTCAGAACGTAAAAAACCCTCTTTGTCAGCATCTAATATCGCGACTAGCGAAACCTCGGGAATATCCAAACCTTCTCGTAATAAATTAATACCGACCAGCACATCAAATTTTCCGAGTCGAAGGTCACGAATAATTTCAACCCGTTCAACCGTATCTATGTCAGAATGTAAGTACCGCACTTTAATACGTTGTTCTTCAAAGTATTCCGTTAAGTCTTCGGACATACGCTTGGTGAGTGTAGTCACCAACACCCGCTCGCCTTTAACGGTGCGCAATTTTATTTCTGACAACAGATCATCCACCTGCGTGGTCGCCGGGCGCACCTCTATCACTGGATCGAGTAAGCCAGTTGGCCTGACCACCTGCTCAACCACCGCCCCTGCTTTTTCAGCTTCATAGCGACTGGGCGTTGCCGAGACAAAAATGCACTGCGGCACCAGATTTTCCCATTCTTCAAAACGCAGCGGCCGGTTATCTAATGCCGAAGGTAAGCGAAAACCGTATTGCACTAAATTTTCTTTACGCGAACGATCACCTTTATACATGGCACCGATTTGTGGAATCGTCACATGTGATTCATCAACCACCACTAAGGCGTTATGCGGTAAATAATCGAATAAGGTCGGGGGTGGCTCGCCTTCCGTACGACCCGACAAGTGCCGCGAATAATTTTCGATGCCCGTGCAAAAGCCCAACTCACGAATCAGCTCAAGGTCGTATTGGGTGCGTTGTGATAAGCGCTGCTCTTCAACGAGTTTATTTTGTTCTTTGAATTGGTCGAGACGGTCGTGCAATTCGACTTCAATTGCATCGACCGCTTTCAAAATTTTATCGCGCGGCGTCACATAATGCGATTTAGGATAAATAGTATAACGCGGCAGTTTAGCCAGCACCTCACCGGTTAATGGGTCAAACAGGCTGAGTGATTCTAGCTCGTCATCAAATAAGTCGAGTCGAATGGCATCGTGCTCAGATTCTGCAGGAAAGATATCAATTACATCGCCTCGCACTCGAAAAGTACCCCGTGAAAAGTCAATATCATTGCGGGTGTACTGCAACTGCGCCAAACGGGTTAACACGTCTTTTTGGGTATAATGCTCGCCTTGGCGCAAATGTAAAACCATTTTCAAATAGGCCTCAGGATCACCCAGGCCGTAAATTGCCGACACCGTGGCCACCACAATTGCATCAGGTCGCTCTAGTAAAGCCTTGGTCGCCGATAAGCGCATCTGCTCAATATGCTCGTTAATGGACGAGTCTTTTTCTATAAAGGTATCTGAGGCCGCGACATAGGCCTCTGGCTGATAATAGTCGTAGTAAGAGACAAAATACTCAACCGCGTTATCGGGAAAGAACTCACGGAACTCACCATACAGCTGGGCCGCCAAGGTCTTATTATGCGCCATCACAATAGTAGGTCGCTGTAATTCAGCCACCACATTCGCAATGGTGAAGGTTTTCCCCGATCCCGTCACCCCCAGCAAGGTCTGGCTGGCTAAACCGGCCTTAATACCGTTCACTAAACCCTCGATTGCTTTAGGCTGGTCGCCTGCCGGCTGATAAGGAGCTTTTACGGTAAATTCTGCACTCATGGTGAATACTATTCCAAAAAAGACCTGAAAAAGATAAACAGCCGTGCATAGTGCCATAACTGGCCACTTTTGAATACGCTGTGAGCAAGATATTCGTTCTTTTAGCCCGTAACTGTCGATACAGGCCAAGAAACTTCCATCAGCACTTGACGAGGCTAGCACAGGCCATTAATATGCCGGCCTAGCTTGTTTTAAGGCATCAGATAAGCAGTTGAAAACGCTTTGATTTGTCACGCAAAACCAGCCATATATAACCAATTACACTATTCCGCCTTAGCTCAGTTGGTAGAGCAAATGACTGTTAATCATTGGGTCGCTGGTTCGAGCCCAGCAGGCGGAGCCA
>DDDX01000064.1:37812-38933 GCA_002339085.1 Cellvibrionales bacterium UBA1969
GAGCCCAGCAGGCGGAGCCATATTCTTTTTTATATATTAATAGGTTGCTAGAGGCAGCCTTTTTTTGTTTTGGAAGCGAATAAAACTATTTAGCAAATGTTTAGCAAACTAATTTAAAAAGTTAGTTTTTATAGCTACGAACCTAATGTGATTCGAGGTTCAGTTGTGGATTCTGGCTTAACGATTGTGATGTTAATAGGTTGTGGTTCGTCTTCGATGATGTGTTCTATAGAACGCATTTTAGGGTGAATATAGTTCGCTATCGTCTTATGACAATCTAATCTCATAGAAGGCTCTAGGGCTTCGTCATTGGCCATCTCTACCATTGCTAGAATAGGGTCATAGTCAGGATATAACGAGGATAAACTCTCTCTGAGAGCTTGCTTAGCCCTGTTAGGTGTGCCTTTGGTTCTACCGCCTGTTTTAAAGCCTTTAGCCATCTTCAATTCAATAGCCCAAATTTAGTTAATGTAAGTAGTGTTACTACTGTAATTAAAAGGAGAATCAAGAACGCTGGTATTGATGCAATTGACCACTTGACCATAAATACCACCATTGACCAAAAGGGCATATTGAAGTCGGCAATGGTTACGCTTTTAGCATGTATTTCAGTCTGATAGCTGTCGACTGAGACATCCTCTACATCCTCTACATCCCCAACATCCATACTAAATTCAGTACCTATTTCATCAGAAAATTGCTGGCTAAAGCATGACATATGAAACACTACCCCTTCGTCCTCCATGCGAGATGCAAAATTAACTTCTCTGCCACAATGCGCACAAATTTCCATTAAAATCTCCTATTGGCTAGTGTGCCTTTGGTTCTACCGCCTGTTTTAAAGCCTTTAGCCATCTATAAACCTCATCATTAGACGTTTATTTTACTCTGACTTTAATAAAAAAGCTCCCAAAAAAAAGCCGCAGACTAGCTACGGCTCTTCGTCAAACTTACTTCCTCAAGCTAACCGCACCCAAGCCCAGCATCGATAGGCCCAGCGCTAACAACCCTCTGATGTTTTACTTGTTGTATTATTAGATATTAGTTCGGTTCGAATGGATCAGGCGGTCCTGATGGTTCGAATGGGTCAGGCGGTCCTGATGGTTCGGATGGTTCGGATG
>DDDX01000015.1 GCA_002339085.1 Cellvibrionales bacterium UBA1969
TTGAAGGGCGCGGTGAAGTGATCATCGAGCTTAAGCAGGGAGAGAATACCCAAATATTGCTAAACGATATTAAAGCCAATGTTGATGCGATTGATAGTTTTCCACCGGATGCTGAACCACCTACGATTGTCGATCAGCGTTGGCGCAACACCATGATGCGACTTCAACTTTCAGGAGAGGTTTCAGAGCGAGAACTTAAAGAGCTCGCTGAGACTATGAGAGAGGAGTTGGCTACCTTTCCATCGGTCGCAATAGCTGAGCTACACACTCCTAGAGATTATGAGCTCGGAATTGAGATATCAAGAGATGCTTTGTTAGCGTATGACATTACCTTTGATGATGTGGCGCAAGCAATACGTTCTTACTCTTTCAATCAACCCGCAGGTAAGATAAGAGATGATGCGGGTGATATTACCATGCAAGCACGTGGTCAAGCATACCAAGCAGTTGACTTTGAAGAGCTACCAATTCGCCGTCATTCTGACGGTGCGATTCTGAGAGTAGGTGATATCGCAGAGGTTGTCGACGGTTTTGTTGATACCGACATACACAGTGAATTGGATGGCCGTCGATCCTTAGAAATATGGATTATCAATCAAAATAATCCCAATATCCTCATCACCAGTGAAGCAGTGAGAAATTATGTTGAGCAACAGCAATCGCTCTTACCAGACGGGGTCGAGCTATCGATCTGGTCTGATGCATCGATTAGCTATCAAGGCCGGCTAGATACGCTCATTTATAATGGTTCTAGTGGCTTACTGTTAGTATTTATTGTGTTACTTATATTTCTTAGACCATCATTGGCTTTTTGGGTCTGCAGTGGTATTGCAGTTGCCTTTATGGGCGCCATATGGCTGCTTATTCTTACCCCGGTATCGCTGAATATCATTTCAATGTTTTCCTTCATTATGATTTTAGGTATTGTTGTTGATGATGCGATAATTGTTGGCGAGTCGATTTATAGTCAGCAAGAGATGACCGGTGACAAACGCCAAGGGGCTATTAATGGCACTTTGTCGGTTATGTTGCCGGTGTGGTTTGCTGTGATGAGTACGATGATTTTTTTCACGCCATTCTTTTTTATTGGTGAGCGGCCTGAAGCTGCGACCATGGCAACGCCGGTTATTTTAGCTTTATTCTTTTCGTTATTTGAATCTCTTCTATTATTACCATCGCATATTGCGAATACCAAGCAATCTTTATTGGCTCGTATGGATCTGATAAGACGAAATCAAACGATTCTCTCGCTTCGCCAGCAGCTAGCTCGTCTTGAATTTGTTCGCCTTAACATTGCAGGGTCTATTCCACGATTTGCGTCCTCTCACTATAAGCAAGTTTTATTATGGACTATGAGTTATAAACGTCTGACTTTGTTGGTTTTCGGTTTTTTCTTTTTATTTGCACTGGCTTCTATCAGAGGAGGTTGGCTGCCGTTTAGTTTTTTTCCGCGTGTCACTTCAGACTATGTGACGGCGGAAGTCGTATTGCCTGAATCGAGCTCTTTTAGTCAGCTGATGTTAATCGCTGACCATGTTGAGGCCTCTGCCTATATGCTCAAACAGCAGGCGAATGAAAAATATCAATACGAGTTGGTAAAAGGTGTCCATGTTACAGCTTATGGATCTAAAGCTCGTGTCACGGTACTGTTAGAGGACGGTAATGACCGTCCAGTGGGTTCAGATGTCTTGGCCCGTGAATTACAGCGATTAATTGGTGATTTACCTTTGGTCAAAGATTTAAATGTTGGTTTTACTATTTTTAATTTACCCAAGCCAATCGAGTTTGTGATTCGAAGTAATGATCAACAACAGTTAGAGTCATTTTCAACAGCATTGTCGAATCAAATGATGGAAATTGAGGGTGTTTATAACATTGGCACCTCATTGGATAGTCCCTCGACTGAAATTAATCTTCAATTAAAGCCAGAAGCTGCCAGTTTATCTGTCAGTTTGGCTGATGCGGTTGGTCAAGTTAGGCGGGCTTTTTATGGAGAGCAAGTTCAACGTATTCCCCGTCAACGGGAAGATGTCAAAGTGTTAGTCCGCTATCCTAAGCAAGATAGATCTTATGAAGAACTGCTTAATGAAATGTATATTGCGACGAGTCCAGGGTCAGATGGTACTGCTCGCTCGCAAGTGCCATTAAGTGCCGTGGTTGATACGGTTTATAGTGACGGTTTTAAAAAGATTGAACGGCTTGATTTGCAGCGTGTCGCACGAGTTTCCAGTGATGTGCATCGTGGCTTCAGTGCTGGAGCTATTGTTAATTTTCTTGAGCAAGGCGCTATCGCTGATTTGTTGGTGAAGTATCCCGCTGTCGACATCAGGCTGGCTGGCGAAGAACAGGAAAATAACGAATTTCTTGGAGAAGTTTTATTTTTCACCGTCTTATCGATGCTAGGTATCTTCGGCGTCATGGCGATCATGTTTCGTTCTTATTGGCAACCGTTATTAGTTCTGACAGCGGTACCCTTTGGTTTCATGGGTGGCGTTTTTGGCCATTTAATAGTTGGTGTTGGCTTAAGCATGTTTTCTATTCTAGGTATGATGGCCTGCGCAGGTGTGGTCGTAAATGACAATGTGGTTTTAATTGATCGGATTAACACCCTTAGGCGGTCTGGTTTTTCAGCAAAACGAGCGGTGTTAACCGGGGCCATTAAGCGTTTCAGGCCTATCGTATTGACTTCGGTGACTACGTTTCTAGGTTTAACGCCCATTTTACTAGAAACTAGTGTCCAAGCGCAGTTTCTCATTCCTATGGTGTCATCACTTTCATTTGGCGTATTATTTGCTACTTTTGTCACCTTACTGTTTGTTCCCGCGCTTTATTTAGTCGGAGACGATATTCAATCTAGGGTCCGAAGGCGCATGCACTTGCAATCGCAAATGACGAATAGTTGAGCAAATGTTGAGTTTTGTGAGGATGTCTCAATAACTTGCTTACAATTTCACCATTTGAATAGCTATAATTGTTTGTTAAAGTTAAATGACTTTATTTAAAATTTTGGCGGCAGTGCTAGCCGCAGTTACTACAATGTGATCGGATATGAACCCGAATTTTTTGGACTTTGAGCAACCTATTGCTGACCTTCAAGTTAAGATTGAAGAGCTGCGTTCGGTTGGAGCTGATAATGATCTCAATATTAACGATGAGATCGCAAAGTTAACTGAAAAAAGCGCAAAGTTAACTGCAAAAATATACGCCTCACTGACTCCTTGGGATATTGTCCGTGTTGCACGGCACCCCCAAAGACCCTACACCATGGATTACATCAATCTTGTCTTTGATGATTTTGACGAGTTGCATGGTGATCGTCAGTTTGCTGATGATGCTGCCATTATTGGCGGCTTAGCGCGTTTACAGGGCCAGCCAGTGATGGTTATCGGTCAAGAAAAAGGTCGGGCTGTTGCTGATAAGGTGAGCCGTAATTTTGGTATGCCACGGCCCGAAGGCTATCGAAAAGCCTTGCGCCTAATGGAAATGGCAGAGCGCTTTTCTTTGCCGGTCATTACTTTAATTGATACCCCGGGCGCTTACCCGGGTATTGATTCTGAAGAACGTGGTATCTCTTATGCTATCGCTAAAAATTTGTCAGTTATGTCCTGTCTAAAAACGCCTATCATTTCTGTGGTGATTGGCGAGGGTAGCTCAGGCGGCGCCTTAGGGATTGGCGTTGGTGATAAGTTAGCCATGCTGCAATACTCGACTTATTTTGTTATCTCGCCAGAAGGTTGCGCGAATATTATTTGGAAGACTTCTGAGAAAGCTCCTGAAGCTGCTGAAGCTATGGGCTTGACGTCAAAGGTGCTTGAAGATCTAGGAATTGTCGATGACACTATTCTCGAACCTGAAGGTGGTGCGCACCGTGACCCTGAATTAGCGGCGGCTAGGGTTAAAGAGTTTCTTGTTAAAGAGCTTGTCGAACTTTCTCAGCTTTCAATTGACGAGCTGCTGGCGGCTCGATATCAGCGATTAATGTCTTACGGCAATCCCTAAATTATCGGTTGGCGCTAAATAGCCCATTATGAAAAATCATTATCCTTGCATCACGGTTTGATATTATGCATAACGATGCCTCCCTGTTCGGTGAGTTATTAACGTATGAGCATTGTTATATTGGTTTTTCTGGCGGTTTAGATTCAACAGCTTTACTCTTTGCTTGCTTTAAGTTTCTTTCCCAGCAAAAACAAACCCCGATACCCAGTCTGACGGCCATTCATATTAATCATCAAATTGATTCTGCTAGCGATGATTGGCAAGCCCATTGTGAGAATTTTTGTGCGAAGTTGGGCGTTGCGTTTATTTCCAAAAAGATTACCGTTGAAGCCGGTGAAAAGGGTTTAGAAGCAGGTGCTAGAAAAGGGCGTTACAGGGCTTTTGTAGAATTAATATCACCTGCTGATGGTCAGTCTAGTGCATTACTGTTAGGCCATCATGCTGATGATCAAGCTGAAACTTTGTTATTGCGATTAATGCGAGGCAGCGGTTTGCGTGGTGCATCGGCGATGTCAAAGTCACGCACTTTGGGCGACTCGGGTACTGTTTTACTGCGGCCATTACTCGCGCAAACAAAGAGTGAGCTGCAACAGTATGTTATGACGCATGAGCTTGAATACCTTAATGATCCTTCCAACCAGGATTTACGTTTTGATCGAAATTATATTAGGCATAAAATTTTGCCGTCTTTGCTTGCTCGATGGCCTAAAGCTGTAGAGGCCTTAACACGGTTTGTTGATCATCTAACAGCTGATCTGGAATTACTTAATGATTTAGCCGTCATTGACCTATCGTTTGCAGATCGCTCTGAGCATTCCTATGGCGAAAGTCTATCCTTGATTCACTGTCGTCAATTGACGGTTCGGCGGCGTTCTAATTTGCTACGTTATTGGCTGCTCAAAAATGGTTTGCTGATGCCATCGACCATATTAATGGATCAAATTAATGGTTTAATCACATCCAGTCGTGTTGACGCCCACATTAAGATCGCTGATTGTAAACTTTGTGTTTATCGTAATCGACTCTATCTCGTAGACAGCCATCAACTTAATCAATTGGCCCAATGTTTAGAGGCTAAGCACGACTGGTCATTGGTCAAGCCTTTGTCAGTACTGGCACTTTCTCGCTTAACAGCGGTGCAATGCTCATCCAGCCAAAGATTACTGATCGAGGGCGATTATTGGGTATCGAATCGCAGCCATCATTCAAAAGTGCGCTATCAAGGGATTAATCGAAGTTTGAAGAATGTTTTTCAAGAGCACGGTGTGCCGGCTTGGCTGAGGGATAGTTACCCCATTGTTTATTCAGTTGATCGCATCGCTGCGATACCGGGCATACTTGTGGCCGATGATTTTGTGTCGTCTGATGGTTACCTCCTCAGTTGGTCTTGGTAGTGATTGATATTCTTTTTGAAGACGATGATTTATTGTTTGTTGAAAAACCTGCCAATCTTCTCAGCGTTCCGGGTAAAGGGCCGGCAGGAGAGTACTGCTTAAGTGCTATTTTACAACAGCGTTATGACAGCTTAAAAGTGGTACACCGGCTTGATATGGCGACTTCCGGTTTAATGGTGTTTGCTAAAAATTATGCCAGCCAAAAAGCGATCAATGCTCAGTTTGAACAAAGTCAAGTGGATAAAAGCTATATTGCTGTTGTTGACGGAAAAATCGATGAATCTGGCTCTATTGATTTACCTCTGATGGCAGATTGGCCTAATCGACCCAAACAAAAGGTTTGCTATCAGCAAGGTCGTAAATCGTTAACATATTACCAGCCGATTACTTACAATAAAGAAAATAATAGCACTCGTCTTTTACTTCAGCCTAAGACAGGCCGCTCTCATCAGCTTCGTGTACACATGATGGCGATAGGACATGCTATTCTGGGTGATGAGTTTTATGCGGACGCATCGACTTTTGAGAAGAGCGCTCGCTTACTCTTGCATGCGCAAAGTCTAACGTTATCGCACCCTGTGACGGGGCAGGAGTTGTCAATTTCGTCTGAGGTCCCATTTTAGGGGCTTCGAAGACTGATTGTTGATTTGCATGGAGTTTTTGTTAGACTTTTGGATCGATTTTTTTGGTTTAATTAACAGAGATTTGATTGATTTACACAAGATAAGGACGATGCTATGGCTATATGCAGAACTGTTGACATGAAGTTTTTTGATACCGCCCCTAAAGTATTTACCAATGAACTTGAATTGAATGTTAGCGCTGAAACTGTATTTGCCTCGTTTCAGCGGGCTGACGATTGGCCATTGTGGGTTGATTCGATTGCTGGTGTTGAGTGGACGACACTAGCGCCCTTTGGTATCGGAACGACGCGACGCGTCACATTTACCAATGATAAATTTGCTGATGAGTTATTTATTGCTTGGCAAGAAAATAAACGGATGGCGTTTTGCTTCACCGAGACTGATCAACCAGGCACTAATGCCTTTGCTGAAGATTATCAGTTAACTGAATTACCAAATGGTCGCTGCAAGCTAGTATGGCGAGTTGCCTTTGACCCAGCGGGCATTAGTAAGTTAGTTTTTTTACTGTTTGGCTTTGCTGTGAATAAAGTATTCAAAACTGCCTTGGCTGAATTTAAAGTTTTCATCGAACAACAATAATTAGGATGCAGTGAGCGGATGATTGAATTTGATAATAAAGTGGCTGTTGTGACTGGCGCGGCCAGCGGAATTGGATTAGCTATGGCCAAAGCGTTTTACGGACAAGGCATGCGTGTAGTCATAGCAGATATTGAGCGTCAGGCTTTAACTGAAGCGTCTGCATGTTTAAATGATCCTACCAGAGTGCTTGCGGTGGTTACTGATGTCAGTGATCCTAAGGCCGTCGATGCTTTGGCTGATGCCGCTTTTGAATCGTTTGGTTCTGTTCATATCCTTTGTAATAATGCTGGTGTATTTGTCGGTGGTGCTAGCTGGGAATGTTCTGATGCTGATTATCGCTGGCTAATTGATGTCAATGTTATGGGTATTGCTAATGGTATTCGTAGCTTTGTGCCAAGAATGATTGCAGCAGGTGAAGAGGGGCATATTGTCAATACTGCTTCGATGGCAGCCATGACTACTATGCCATTTTCCTCTGTTTACTGTATGAGTAAGGCTGCTGCTCTCTCCTTGAGTGAGTGTTTGTTTAAAGAGCTTGAGGCTTTAGCGCCTCAGTTAGGGGTTTCTGTTTTATGTCCAGAACTGATAAATACTAGCCTAGCTTCGGCACAGCGAAATCGTCCCGATCAATATTCCCAACAAGGCGACTTAACTGATACTGAGATGAGTAAAATGACTGAGCAGGCGATTTCTGAGGGGATAGCTAGCGGCATTGATCCTTCAGTTATGGCCGAGCGTGTACTGCAAGGGATTAAAGTCAAAAAGTTTTATTTACTACCTCAAGATGGTTGGAAAAAAGCAGCAATGATTCGACAAGATGAAATCCGACAAGAGGCCAATCCCACCTTTACCTATGTTGAATAATGTATTCAAGGAAGGAAATGTTTCATAAGCTGGCTATTCGTGATCTAAGTTTTATTTTTATCCTTCTATTTGCATGGCAGTGGTTGTCTCCTTGGCTCAAAGGCGACAGTTTGATGGCTGACTTTATAGGCGTGTTGCTGGGTGGTTTGACCGCGCTTTCATTTCATTTGATTCATGAATGGGGGCATATTGCGGGTGGTTTTATTGGCGGTAGTGATATGAATGCCTCCGTGAAAAGAAATGCTGTTTCCCTTTTTACTTATCAGGCAAGCAATAATAATCGCAGTCAATTTTTATTGATGTCGCTGGGTGGCTTTATCGCTACAGCAATGTTGGTTTGGTTTAGTTACAGCCAATTAGCTGATGATCAATTTGCCAGCCGGATTGTCAGGGGTTATTCACTTGTTCAAGTCTTCTTGGCGCTGGTGCTGGAGTTGCCACTTGTGGTCTGGGCCATAGTTGCAAAAGATTTACCGCCGTTAGATGGCGAACCTGATTGGCAACAGATTAAAGATAAAGCAAAATCGATATTTCTTCGATAAAAGACGAATTTTGGAGAGTTTAAATGTCTTTTAAAGTAATTGTTTGGGGAACGGGGCTAGTGGGTAAGGCGGTGCTCAGAGAATTGCTCAGACATCCGCTTTATGAAGTAGTTGGCGTTATTGTCAACAGTCCTGAGAAAGATGGTCAAGACATAGGTGCTTTGTTAGGTTTGCCTGCTACAGGAATTCTTGCTTCAACTAATACCAAAAAAATTCTAGCACTTGAGGCTGATGCAGTGGCCTATTTTGGCCCCAGTGCAATTTATGCTGACATTAATATGAAAAATATTACCGAGGCACTCGCGGCAGGAAAGAATGTGGTTGATACGTCAATGGGGGTCTTCGAAAACCCTTCGTTAGCGCCAAAAGAATTGATTGATCAGCTAGAAGAGGCCTGTGCCGTGCACGGTAAGCATTTTTTTAGTGCTGGCATAGATCCTGGTTTCGGTAATGATTTATTCCCCATGACCTTGCTGGGTGTTTGCGCGCAAGTCAATTCTATTCGCACTATTGAGTTTATTGATGCCGGTACCTATCCCGATCAAGAAAGTCTTATTCAACTGGGCTTGAAGTCAACTCAAGATCAGCAGTCAATATTGTCGATGGAAGGTATGATGACCGCCATTTGGGGTGGACCTTTATACATGATTGCCGAAGCGGTAGGTGTTGAAGTTGAATCAACTGTTGAGCACTATGACCGATGGTTTAGCCTTTCAACAGTTAGCTATCCGCTGGGTGAGGTGGTAGCCGGAGAGTGTGCTGCCCAGCAGATACAGTTGCAGGGAATAGTTGACGGTGAGCCAAAAATCATTATTGATCATATCCACCGACTTTATCCCGATGCAGCCCCAGAATGGCAACGACCAGCGATGGATTATGTCCATGCAAATCGCATTGAAATTGACGGCAGCCCGTCAGTCAATCAAGAAACAGTGTTTGAAGATCCGATAACGAAAAACGGTAATGCTGGCACCTGTCTAGCCACCGGTATGCGCGCTATCAACTCAATACCTGCACTTTGTGAGGCTAAACAAGCAATCTTATCCACTAAAGACCTACCACTGATTAGTGGTAGGGGGGTTATCCATTAATTAGCGCGGGCTATTTAAAAAACTTTGACGTAACGCTGAGTCAGATTTAAATCGACCACCCATGGCGCTGGTTTCAGTCCTAGACGAAGCGTCCATGACGCCTCTGGCTTTAACGCAGTAATGGGTAGCGTCCATAAAAACAGCGACGTCTTCGGTCTCAAGCAGTGTTTGCAAAGCCACGAGAATTTGTTGAGTTAGTCGCTCTTGAACTTGGGGCCTTTGGGCAAAAAACTTCACAATACGATTGATCTTCGAAAGGCCAATGATTTTATCGCCGGGCAGGTAGGCGACATCAGCGAGACCATCAATAGTCACAAAATGATGCTCGCAAGTGCTGATCACTTTTACAGCTTTTACTTTAACCATCTCATCAGCGTTCATTTTATTTTCAATCAATGAAATTTTTGGAAACTCTTCATAGTTTAATCCAGAAAATATCTCATCGACGTACATTTTAGCGATTCTGTGAGGGGTTTCTTCGAGGCTATCATCGGTTAGATCAAGTCCTAAGGCCGAAACTACATCAGTCATGGCTTCTTTAATTCGTGTATATTTCTCATCACGAGTCAAACGTTGACCGCTCAGAGGGGTCTCTAGTCCTTTTTCGATCAGGGCATTTCGAACTTGTTGTGCTTCGTTTGAAAGTCGGGTATGTAAAGCTACTTTGTTTTCAGCAATGGCAGTGGATGGCATATCTGAGTTTCCTGTAAAGCTTTTAGTAAGCGTTAAATTAGTATGATTGAGTTGCATATAAACCTACAAAAATAAGGGCATGCAAAACACATGGCCTATTATTACATAGTTTCATTGTTTTACGGCTAAATTCCTATGGTGGATCAATCCTCAATCTGAAAATATGTTAATAAGATTAAAAAAATCATTAATTTAGATCTTTTTCTTATATCTTACTCAGTAGGAGAGGGAGCCCAAGCTACTCCATTAATATGTCCTCCGCCATCGACAAATAAGGTATTACCAGTTAGATAGGCTGAGTCTTCAGTGGCTAAAAATAATGCTACGCCGCCGATATCCCGCTCAGGATCTCCCATCCTTCCTAGTGGCGGCAACATTGCAGCAGCGTTTTCAGGATTGTGTTTCGCAAATTGCTTATAGGCCTCTGAGGCTGCGGCAGGACATATTATATTGCAGCGAATCTGGTATTGCGCCCATTCACGAGCAGCCGTTCGAGTGATTGCACGTAAGGCTTCTTTGCCTGCATTGTATTCCGCAGAATACATATGTGCGTTCACTCCATTCAATGAACACATGTTGATAACACTACCGCCATTTACTTTCATATAGGGGAAGACTGCCTGCATTGCGTAAAACGATGACATGGCGCCCATGCTCAGGCCATGCTCCATATCGGCCACTGTTTTTGATTCAAAGCGCTTATTGCTTCCACCTCCCCAGGCATTATTCACCAGAATATCAACACCACCAAAGGCTTCATTGGCAG
Source organism: Cellvibrionales bacterium UBA1969 (assembly GCA_002339085.1). Lineage (GTDB taxonomy): Bacteria > Pseudomonadota > Gammaproteobacteria > Pseudomonadales > UBA7434 > UBA7434. Next base: position 10,573 of record DDDX01000015.1, read on the forward strand.
CTTGTACGACTGCGTCAACTTGTTCTTTTACACAAACATCGGTAGTGATACTTAATGATTTTATACCGTGGGCCTTAACGGCTTGAGCTGCTGCAATACTGGCTTTTTCATTATGTTCAGCGATAACTATATTGGCACCTTCACGGGCATATTTATGGGCAATGCCAAGGCCTATACCCATACCTGCGCCAGTGATCAAGGCGGTTTTTCCCTCTAATCTATTCATTTACTACTTCCTCTTATTTTGAAGTGATAAAGGAGCATACCGGCATTATTGTATATGACCATCGATCTGTATTGGACTATCTTTCCAGAGTGTAAGCATTATGGTTTCTTTAAAGGCCAATAAGGCCATTGCTTCGCCTTTATCTCCGTACAAAAAATAATCTATGGCACCTCCGCTGAGCAATAAATGGATTAACTCTTCGCTATCTTTTAGAAAAAAAGTGGGTGGCAATGATCCATGTCAATTACAATTGTGACTCGCTTGACTGTGGGGGGGATTTTCTGATGGGCTCTTTATTGATTCGTATTATGCTAAGCCGACTATTTTTTTATCTTTGTTGCATTTTATTGGTGCCGGCTTGCAAAAAGTATCAAGATCCTAGTCTTGAGCCACAATTTAAGGATTCAGGTCAAGAGCAAGTCGAGGTAATGACTCAAGTGACTGGGCCCTCGGAGTTAAAAAATGTCTATTGGGGTGATTTACATATTCATACTAGTTTGTCTTATGACGCCTATACTTTTGGTGTGACCGCACTTCCTGATGAAGCCTACACTTTTGCTAAGGGAGGTACCATTGAACATGCCTTAGGCTATCCTATCCGCCTTTCTAGGCCGCTG
>DDDX01000016.1 GCA_002339085.1 Cellvibrionales bacterium UBA1969
GATTTCACATAAAGGTTTTGATAGGTCGGCTCGATTGATTGCGAAACGCCGGTGATATTAGCAATCGTTGCAGTCGGCGCAATCGCCATTACATTGGAATTACGCATGCCATGGGCTTTGACCGTTTCACGAAGACTATCCCAATCTAAGGTTTGGCTGTGGTCGACCTCGATGAACTCCTTACCGCGCTGCTGTTCAAGTGTTTTCAAAGAGTCGATAGGTAAAATACCTTGGCTCCATAAAGAACCATCAAAGCTTGAATAGCTGCCGCGTTCTGTGGCTAATTCTGATGAGGCTTGAATAGCATAATAACTAACTGCTTCCATTGAACGATCGGCAAATTCTACCGCCGCATCAGACCCGTAGGCCAGTTTCTGCTTATAGAGTGCGTCCTGAAAGCCCATAATACCGAGCCCTACTGGACGATGACGAAAGTTAGAGGTGCGCGCTTGTGGTACCGAGTAATAGTTGATATCGATGACATTATCAAGCATGCGTACGGCTGTATTAATAGTGCGTTTGAGTTTCGCAAGGTCCAAGCCATCTTCACCAATATGCTGCGGCATATTAACTGAACCCAGGTTACAAACCGCTATTTCATCTTGATTAGTGTTCAAGGTGATTTCGGTGCAAAGGTTTGATGAATGCACTACGCCTGCATGTTGCTGCGGCGACCGTAAGTTGCATGGGTCCTTAAACGTTACCCAAGGATGACCGGTTTCAAATAACATGCCTAACATTTTGCGCCATAAATCTTGCGCTTTGATACGACGGAAAACGGTTATTTCTCCTGCGTCGGCTTGCTGTTCATAAGCTTCATAGCGAGCTTCAAAAGCGGCGCCGTATAAATCGTGAAGGTCTGGCGTATCGTTAGGTGTGAATAAAGTCCACTCTTTGTCTTCAAATACGCGTTTCATGAATAGGTCGGGAACCCAATTGGCCGTATTCATATCATGGGTACGACGACGATCATCACCGGTATTTTTTCTTAGCTCAAGAAACTCCTCTATGTCTAAATGCCATGTTTCTAAGTAAGCGCAGACGGCGCCTTTTCGCTTGCCGCCTTGGTTGACAGCGACGGCGGTATCATTAACCACTTTCAAGAAAGGCACCACACCTTGAGACTTACCGTTAGTACCTTTGATGTAGGCGCCTAACGCTCTTACAGGGGTCCAGTCATTACCAAGACCGCCGGCCCATTTTGATAGCATGGCGTTATCGTGAATGGCGTTGTAAATACCGTCTAGGTTGTCAGGAACCGTGGTTAAATAACAAGATGATAGTTGAGGGCGTAAAGTGCCGGCATTAAATAAGGTTGGTGTTGAGCTCATATAGTCAAAAGACGATAACAAATTATAGAACTCTATCGCTCGGGCATTTTTGTCGTCTTCTTGCATAGCAAGACCCATAGCGACGCGCATAAAGAACACCTGCGGTAACTCAATGCGGACTTCATCTTTATGAATGAAATAGCGATCATAAAGTGTTTGTAAGCCAAGGTAAGTAAACTGGAGGTCGCGACTAGCATCGAGCGCTTGGCCTAATTTCTGTAAATCAAATTGAGCTAGTTCAGGTGCGAGTAATTCAAATTCGATGCCTTTTTCAATGTAAGCAGCTAGTGCTTTACCGTATAAGTGCTGCATGTCGGCTTGCGTTGCAGAGGGCGCCACCGTTAAAAAGTTCAGTGCTTCTGCACGAATATTATCAAGTAATAGGCGAGCGGTAACAAAGCTGTAGTTGGGGTCTTTTTCGACCATGGTTCTAGCAGTCATCACTAGGGATGTGTTCACTTCACTGGCTGAGACCCCGTCGTACAAATTCTTTAATGCTTCATCTAATATCTCAGCTGCGCTAACGCTTTCAAGCGCCTGACAGGCCTCATTGACAATAGTATGCAGGCGTTGCATATCCAGTGGCTTACGAGTCCCATCATCTGACACAATGTGGATGTCAGTTTCTGGTAAGACTTCTGCCTGCAGTTTTTCAGCACGTAACTGTGCCCGTTGTTCGCGGTAAAGAACGTAATCTCGGGCAACTTTTTGTTCGCCGCTACGCATTAAAGCGAGTTCAACTTGATCTTGGATGTCTTCGATATGAATTGTGCCGCCTGAAGGCATGCGACGTTTAAAAATAGCGGTAATTTGTTCAGCGAGTTGTGCGACTGTATCATGAATACGATTAGACGCAGCGGCTGTGCCACCCTCAACGGCTAAAAAAGCCTTAGTAATCGCAACGTTGATTTTATCGACATCGTAGCTGACTACGGTACCATTACGCTTAATGACCCGAATTTGTCCAGGCGCCATTGCAGCCATATCAATCATGTCTGAATTCATTGTCGGCGCTGTTGTGCCGCCGCCTGTTACTGAGCCAGTTGATGAAATAGTGCTCTCAGTTTGTTGCATGTTGACTCCTCAGTCTTTTTGTATGTTTTCATTCTATTTTGAATGTTTCAAGATCGTTGCTTGTGGCTTCAATGCTGTTTTCAACTGTGCGTGGTTGCCGAAGTTATAAACAGCTTAGAGGCCATCTTTTGCATGGAGTCAAATTTTTGACTCCTTACTGATCGATTATCACTCATTTACGTGCTAATTTGTTTCCTTAAGTTGCCAGTTAACGACAACTTTCTTTATGTTTAAAGGCATTTACATCTTTAGAGATCAAGAATTGAGACCGATAAAGGATTTTTTCAACCCTGAGGGGCGTTTAACTGTGTTTTTAATCTATAAAACCCAACATGTTGGGGTTGGCTTTGCATTAAAGTACAAGATAGTGCGGTTAAAGGAATTATGCAATAGCCAAACTCTGAGTTTTATCTGTTAATTTCTTGTGGATAAGTCAGCGTGTTTGTATCTACTAACCGTATGGGGGAGACCCTAGATGACTTTTCTTGTCGGCCATAAATTTTGAGAGCATAAAATTATTTTCGCATAAAAATTATTTTTTTTATATCTTTTATCTCTTTAGTGAATTTAGCTTTTTTCATGATCAAAAACGGGTTTTTTATGGTCAGATAGTTTTTTTTAGCCATCTGATGCAGTCGGTCTTGAATACGCTCATATCAAAGGTCAAACGCTTTTTATATTATGATAGCTGGCCTTGGCTGTGTCTCTTCGATAAAAATCTCGTTGTTTTATTCTGAAAAGGAGATCGGTGCCCCAGTAGATCAAAATAATGGCATTGCCGATGTCACAAAGGGCAAGGCATACTGGGAAAAGCGGGTTAAACGATTTGATGCGGCGCAATAATGACCATCCTAGGAGTCTTTTGATGAAAAGCAGTAAGGTTAACGCCCCATTATTGCTGGCTATTGATCAGGGTACCAGCAGTTCTCGCGCTATCTTATTTAACGCTAAGGCAGAGACCTTAGCGCAGCATCAAATCCCTCTGCCATTGAGCTACCCAAACAACGGCTGGGTTGAGCAAGATGCCGAACAAATTTGGCACGATAGCTTGCGGTGCTGCCAACAGGTTTTAAGCGATACCAAACTGTTAGATGCTACCGTTGCTATTGGTATCACTAATCAACGAGAGACCACGGTGGTATGGCATAAGACCAGCGGTAAACCTATTTACAACGCGATTGTATGGCAAGATCGAAGAACAGCTGATGATTGTCAGCGCTTACAGACACAAGGCCACGAGACAGCTGTTAATGAAAAAACGGGTTTACGTTTAGATCCGTATTTTTCTGCTACAAAAATTGCTTGGTTATTGGATCATGTCGAAGGCGCCAGAAAAGAAGCAGAGGCTGGCGATCTACTGTTTGGCACGGTTGATAGTTTTCTATTGTGGCATTTAACCGGCGGCAGAGTCCATGCAACTGATAGAAGCAATGCTTCAAGAACCCTGCTACTGAATATTCATTGTGGGGAATGGGACGATGAATTACTGGATCTTTTTGGTATCCCACGTTCAATGTTGCCGCAAGTTTTTGATAATGTCGCAGATTTTGGAGTCACTGCTGCAGATATTTTTGGGCGTTCAATTCCTGTTAAAGCCATGATTGGAGATCAACAAGCGGCGCTGGTCGGACAAGCTTGCTTTAAAAAGGGCATGGTTAAGTCAACCTATGGCACGGGCTGTTTTATGTTAATGAATACTGGCCACCAGGCGGTGCTTTCGACTCATCGATTACTTACCACCGTCGCTTATAGTCTTGACGGTGAATGTCACTATGCCCTAGAGGGCTCGATTTTTGTCGCAGGTGCGGCGATTCAATGGTTGCGCGATGGTTTAGCCCTATTTGAGCAAGCCAGTGACAGTGAGGCATTAGCGCGACAGCTTGACGATAATCAAGGCGTTTATTTTGTGCCGGCGTTAACTGGGCTGGGCGCACCTTACTGGCGACCTGATGTACGTGGAGCGATTTTTGGCCTAGGCCGTGATACGGGTCAAGCACATATTGCTAGAGCGGCGTTAGAGGCACAAGCCTATCAAACGCGTGATCTCATTGTGGCGATGACATCGGATACGGATGAGGCACAAAGTGTGATACGTGCAGATGGCGGTTTAATCACGAATCAATTTGTGTGTCAGTTTTTAGCCGACATCTTACAAACGCCGATCGATGTGCCGGCAGTAACCGAAGCAACGGCTTGGGGGGCGGCTAGTTTAGCTGGTTTAGGTGCAGGGGTGTTTGCGGATTTAGATGACATTGCAGAACAATGGCAAAAGCAACAGCATTTTGCAGTGCATATGCCTAGTGAAGAAGCCGACGTCTTATATACGGGTTGGCAGCAAGCGGTTCAATCCTTACTAAGAGACAAATAGTATCCTTTAATCTAGCAGGTAAATTTTTACAGGGTAATTTCAAAGAATAGTGGTTTGGGTACCCATGAAAACCATTTTTTGTTGTGCTGATAATGACTCGAAGATTAGCTGAGTAAAAATTCTATCAATGCCTTTTGGGCATGTAAGCGATTTTCAGCCTCATCCCAAACCACACTGTATTTACTGTCTTCAAGCAGTTCAGCACTGACTTCCTCACCTCGATGCGCGGGCAAACAGTGCATGAATAAGACATTTTTTGCGGCTGCCTCCATTAATTTATGATTCACTTGGTAGGGCGCAAACTGTGATAATCTTTTTTCTTGTTGATCTTCTTGGCCCATTGAGGCCCAGACGTCAGTAACTACTAGGTCGGCATTAGCGACAGCGGTTTGCGGGTCATCTAAAACAGTGACTCGGTCGCTATTAGCGGTCAGCATAGCGGCATCGGGCTCGAAGCCTTTAGGGCAGGCGATCGATAATTCAAAATCAAATTGCTTAGCCGCATTGATGTAAGATTGACACATATTGTTGCCATCGCCAACCCAGGCCACTTTTTTGCCTTGAATACTGCCGCGTTTGTCATAGAAGGTTTGCATGTCAGCCAGTAACTGGCAGGGATGCAATGTGTCCGTGAGTGCATTAATTACTGGTACCGATGAATATTTAGCAAAGGTCTCTATTGTTTCATGTGCAAAGGTGCGAATCATGACGATGTCGGTCATCGATGAAATCACTCGAGCGCTGTCTTCTATTGGTTCACCTCGGCCTAGCTGAGTATCACGTGGCGATAAGAAAATAGCACTGCCGCCCATTTGCGCCATTCCTGCTTCAAATGATATACGTGTTCGTGTCGATGCCTTTTCAAAAACCATCGATAAAACTTTGCCGTACAATTTTTGGTTAATAGGTTTTTTCTTAAGTTCGATAGCCCGCTGTATTACCGTTTGTAATTGCGAAGGGCTAAAGTCTAATAATGATAGAAAGTGTCTTGTGGCCATAATAATCACTTGCCTTAAGTCAAGGCTAAAGTAGAGCTCCTTATGCGCTTTTAATAAATTGAACAATAAGATCGCTGACAGTATCAGTGATCAAATCCGCCTCGGCGTCGCTCATAATGAGAGGCGGCAATAACCTGATCGTGTTGCCGTTAGTCACGTTAATCAGTAAGCCTTTTGCTAAGGCTTCAGTGACTAAAACAGCGCAATTGCGATCGAGCTCGATACCAATCATCAACCCACAGCCCCGAATATCTTTAACCGCTTGTTGCCCCTTTAACTGAAAAGCAAAGCCATCGAGCATCGCTTGGCCTAAATCCATCGCCCGTTGAGCTAGTTGCTTTTTTTCAATGACATCGATGACGGCTAAGGCAGCGACCGATGCGAGGGGATTACCGCCAAAAGTTGAACCATGGGTGCCGGGTGACAGGGTTTGAGCGGCCGAATCGCGGGCTAGGCAGGCTCCAATCGGTACGCCGTTGCCTAAGCCTTTTGCGGTTGTGACGACATCAGGTTTGAGGCCGAATCTTTGATAGGCAAAATACTGGCCGCAACGACCATTACCGCATTGCACTTCATCTGCGATGAGTAGCGCCGAGTGATTTTCGCAAAGTGTTTGTAATTGCTGTAAATAATCCGCAGAGGCAAGGTTAACGCCGCCTTCGCCTTGAACAACCTCAATTATGACTGCTGCAATCTTATGACCGTATTGGGAAAAAAATGCCGTAACGGATGCAATGTCATTGTACTCTGCCAATAAAAATCCAGCCGGTAGCGGTCCAAAACCTTGCTTCACTTTTGCATTGCCGGTGGCGGTTAATGTCGCCAATGTGCGACCATGAAAACTGCCTGTCATGGTGATAATCAAAGGCTCTTGATTGCCGTTATTGGCAGCATGCAAGCGGGCTAATTTAATCGCGGTTTCATTAGCTTCAGCGCCAGAATTGCTAAAAAAGACATTATCCATGCCGGTAATCTCACATAACCTGCTCGCCAGTTGTTGCTGGGCAGGAATATGATATAGATTGGAGGTATGCAGTAATTGCTCGGTCTGTTGTTGAATAGCAGCCGTTATTGTCGGATGGCAATGGCCTAAATTTGTAACGCTGATGCCGCACAAAGCATCGAGAAATCGATTGCCTTCTAGATCAAATAGCCAAGCACCCTCACCGCGACTAAAACTGATAGGTAGTCGTTGATAAGTATTCATCACCTTTGAAGACGTTGTTAAATCAGTTTCCATTGTCCCATTGCCGCATTGTTCTCGGGGATTAATTATTTCATAGAGAGTTAAGTGCTGATTATTGGCTAGTGTGTTGAAAAAGCCGCAAGACTAACAGCCAAAAAGCAAAAAAGGCAGCCAAAGCTGCCTATGCAGGGTCAAATACTAACCTATCTTTGCTTGCTGAGCAAATAAACGCATCGGTGAAAAACTGTATTATTGAGCCCTTTCAAAGCCAATTATTACGGTTCTCGTTTGCTCATAGCCTTAGCTTAAATGGGCGATAATAGCGTTTTTGGGCGCAGTATTAGCATGGCTAAATGTGACTAAGGCCGTTACAATGGCGAAGTATTATGAATAGAGTGGTTGATTTGTCAGCGATTAGCGGTTGTTGAATCAGTTGCATAGGCCAAAATTTTGGAGAACAACCATGGATATCATGGACACCATAAAAGACCAAATCGAGAATAATCCCGTGATCATTTATATGAAAGGGTCACCTGATATGCCCCAATGTGGCTTTTCCGCTCGCGCGATTGAGGCACTGATGGTCTGCGGTAAGCGGTTTGCTTACGTTGATATTTTATCCAATCCAGAGATTCGAGCTAATTTGCCCACTTATGCGAATTGGCCAACGTTTCCTCAATTATGGGTCGATGGTGAGTTGGTAGGGGGTTGTGACATTATCACTGAAATGTCTAGTAATGGTGAGTTGCAAGCCGTGATTGATGCCGCAGTGCCGGCTGAGACAGGCGGCGAAGCTAGATAAGCTGTTCTATACTAACCAATAGCTTGTATTAATAATGCAGGTTAGCCAGTTTAAAAGATAAAGAAAAACGAAAGACTTCAAGTGGCCATTGGTAGCGGTCACCACTGTGAAAGGAACTAAATATGCCAGTTATCACTCTTCCTGATGGAAGCAAGCGTGCTTTCGATCAAGCGATTTCTATTTTAAACGTTGCTGCCGATATCGGCCCAGGTTTAGCGAAAGCAACCATCGCTGGTAAAGTTGATGGTCAGCTCAAAGATGCCTGCGAATTGATTGAGCACGATGTGACGTTGCGCATTATCACCGCAAATGATGACGAAGGTGTTGAGATTATTCGTCACTCTTGTGCCCATTTGATTGGCCATGCGGTAAAGCAATTATTTCCTGATGCAAAAATGGTCATTGGCCCTGTGATTGACGAGGGTTTTTATTACGATATTGCCACTGAAAAACCGTTTACGCCAGAGGATATCGGGGCTATTGAAGCACGCATGAAAGCCTTGATTGACGAAGAGTACGATGTAGTGAAAAAGATGACGCCACGTGCAGAAGTCATTGCTGAATTCGATCGCCGCGGCGAAGAGTACAAATTGCGACTAATTGACGACATGCCTGACGAAACGGCAATGGGTCTTTACTACCACCAAGAATATTTAGACATGTGTCGCGGTCCACATGTGCCGAATACCCGATTTTTAAAGCATTTTAAACTAACCAAGTTAGCCGGTGCCTATTGGCGTGGCGATGCTAATAATGAAATGCTACAGCGAGTTTACGGCACGGCTTGGGCCGATAAAAAAGGTTTAAAGGCCTATGTCAATCGCATGGCTGAAGCTGAAAAGCGTGACCATCGAAAAATCGGTAAGAAACTGGATCTGTTTCATCTTCAAGAAGAAGCGCCTGGCATGGTGTTTTGGCATCCACGTGGCTGGGCCCTGTACCAAGTCATTGAACAGTACATGCGAGAGGTGCAAAACAGTAACGGCTATGAAGAGATTAAAACACCGCTAGTGGTCGATCGCAGTTTGTGGGAGAGGTCGGGACACTGGGATAAATTTTCTGACAATATGTTTACCATCGAATCCGAGTCGCGCGATTATGCGGTCAAGCCGATGAATTGTCCCTGCCACGTCCAAGTGTTTAATCAAGGGCTAAAAAGTTACCGTGATTTGCCGCTGCGAATTGCAGAATTTGGTTCCTGTCATCGCAATGAAGCCTCGGGTACATTGCAAGGATTGATGCGCGTGCGAGGCTTTGTGCAAGATGATGCACATATCTTTTGCGCCGAAAATGCCATCCAAGAAGAAGTCTCGATATTTATTGATTTACTCTACAGCGTTTATAAAGATTTTGGTTTTGACGATGTATTGGTCAAGCTATCAACACGACCTGAACAGCGGGTAGGTGATGATGCAATCTGGGACAAGGCTGAGCAGGCACTCGAACTGGCTTTAAATAATAAAGGTCTAGATTGGGATTTATTGCCCGGCGAAGGGGCTTTTTATGGGCCTAAAATCGAATTTTCATTGCTCGATTGCATTGGTCGCGTGTGGCAGTGCGGTACTATACAGGTCGACTTTTCCATGCCGGGCCGCTTAGATGCGCAATATGTCGCTGAAGATGGATCGCGCCAAGTCCCAGTGATGCTGCATCGCGCGATTTTGGGTTCTTTTGAGCGATTTATTGGCATGTTAATTGAACATTATGAGGGTAAATTTCCCGTCTGGCTGGCGCCTGTTCAGGCCGTTATCATGAATATTACGGACAATCAGGCTGAATTTGCAAAAAACCTGCAAAAAATCCTCTCTAAACAGGGATTTCGGGTCGAAACGGACTTGAGAAATGAGAAGATCGGCTTTAAAATTCGCGCCCACACCTTAAGCAAGATACCGTATTTACTGGTGGTCGGTGATAAAGAGGTCGAAACCGGTACGGTGGCTGTGAGGACTCTCTCGGGAGAAGACCTTGGCAGCTTATCGATTGATGCCTTAAGTGGTCATTTATTAGAGGCTGAAGAGCAACGCGGCAGAACGCAAGTGAATTCGTAAGCCACCGTTTTTTTTGGCCTATTTTTTCAATTAACGGAGAATTATTATTAAGCAAATACAAATTAGTGGTCAAGTCGCGTGAAGGGTAAAGACAGTAAACGCGCAATCATTAATGAAGCGGTAGAAGCACTGGAGGTTCGTTTAATTGGTGCTGATGGTGAGCAAGTGGGAGTAGTAAAAACCACTGAAGCTTTAGCCATGGCACAAGAAGCCTCTCTTGATCTTGTTCAAATTGCAGGTGACAGTAATCCGGTCGTTTGCAAGATCATGGACTACGGTAAGCATTTGTTTGATATTAAAAAGAAACGTGCGGCTTCTAAAAAGAAGCAGAAGCAGACCCAGGTCAAAGAAATGAAATTTCGACCTGGCACAGAAGATGGAGACTATCAGGTCAAACTACGCAACCTGATACGTTTCCTCGAAGCAGGCGATAAGGCCAAAGTCACGCTGCGTTTTCGCGGTAGAGAAATGGCTCACCAAGAGCTGGGTATGGAGCTACTCAAACGAGTAGAGGCCGACTTAGCGGAACTGGGCGCTGTCGAGCAATTCCCTAAAATGGAAGGCCGACAGATGACCATGGTGATATCTCCGAAAAAGAATAGATAGACGCTTTTAAAAACAGCTATCTAACCTTACACAGCGAGAGCTCATGCACCATAGGGCCGCTGTTTTATCTTTATCTGTCGGCTTATTGAATAAGTTGAACGATACAATGACAATGCGAGTTTTAACATGCCAAAAGCAAAAGTACACAGTGGCGCTGCCAAGCGCTTCAAACAAACCGGAGCTGGTTATAAGCGTAAAAGCGCTAATAAAAGCCATATTCTTACTAAAATGACCACTAAGCGTAAGCGTCAGTTACGTGGTACATCAATTATTGATGCGGCGGATAAGCCGTTAATCGATAAGATGATGCGCAACAACTAACCCTTACCCTTTACGCAGATAATTTTAGGAGAACAAAATGCCTCGAGTAAAACGTGGAGTGGTAGCACGTCGTCGCCACAAAAAAATTCTTAAACAAGCCAAGGGTTATTACGGTGCGCGTTCACGCGTCTTTCGTGTTGCTAAGCAAGCGGTTACCAAAGCCGCTCAATACGCTTATCGTGACCGTCGCCAGCGTAAACGTCAATTTAGAGCACTTTGGATCACCCGTATCAATGCCGCCTCGCGCGCTAATGGTCTAAGCTATAGCCGACTGATCGCGGGGCTGAAAAAAGCTGACGTGATATTAGACCGGCGTGTCTTAGCGGACTTAGCCGTGCATGATAAAGCGGCGTTTACCAAAGTCGTCGAGACAGCCAAGTCAGCACTAGCATAAACGGCTTGTTTGGCTGTAGGCCAAACAGTAGGCGGGCTTTCAACGCCGCGGTTGAATCGACGAGGAAAGGGGAAAGGGCTATGCTCTTTCCCTTTTTTATTGAAAGAAATGTTACTTTAGCGAATAGAATTATCATGACATGAGTGATTATCACTTTTAAGGTTACGCTTCATAGGTGAAATATGTCTAAGCAAGCAAATTTATCCGAATTGACTGATCAAGCGTTGGCGGCGATCGCCGCCGCTACATCGGTGAAAGATCTCGATGTTATACGTGTCGAATATTTAGGCAAAAAAGGTCAGCTGACAGCCCTGCTAAAAACCTTGGGCCAATTGCCAGCCGAGGAGCGTTCGGCGGCGGGCGCAACGATTAATGCGGCAAAACAAAGTGTTCAAAGCGCGATTGAAAATCAGCGGCTAGCATTAGAGACAGCTGCCTTAGCTGAGCGCTTAGCGAATGAAAAAATTGATGTCACTCTGCCCTCACGACAAGGTGAATGTGGCAGTGCACATCCCGTGAGTATTACTTCAGAACGTATCCAAGCCTACTTTGAGCAAATTGGTTTCAGTGTGGCGGAAGGGCCAGAAATCGAAGATGACTACCATAACTTTGAAGCCTTAAATATTCCCGCTCACCACCCTGCGCGAGCCATGCACGATACCTTTTATGCCCGCGGCGTTGATGATTCAGCGCCGCAAGTGCTTCGCACTCACACCTCGCCGGTGCAAGTACGGGTGATGGAATCTCAGCAACCGCCGTTGCGCATTGTCTGTCCGGGTCGGGTTTACCGCTGTGATTCCGATGTCACGCATACGCCCATGTTTCATCAAGTCGAAGGTTTAATGATTGATGAGAACGTGACCTTTGCGCATTTAAAAGGCGTGGTCCAGACATTTTTACGGGTATTTTTTGAAAAAGAATTAGCGGTTCGTTTTCGGCCTTCTTACTTCCCTTTTACCGAGCCTTCTGCAGAAGTCGATATTGAATGCGTGATGTGTTCGGGTAAAGGTTGTCGAGTCTGTAAGCACACGGGTTGGTTGGAAATTATGGGTTGCGGCATGGTGCATCCCAATGTATTTGCTCATGTCGATATTGATGCTGAAAAGTACACCGGTTTTGCCTTTGGCATCGGTGTTGAGCGCTTAGCCATGCTGCGCTATGGCGTTAATGATTTACGGTTGTTTTTTGAAAATGACGTGCGTTTTTTATCGCAGTTCGGTTAACGAGTTTTTTACTGAGCGTTTTTATTTTAAGTTCAAGGTTATGCAATGAAAGTAAGTGAATCGTGGTTAAGAGAATGGGTTAATCCCTCGGAAACAACCGAGCAGTTGGTGCATTTATTAACGATGGCAGGGCTTGAAGTTGATGGTGTTGAACCAGCAGTCGCCAATTTTAGCGGCGTGGTGGTTGGCGAGATAAGCGCAGTTGAGGCCCATCCTGATGCTGAAAAGCTGCGGGTTTGCCAAGTCAATAATGGCCGTGTTGAAACGCAAGTGGTTTGCGGCGCTCGTAATGTTGCAGTAGGTGCACGCGTGCCTTTTGCCGAGGTTGGCGCCGTATTACCCGGCGATTTTTCAATAAAACAAGCCGAACTGCGGGGTGTAGTTTCTTCTGGTATGTTATGTGGCGCTTCTGAATTGGGATTAGAGGATATTGTCGATGGTTTATTAATCTTGCCCGCTGATGCGCCACTTGGCAAAGACTTGCGCCAGTATTTAAAGCTTGACGATGTGATTATTGACGTCGATCTCACGCCCAACCGCGGTGACTGTTTATCGATTAATGGGGTGGCTAGAGAAACCGGTGTATTGACCCAGACTGATGTCACGGCGCCAGCGTTTTGCGCATTAAAGCCGACGATTGACGAACAACGTGCGGTGATTATAAGTGCACCTGAGCATTGTTCGCGTTATGCGGGTCGCATTATCCGAAATGTGAATTTATCGCAGACTAGCCCCTTGTGGTTGCGTGAAAAATTACGCCGCGCCGATGTCCGATCGATCGATCCCGTAGTCGATGTGACAAATTACGTAATGATGGAGTTAGGTCAGCCCATGCATGCGTTTGATCTTGACGCTATCGAGGGTGATATTGACGTGCGCTTAGCCTGCAGTGATGAACGTCTAGTGCTACTCGATGATAAAGATCAGGCCTTAAGTGATGATTTATTAGTGATTGCCGATCAACAAAAGCCTCTTGCTATTGCCGGCATTATGGGAGGCAAAGACTCGGGCGTATCGAATAACACGCAACATATTTTTTTAGAGTCGGCTTTTTTCACACCTGAAAAAATGGCCGGCAAAGCTCGACAATTAGGGCTTCACACCGATGCATCGCATCGTTTTGAGCGTGGCGTTGACCGTGACTTACAGTTGCGCGCAATTGAACGAGCCAGCGAATTGTTATTGGCTATTGTAGGGGGCGAAGCCGGCCCTGTGACTGTCGCAGAAGCATCGGCACAGCAGCAAAGTGCCGAGACCGTCAATCTTCGGGAAACGCAAATTAAACGGGTATTGGGTTTTGCAATTCCTAGTGATCGTGTCACCGATATTTTGTCACGCTTAGATCTTCAGCCCAAAACTATCGATGGTGGCTGGCAGGTGACGGTTCCTGCGCATCGCTTTGATATTGCCATTGAAGCTGACTTGCTAGAAGAGTTAGCGCGTATTTATGGCTATGAGCAATTACCGGTTGAGCCTCCCATAGCACAACTTACGTTCAGTGAGCGGGCGGAATCCAACGTGAGTCGCCGTGACTTTTCTAGGCAATTAATTTCCAAAGGTTACCGCGAAGCGATCACTTATAGCTTTATCGATCCCGAGACTCAGGCCTTGTTTGACCCACAGGCAGCACCGGTTGAATTGCTTAACCCGATTGCCAGTGATATGGGGGTGATGCGCAGTAGCATTTTGCCGGGCCTAGTTGCGGCTGCGGTGTATAACTTGAACCGACAACAAACGCGCTTAAAGTTGTTTGAAACGGGCCTGGGTTTTCGACAACAAGGCGAACAATTAGACCAATCACCTTTGTTAGCAGGGCTCTTGGTTGGTCAAAGATTGCCCGAATCATGGCTAAGCGCGCGCGAGGCGACCGTTCAGAAGTCACAAAATGCCGATCTCTTTGATTTTTATGACATTAAATCTGATGTCGAGTCTTTGCTGGGCTTAAGCGCCGAAAAAACGGTGCAATTTTTAGCCTTAGACCCCGCCAGCCCAATGGTGGCGCTACATCCCGGCAAAAGTGCCGCTGTCTACTTAGGCCAGCAATTGGTGGGTTATTTGGGTCTATTACACCCTCAATTACATAAAAAAATGAATATTGACCAAGAAATATGGGTTTTTGAGCTGCAATTAAACTTGATTTCTACCAAAAAAGTGCCAGAATTCAAAGTATTATCGAAATTTCCTGAGGTAAGGAGGGATTTGGCGATAGTGGTAGAGACTACCATCACGGCCAGCGAAGTGGTTGACGTGGCTTCCGAGGCCGCAGGCGAGCATTTAGTGGCAACGGTAGTGTTTGACCAATACAGTGGTGCTGGCATAGACGAGGGTAAACACAGTATTGGCTTAGGGTTAACGTGGCAGCTCCAAGAGCGCACGTTAAATGAGGACGAGGTGAACGCGTTGATTGAGGACGTGTTGGCGTCGTTAAAACAGCGGTTAAATGCATCCTTGAGGTGATTAATTATGGCTCTAACCAAAGCAGAAATGGCTGAACGGTTATTTGACGAGCTTGGATTAAACAAACGTGAAGCCAAAGAAATCGTTGAGCTCTTCTTTGAAGAGATTCGCTCAGCGCTAGAAACCAACGAAAACGTTAAGTTGTCAGGTTTTGGCAATTTTGATTTACGGGATAAAAAGCAGCGCCCCGGCAGAAATCCAAAAACTGGCGAAGAAATTCCGATTTCCGCCCGTCGTGTGGTAACATTTAAGCCCGGACAAAAACTGAAACAACAAGTAGAAACTTATGCTGGAACCGAGCAATAACGAAGAATTACCGGTCATCCCGGGAAAGCGTTATTTTACCATAGGCGAAGTAAGCGATCTCTGTGCGGTCAAACCGCACGTATTGCGTTACTGGGAACAAGAATTTCCTCATTTAAAGCCTGTTAAACGCCGTGGTAATCGACGCTATTATCAACGCCAAGACGTGATTATGATTCGTCAAATTCGCAGCCTTTTATACGATCAAGGCTATACCATCGGTGGTGCTCGCCTTCAGTTAAATGGTGAAAAAGCTAAAGAAGATGGCTCGCAGTCCCAACAGCTGCTTAGGCAGATGATTGGTGAGCTCGAAGACGTCATCGAGGTTTTGAAAGTTTAAACCACCCCATTTCTTGTTTTTGAATTAAAAAATGATAATTTCACATAAGTTCAAGGTGGTTTATTTTAGAGTTCCTAAAACAGCCTCATCCACTGTCGAATTAATGCTAAGACTCAATGGGGCAATTTCCGATATAGACGTTTGTACCTCGGAAATGTCAGTAAGCTTGAGCAATAAAAACGTCCCAGACCGAGTGGTAGCCGAGCTAGAGACAGGTTCTGGAGAATTACAGCATATGAGGCCTATTGATGCGGTAAACTTCGGGCTTCTTACCGAGCAACAGCTAAAAGAATATCAGTGTTATGCAACCTTAAGATCGCCATTAGATCGTTGGCGTTCAATCCTTGGTCATGCGGGCATAAATGATCTTGACTCCGCTCTTGAAGCCTTAAAAACGGATCGCCATTTTGGCGTTATTGAAAGACCGCAATATGATTATTTCAGTTATAAAGACAAGTTGATTTGTAAACCATTGTTATTTAAAAATATCAATGAAGAGTTGCGTCGCTTTGCCAAGCTTTTTGATATTGATCTGCCTTGTGAAATCCCTGTGATTAATAAGAACACACTGTTAAATAAGATGGCTCCATTAAGGGATTATGTGCCAGATGAACTTAAAAATAAATTCATGGGGCGTTTTGCAAATGATGTGAGATTGTATAAAAAATTTGCGAAAAAAACGCCATTATAAATATGATATTTCGGGATGTAGCGCAGTCTGGTAGCGCACCACACTGGGGGTGTGGTGGTCGTCGGTTCAAATCCGGCCATCCCGACCA